>JANLYV010000584.1:0-3293 GCA_031365825.1 Rubrivivax sp. | reverse complement strand
GCTCGGCGTGACCGCGCTCGAGATGGAAACCGGCGACGTGCACATCCTGGAAGGCAAGGTCACGCTCTTCGCCACCGGTGGCGCTGGGCGCATCTACGCCGCCAGCACCAATGCCTTCATCAACACCGGCGACGGCTTGGGGCTGGCCGCGCGCGCCGGCATTCCGCTGGAAGACATGGAGTTCTGGCAGTTCCATCCGACGGGGGTGCATAACGCCGGTGTGTTGCTGACAGAAGGCTGCCGCGGCGAAGGCGCCATCCTGCGCAACAGCCTCGGTGAGCGCTTCATGGAACGCTACGCGCCGACGCTGAAGGATCTGGCGCCACGCGACTTCGTCAGCCGCTGCATGGACCAGGAAATCAAGGAAGGCCGCGGCTGCGGCCCGGCCAAGGACTACATCCAGCTCGACCTCACGCACCTGGGCGTCGAGACCATCCAGAAGCGCCTGCCCAGCGTGTTCGAGATCGGCCACAACTTCGCCAACGTCGACATCACCAAGGAGCCCATTCCCGTGGTGCCGACGATCCACTACCAGATGGGTGGCATCCCGACCAACATTCACGGGCAGGTGGTGGCGCCGCACGGGCTTGGGTCATCACGCAACCCGAACGCGGTGGTCAACGGCTTCTACGCCGTGGGCGAGTGCTCTTGCGTGAGCGTGCACGGCGCCAACCGCCTGGGCACGAATTCACTGCTCGACCTGCTGGTCTTCGGCCGCGCCGCCGGGCTGCACATCGTCGATGCACTGAAGAACGAGACCAAGGCGCACAAGCCGTTGCCCAAGGATGCAGCCGATGCATCGCTGGCACGCTTGGCGCGCCTGGACGACAGCAGCGCGGGCGAATATTCGCAGGACGTGGCCGACGACATCCGCAAAGCCATGCAGCAGCACGCCGGTGTCTTTCGCACACAGATCACGATGGACGAAGGCGTGGTGAAGATCGCGGCACTGCGCGAGCGTGTCAAAGGCATCACGCTCAAGGACAAGAGCAAAGTCTTCAACACCGCGCGCATCGAAGCGCTGGAAGTCGAGAACCTGATCGAGTCGGCACAAGCGACGATGGTCTCGGCGGCCGCGCGCCACGAGTGCCGCGGTGCGCACACCGTGAAAGATTACGAGCGCGGCGCCGATGACCCGCAATACCCGCTGGGCCGTAACGACGCCGAGTGGATGAAACACACGCTGTGGTATTCGCAGGGTAATCGGTTGGAATACAAGCCGGTGCAGCTGAAGCCACTGACCGTCGAGTCGGTGCCGCCCAAAGTTCGCACGTTCTAAAAAGAAGAGCCCACGATGACCCTTCGCACGTTCCAGATCTATCGCTACGACCCCGACGGCGACGACAAGCCGCGCATGCAGACGCTGCAGGTCGAGCTCGACGGCAGCGAGCGCATGCTGCTCGACGCGCTGATGAAGTTGAAGTCGGTCGACCCGAGCTTGAGCTTTCGGCGCAGCTGCCGCGAAGGCGTGTGCGGCTCGGATGGCATGAACATCAACGGCAAGAACGGCCTGGCCTGCCTGACCAACATGCGCACGCTGCCGGGCACGGTGGTGTTGAAGCCGCTGCCGGGGCTGCCCGTCATCCGCGACCTGATCGTCGACATGACGCAGTTCTTCAAGCAGTACCACTCGATCAAGCCCTTCCTCGTGAACGACACGCAGCCGCCCGAGAAGGAACGGCTGCAAAGCCCGGAGGAACGCGACGAGCTCAACGGCCTGTACGAGTGCATCCTGTGCGCCAGCTGCTCGACCAGTTGCCCCAGCTTCTGGTGGAACCCCGACAAGTTCGTCGGCCCCGCCGGCCTGTTGCAGGCCTACCGCTTCATCGCCGACAGCCGCGATGAAGCCACCGGTGAACGCCTGGACAACCTCGAAGACCCGTACCGTTTGTTCCGCTGCCACACCATCATGAATTGCGTCGATGTCTGCCCCAAGGGCCTGAACCCGACCAAGGCCATCGGCAAGATCAAGGAATTGATGGTTCGCCGAACCGTTTGAGGACCATGGAAGCCCTGCTCGACGACCGTTCAAAAAGCAGGCTGCGCTGGCGCTGCCGCCGCGGCCTGCTGGAGAACGACCTTTTCATCGAGCGATTCTTCCGCCACCACGAAGCAACGCTGACGACACGACAAGCGACAGGCCTTCAGCGCCTGATGGACCTGGCCGATAACGACTTGCTGGACCTTTTGCTGGCGCGGCGCGAGCCTGAGGGCGAGCTGGCGCGTGCCGAAGTGCATGACGTGCTGGCGCAGCTGCGATTCCGAGTTTCATAAGTGCAAGGAACGATCACCATGACACCCTCCGACGTCAAAGCCACCCTGTCGTTTTCCGACGGCAGCCCGAGCATGGATCTGCCTTTGTACAAAGGCACGATCGGCCCGGATGTGATCGACATCCGCAAGCTCTACGCGCAGACCGGCAAGTTCACCTACGACCCCGGTTTCCTGTCGACGGCAGCGTGCAACTCGACCATCACCTACATCGACGGCGACAAGGGCGAGCTGCTGTACCGCGGCTACCCGATCGAGCAGTTGGCCACACAGTGCGACTTTCTCGAAACCTGCTACCTGCTGCTCAAGGGCGAGCTGCCCAGCACCACGCAGAAAGATGATTTCGTCAGCCTCGTGACCAAGCACACGATGGTCAACGACCAGATGCAGTACTTCCTGCGCGGCTTCAGGCGCGACGCACACCCGATGGCAGTGATGACGGGGCTGGTGGGCGCGCTCTCGGCCTTCTATCACGACAGCACCGACATCACCAACCCGCAGCACCGCGAGATCTCGGCGATTCGCCTGATCGCGAAGATGCCTACGCTGGTGGCCATGGCCTACAAGTACGGCATCGGCCAGCCTTTCGTCTACCCGAGGAACAACCTTTCGTATTCGGCCAACTTCATGCGCATGATGTTCGCCAACCCGTGCGAGGAGTACGTCGGCAATGACGTCATCGTGCGCGCCATCGACCGCATCTTCATCCTGCACGCCGACCACGAACAGAACGCCTCCACCTCCACGGTGCGCCTATGCGGCAGCTCGGGCACGAATCCGTTCGCGGCCATCGCCGCCGGCGTGGCCTGCCTGTGGGGCCCGGCGCATGGCGGCGCCAACGAGGCGGCGCTGTCGATGCTCACCGACATCCAGCGCAACGGCGGCGTCGAAAAGATCGGCGAATTCATCAAGCAGGTGAAAGACAAGAACAGCGGCATCAAGCTGATGGGCTTCGGCCACCGCGTCTACAAGAATTACGACCCGCGCGCCAAGCTGATGCGCGAAACCTGCCACGAGGTGCT
>JANLYV010000572.1:0-15968 GCA_031365825.1 Rubrivivax sp. | reverse complement strand
GGCGGCCACCACATTCACCAGGCGCCCGCGGGCAATGCCACGGCCAACGGGCCGGTCATCATCCCGCTCGTGCTGTCAGCCGACGGGCGCTCGGCGATGGTGCCGGGCGGCGTGGTGCTGACCGATGCGCAATACGCCGCGTTGGTGGCCGGCGAGTTGTACTTCAACGTGCACACCACCGCCAACCCGAGCGGCGAGATCCGCGGCCAGATCAACGCCCGCGGCATGACCGCAGCCATCGCCACGATGAGCGGCGCGCAGGAAGTGCCAGCGAACAGTTCCACCGCCAGCGGCCGCGGCACGTTGGTGTTCGACCCGGCGACGCTGGAACTCATCGTCGCCTACGACACGCATAACGTCACCGGCGCCACGGTGTCGCACATCCACACCGGCCTGCCGGGTGTCGTCGGGCCGGCGAACGTGGTCACCTTCACCGCGTCGGGAGCGGGCATGTTCGTGGCACCGGCCGGCAGGTCGCTCACGGCGCAGAACGTCACCGACCTGCGTGCAGGCAACCTGTATTTCAATGTGCACAGCGCCACCTTCCCCGGTGGCGAAGTGCGTGGGGTGCCGGCGATTCAATAGCTCGTCGATCGCGCGGGCCATTGCAGGCCATGACTCGCATCTGGACGCGCTGGCAGCGTCACGCGGCAACTCAACGCCCCTGCGTGATGGCCTGGACCTTCTTCTCCACGGCTTGACGGAAAGCGTCGTTGCCGCTGCCAGGTTCAGCGCCATTGACCCGTGCCATGGCCGGGGCCGCCGCCACAAAGCCGGGATACTGTTTCGGCGGCACGTTCGGCCTGGCGGACGCGGTGGCTGTCGGGGACGTCTTGACGAACACGCGCAGTTCGTTGCCGCCGATTCGGTAGCTCATCGACGCATCGTCGATGGCCACGACCTTGGCTGAAGGCCCCAGGGGGTCTCCCACCCGCAACAGCATTTCCGGCCTGTGATCGAGCGAGACGATGGCCAGGTTGCCAGCACCGTTTGCGCCGACCACCACGCCGGTGAGAACGACCTGGGGCGCCACAGGGCTGCTCGTCGGGGGTAAGGCCTCGGTCGTGCGCGACGCCGCGTCCGCATCCGCATTCAGCGTGGTGTTCAAACCCGGAACCGTCGTCACGCGCGATGGCGCGACAACTTCTACGCCCGCGCCGTCTGCCGCCATGAAGTGCCAGCCCACCGCTGCCGCCGCGGCCACGGCAGAGAAGGCGATCCATACCCGGGCCATGGCGGTCACGACGGGCTGTGCGACTTGTCGCGGCTAGCGGAAGGTCAGCACCGCGGACCCGAGGAAGTTGCCGAAGGTGTCACGGTAGCTGCATGTCCCGCTCAGCGTGCCGGGCAGCCGCGTGCACTCCAGCGCAGTGCTGGAGCCGACGATGAGCGTCATGTTGAAGGAGCCGTCGCCAGCGAAATACGCGCTGCCGACCACACCGTAGCTGCCGCCTTGCTGCAGCGGACAGTTGAGCGCGCCGTAGATGCTCAGCTTGGAAGAATTGCTCAGGTCGCCGGTGGCGTCGACCTGAAGCTCGGTGCACCCGCTCAAGCCGGGGACGTTGCTCGACACGCGCCACAACAGGTCACTGTAGGTGTCCGGTGGGCCGACGCGATAGGCTTGGGCCGCCGCGGGAATGGTGACGAGCAGCACTGCAGTAAAAAACAGCTTCAAGGAATTGGTCATGGAGCACTCCAGTGGTTACGACGTTGAGCCAGTGTGGCCCGCCGCCAGCGCAGCCGACAGCAGATGGCGCGCTCGGTCGCCGTAGGTGGTGTCCTACTCGCAGCGAGGTGAAGCTGCGGCGGCCGCGCAAGGGCAAGTCTCGGCGTCGTGTCGGCGCAGCGCGTCACACCACCGCGCTGTGCAGCAGCCGCAGCGTGCCGGCATCGGCATCCACTTCCACCGGCAGCCCGATCGGCAGCGTGTACTTGCGCCGGATGTGGCCGAAGGCCGCGCCTGAAAACACCGGCACGTTCAGCGGCTTGAAGTAGTCGTCGAAGACTTCGTCGAGCGTGAGCGTGCCGAAGCCTTCACCCGGCGTGCAGTTGGTGAAGCCACCGAGCACGACGCCGGCCAGGCGCTGCAAGGCGCCGGCATTGCGCAGCGTCGAGAGCGTGCGGTCGATGCGGTAGATGTACTCGTTCGTGTCCTCCAGCGCGAGCACCGCGCCGTCGAACTGCGGCCAGTACATCGAGCCGGCCATCGCCGCCAGCACCGTCAGATTGCCACCCACCAGCGGCCCGCTGGCGCGGCCGCCACGCAGCGTGGCGATGCGGTCGCCCTTGCTTGTGAGCAGGTCGGTCTTCTCCGGGATGTTGCGCAGCGTGGCCGCCTGCGCGTCGATGACGACGCTGCGAAAGGCGTCGACACTGAAGGGGTTCCATTCCGACGCCGCGCCGGGCGAGTGAAAGGTCACGAGGCCGGTGCGCACCTGTACGGCGTTGATGAGCGCGGTGATGTCGGAGAAGCCGCCCAGGAACTTGGGGTTTCGGTGGATCAACTCGTAGTCCAGCAGCGGCAAGATGCGGCCGCCGCCCGAGCCGCCGGTCATGGCCATGATGCCGTGCACGGAAGGGTCGGCGAACATGGCGTTGACATCGGCGGCGCGTTGCGCGTCGGTGCCGGCAAACTGGCCGTAGCGCGCGCGCAGGCTCGGTGCTTCGCGCACCTTGAAGCCCAGCGCTTGCAGCGACTCGGTGGCCACGGCATAGGGCGCGCGTTCGTAGACGGCGTTGGACGGGTTGATCAGCGCCACCGTGTCGCCGCTCTGAAGCCGCTTCGCGCGAAGCATCGGCAGTCGCGCGTTCAGCGCCTGTGCGCCGGCGCCGCCTGCCAACGCCGCAGAGGCGAGCACGGCATGGCGACGTGTCATCTTGGTCATGTCGGCGGCCCCGCGTGAGTGGTGGCCGCCACTATGCACCAGCCGTACCGTCGAAGCCGTAGAGCTCGGCCGGGTTGTGCACCAGGATCTTGTCGCGCACGGTTTCGCTGCCCGCCCACTCGTTCAACAGCGCGAACAAGGCCGCATCGTCGGGCAAGGGCAGGCGGTTGGGATGCGGCCAGTTGCTCGCCCACAGGCAGCGTTCGGGGTGTGACGCGGCCAGGCATCGCGCCAGCACCGACACGTCGTCGTAGTGCGGCGGGCCGATCTTCGAGGTCTCGTAAGGCGCGGCCAGCTTGACCCAGCGGCGGCCGTGATCGAGCAACGACTGCAGCGCCTTGAACGCCGGGTGACTCACCGCCACCGGCTCGATGAACTTGCCGGTGTGGTCGATCACCAGCTTGCACGGCAGTTGTTCGATCGCGGCCAGGTAGAGCGGCAACTCGCGTCCATCGAGCTGCAGGTTGATGTGCCAGCCCAGTGGCGCAATGCGCGCGGCGATGAGCGGCAACGCGCTCCAGGGCAGCGGCCCGCCGGCGCCGGCCAACATCATGAAGCGCACGCCGCGCACACCGGCGGCGTGCAGCTGCTGCAGCGCTTCGTCGCCGATGTCGGGCGGCATGAAGACGACGCCGCGGGCGTCGCTGCCGAGCTGGGCCAGTGCATCGAGCAGGCATTGGTTGTCGAAGCCGTAACCGGTGGGCTGCACCAGCACCACGCGCTCCAGGCCGAGTCTTCGCTGTACACGTCGGTAGGACGTTAGCGGCGCGTGCGGCGGCTTGAACGTGGCCGTGGGCGCCAGCGTATAGCCGTCGCCGTAGATGTGCACATGGCAGTCGCAGGCGCCGCTGGGCGTGGTGGCCGTCATGGTGAATCTTTGCGCGCACGCCGTTGCAAGAACGCGTGCAGCCGTGTCGCCTGCGCTGCATTCACGGCGCCATGTGGAACCTGCCCCGACAAGATCGCGCCGACCTGCTGCACGGTCTCCAGCGACTGGTGTTCGATCGCCGGCAGCGTCAGACCGCCGATGTGCAGCGTGGCCACCACGCGCGGGTGGCGCGCGAGTTCCAGGCTCGGCATCTGGTCGCTGGCGCGGCCGACATCGAGCGCGCAGCCGGCGATGTGGCCGCTGTTAAGCGCATGCAACAGCGCCGCTTCATCGACCAGGTTGCCGCGCGAGGCGTTGATGAAAAAAGCACCCGGTTTCATCGCCGCGAAGGCAGCAGCGTTCATCAGGTTTTCGGTCTCGGCGCTGGCGACGGCCAGGCACACGACGTGGTCGGACGTGGCCAGAAGTTCAGCCAGCGACACCTGCACCAGCGAAGCGTGCATGCCTTGCGTGTGCGGATCGCTCACCCTCACGCGCATGCCCAGCGCCAGTGCCACGTCGGCCAGGTAGCGGCCGATCTGGCCGTAGCCGATGATGCCCAGGGTGGCGCCGCGCAGCTCGCGGCCCATCACCGGCAGTGGCGCCACGCCCGCGTGGTACTGCGCCGCCGCAGCGCTGAGGCCGCGGCTCAGGTCGACCATCGCGCCGATGATCCATTCCGACACCGAAGCCATGAAGCCGGCGCTGGCCTGCGTCACCAGCACGCCCTGCGCACTGGCCGCGGCCAGGTCGATGTTGCGGATGTCGACAGCGCAGCGGCACAGCGCCACCAGCCTGGGCAGTTGCGCCAGCAGCGCCGCACTGAATTCGGTGCGGCGGTCGCTAACGATGATGTCGCACTGACCTGCTGCGGCCACCAGCGCGGCGTCGCTCCAGGGTTCTGCGCGCGCGCTGCGTTGCACCTCGGCCAGTGCTTCCAGTGCGGCCAGCGCCCGCGCGCCGTAGTACTGCGTCAGCGCCTCGGGGTGGTGGGTGATGAAGACCTTGGTGCGGCTCACGTGGGCTTTCTGCGGCGCAGCGGTGGTGGTCTGGCGACGGTGCCGCGCTGCACCAGTTCAGGCTCGAACACGAATTCTGCCGGCTTGATACTGGCGTCAGTCAGACGCGCGATCAGGCGTTCGACGATGGTGCGCGCCATCGCCGGTACCGGCAACTGCACCGTGGTCAGGCCCGGGCTCATCAACGACGCGAGGAAGAGGCCGTCCATGCCGACGATGGACACGTCGTCGGGCAGCGTCAGGCCGGCCTCGCGAAAACCGGCCATCAGCCCGAAGGCCAGCATGTCGTTGACGGCGACGACGCCGGTGGGGCGGGCTCGCTCCGCCACGATGCGCGCGGCAAGCAAACGGCCGACATCGGCCATTTCGGAGTCGCCGTATTCGCTGGTCGTGCGAGCGTCGATGACGCGCGCGCTGTCGCCCAGCCCGGCCTTCCTGGCCGCGGCAAAGAAGCCCTTGATCTTTTCGGCGCGGCTCATGGTGTGGCCGGCGGCCGTGGCGAAGGCCAGGCGCTTGTGGCCGCGCGCGATGAGGTGTTCGGTGGCCAGCCGCGCGGCCTGCGCGTTGTCGACCGCGACATGGTCGATGGCCGTGGCCACACCCGGCGTGGCGCGGCGGTCGTAGCTCACCATCACCAGGCCGCGCTGTACCGCCGCTTCGAAGTGCGCTTCATCCACCAGCGATGAAATGACCACCACGCCGCGCACGCCGTGGGCCAGCAGGTCGTCGAAGAAACCGGTCTCCTTCGCCTTGTTGCGGTAGGTGTTGCCGAGCAGCACGCGGTGGCCGAAGCGCTCTTGCGCCGAGGTCTCGATCTCGCGCGCGATGGTGCCGTACATCGGGTTGGCGATGCTCGGCACCAGGAGGCCGATCATCGGCGTCCGGCCAGTCTTCAGGAAGCGCGCAGCACGGTTGGGACGGAAGCCGAGTGTGTTGATCGCCGCTTGCACGCGCTGCAAGGTGTCGGGCCGCATGCGTTCACTGCGCTGGTTGAGCACGTTCGAGATGGTGCTGACGGAGACGCCCGCCAGCCGCGCGACATCGGCAATCGTGCTCACGCGTTCAACCCAGGAAGTGATGCGGTATCCACGACGCCAGCCCGGGGATGAAGATCACCAACAACAGCACCAGCGTCTCGGCGAGCATGAACCACCAGACATGGCGGTTCACCTCGGCATACGAACATTGCGCGATGCCGGTGGTGACGAACAAGAGCGGCGCGGTGGGTGGCGAGACGGCGCCGATCTGGTTGCACATGACCATCACCAGCCCCATCTGGAACGGGTCGATGCCGTAGGCCTTGCTGATCTGGATCGCCACCGGCGCGAAGATGAGCAGCACCGCGAGCGAATCGACGAAGGTGCCGAGCACGACCATCACCGCAGCGACGATCAACAACACCATCGTCGGGTCTTGTGAAAACGAGGTCACGAACTTGACCGCGCCGATGTTGAATTCGAGGTAGGCCAGCAGCCAGCCCGAAGCCCCGGCCACGGCGATCACGCCCGAGACCATGGTCGTCATCACCGCCGCTTCAACGAGGATGCCGGGCAGGTCGCGCCAGCTGATCTTGCGGTAGTACAGCATGCCCAGCAGCAGCGCATAGAGGCAGGCCACGGCGCCGGCTTCGGTGGCGGTGAAGATGCCCGAGAGGATGCCGCCGACGATGATCACCGGGCCCAGCAGCGCCGGCCACACCTCGAGCAGCGACCGCCCCACCGCGCGCCATGCGAAGCGCCCATGCGTGACGCGCAACTCCGGGTAGTCGGGGTGGTAGCTGTAGATCTTGATGGTGGCCATCAGGAACAGACCCACCAGCACGCCGGGCACGATGCCGCCGAGGAAGAGGCCGCCGATAGACACCTGCGCGATCGAGCCGTACACCACCATCACCATGCTCGGCGGAATGATGGCGCCGATGGTGCCGGCGGTGGCGATCAGCGCGGCGGCGAAGCCGGCCTTGTAGCCCGACTTTTTCATCGTCGGGATGACGATGGCCGAGATGGCCGACGCATCGGCCGTGCTCGAGCCCGAGACGCCGGCGAAGATCATGCTCGCCACCACCGCGGCATGCGCCAGCCCGGCGCGCAAATGGCCCACCAGCACGCGCGAAAAGTCCACCAGCTGCTGGCTCATACCGCTGGCCGACATCAGGCCACCAGCGAGGATGAAGTAAGGCAAGGCCAGCAGCGTGAACGAGTCGAGCTGCGCGAACATCTTCTGCGCGAAGAGCGGCAGCACCAGGTCGGGCACCGCCGCCACGCCGACGTAGCCGACGAGCGCGATGGCCAACAGGATGGGCACGCCGATGAGCATCGTCGCCAGCATCAGCACGAGCAGGAACCAGATCATGGCTGCACCTGCTCCGGCACCCGCACCCGCCAGGCACCGGCACCGATGCGCCGCGCCACCACCAGCAGCAGGTAGGCGCCGCCGACCACCATGCCGGCATACGGGTAGCTCATCGGCAGCTCGAGCCCCGGTGAGGACTGCAAGTGCGCCACGCGTGCGACCATGAACCCCAGCACCATCAACGCCACGGCAAACGCGGCCCAGAGCAGCTCGACGGATAGGTTGAATGCGCTGCGCGGCGCACGCGGCAGCATGTCGCAGAAGGTTTCGATGTACAGGTGCGCGCCACGCCGGTAAGCCACCGGGATGCCGAGGAAGACGATCCAGATGTGGCCGAAGATCTGCGCTTCTTCACTCCAGCTCAGCGAAGAATTCAGCGCGAAGCGGTGGAAGACCTGCAGCAGCGCGATGCTGACGATGACGCCGAAGACCGCCGCGATCAGGCGCTCGGCGCTGCGGTCGATGGCGTCGAAAAAACGCACCATCTACTGTTTGCGGATCTGCGCCAGCAAGGCCTCGGCACCGAACTCCTTGGCCAGGTCATCCTGCGCCACCGCTGCAGCTTTCTGCAGCGGGCCGACGTCGATCTCATTGACCTTCATGCCCAGCTTCTTCACCGCCGCCAGCGACTCGGCTTCGCGCTCGGGTGCGAGCTTGCGCACGATCTGCGCGGCGGCCTGGGCGCCCTTGCTCAGCACCGCCTGCTCGGCCGGGCTGAACTTCTTCCACTCGGCCAGCGAGAACACCAGCACGGTCGGGTCCATCAGGTGGCGCGTCATGGCGATGCAGCACGCGACCTCGTTGAACTTGAACGAGAGGGTGGTGGCGGCGGTGTGTTCGTAGCCGTCGAGCACGCCGCTTTGCAGCGAGGTGTAGATCTCGCCGAAGTTCATCGGCGTGGCGTTGGCGCCCATGGCGTTGATGGCCGAGACGAAGACCTTGGTCGGGATGGTGCGGATCTTCAAGCCCTTCAAATCAGCCGCGTTCCTGACTTCCTTCTTCGCCGTGACGACGTTGCGGTAGCCCCAGCTCACGGCCCATGACAAGACCTTGAAGCCGGCCTTTTCCATGTCGGCTTCGAGCTCCTTGCCCACCGGGCCATCGAGCACCGCCGTGGCATGGTCGTAGCTCTTCCACATGAAGGGCAGGCCGAGCACGCCGATGCGTTTGACGAAGGACGCGTATTCAGCCGGGCCGCCGGTGGTGCCCGAAGCGCCGCCACCCAGGCGCATGGCTTCGATGACTTCGCGCGACTGGCCGAGCTGGCTGGCGGGGAAGACCTTGACCTCAACGCTGTCGGAATTGGCGTTGACATAGGTCATGAACTGGTGCGCGAGCATGGTGTTGTCCACGCCCAGGTCGGCCGGGCCGGCGGTGTGGATGCGCACCAGCTTCTTCGCCGGGGTTTGTGCCGGGTTTTGTGCGGCAGCCGGCATCGCGGCCAGGGCCGCAAGCGCAACGCCGATCAAGGCACGACGCATGGATTTCATCGGAGGTCTCCTGCTGGGTTTTTGGAAGGCGCGGGGGAATCGGCAAAAATTGGTAAAACGATACACCGCCGCATCGAAACAGCGGCCTAGGGTTTGCGCCGAAGCGCGGACTAGCGCCCCGCCGTGTCAGTAGACGCGCGGGAAGCGGCGCCGCACCGATTGGCGGTCACCAAAGTCGAAGTGCCACCACTCGGTGCTGATGCCGCGAAAACCACTGCGTGACATCGCTGCGGCGAGCCAGCCACGCTCCACCAGGTGCGCCGCCTTGAGCACGCCCATAGCCAGGTGCTCGGCATGCAGCGCCGGGTGCGAGGCCGCCGTCATCACGTCGAAGCCCGTGCCCATGTCGCACTCTTCGCCTTGCGCGTCGAGCAGTGTCACGTCCACCGCCATGCCATACGAGTGCACCGAGCCGGCGTCGGGGTTGGCGAAGTA
Organism: Rubrivivax sp.; assembly: GCA_031365825.1. Taxonomy (GTDB): domain Bacteria; phylum Pseudomonadota; class Gammaproteobacteria; order Burkholderiales; family Burkholderiaceae_C; genus Rubrivivax. The sequence goes on along the minus strand of JANLYV010000572.1, from coordinate 6,919 downwards.
CATCTCCATGTGCGTGCCCGCGGCCTGCGCCCAGATGGCTTCCTGCACGCGCTGCGGGCGCAACGCATCCAGCACCAGCAGCCGGTAGCCCGGGCGTTGCGTCAGCAGCCAGGCCACGGCCAGCTCCAGCCCTTCGGCGGCTTCACGGCGGATGAAGCCGCAGTCGATGGCGTGCTCGCCTTCACGGTAGAGCACGCGGTTGCTGAAGTTGTTGGTGCCGGCGTAGCGCAGGTCGACGGCCAGGCCTTCGATGCTGTCGAGGCGGCGAAAGTCGGGGTGGCTGGCGATGTCTTCGCAGCGGATCATCGGGTGGACGGAGTCGACGCGGGCTTGCGTCATTCGATCATAGCCACGCGCCGCGGCCGCTATGCTTGCGCGCATGAAGGCATCTGCACACGGCCACCCGACACAGCACCTGGTGAACATCGGGCTGTGCATGTTGCTGCTGTCGTGCGGCGGCGGTGGCAGCCCCGCGCCTTCACCGGCTCCTTCACCCGCACCCGCGCCGGCCCCCGTGCCACCGCCACCGGCGCCGAGCGATGTGGTCGTGAGCGGGCCTTCGCCCGTCGCCACCGGCTGCGGCGTCAGCGGCGCGGCCGTGGTCTTCATCAACGCCGAAGTCGAGCCGATGGTGGCCGCGTCGCCGGCCAACCCCAACCAGCTGGTGGCGGCCTGGCAGCAAGACCGCGCGGCCAACGGCGGCGCGCGAGCGGTGGTGAGCGCGGTGTCGAGCGACGGCGGGCGCAGCTGGAGCCGCACGCTGCAGCCGATGTCGCGCTGCGGCGGCGCCGCGGCAGGCAGCGCCGGCGACTTCGAGCGCACCACCGACCCCTGGGTCGACATCGGCATCGACGGCACGCTGCACCTGATGGCGCTGGGCTTCAACGGCGGCGCGCTGCTGCCCGGTTCGGCCAGCGCCATGCTTGCCAGCCGCTCCACCGACGGCGGCGTCAACTGGAGCACGCCGACGGTGCTGCAGCGCGACGGTGCGGCCCTTTTCAACGACAAGAACACGCTCACCGCCGACGCTACGGATGCGCGTTATGTCTATGCCGTGTGGGACCGCGTCGACAGCAACGACAACGGCCCCACGCTGTTCGCGCGCTCGGTCAACGCCGGCCTGAGCTGGGAGCCCGCACGCACGATCTACACGCCCACCACCACCACCGGGCCGAGCCAGACGATAGGCAACCGCATCGTCGTCCTCACAGACGGTGCCGAGCGTGGCGTGCTGGTCAACGTCTTCGTGCAGATCGACAACAACACCGCGACGCGACTGCGCGTGATGCGCTCCGTCGACAAGGGCCAGACCTGGGCCGCGCCCGTGACGGTGGCCGACATGCAAAGCGTGGGCACGCGCGACCCCGACAGCAGCGCCGTGGTGCGCGATGGCGCGCTCGTGCCCACCGTCGCCGCAGGCCCCGGCGGCATGTTGTGGCTGGCCTGGCAGGACGCGCGCTTCAGCGGCGGGCTGCGCGACGCCATCGCGCTGTCGCGCTCGGCCGACGGCGGGCGCACCTGGAGCGCGCCGGTGGCCGTGAACCGCGACGCCAGCGTGGCCGCCTTCACGCCCACGCTGCACGTGCGCGCCGACGGCCGCATCGGCCTGCTGCACTACGACCTGCGCAGCAACACGGCGTCCACCGCCACGCTGCTGGCCGACCTGTGGCTGCTGAGCTCCGGCGACGGCGTGACGTGGACAGAAACGGCCGTCAAACGCGGCTTCAACCTGGCCACGGCACCGACGGCAAGCAATGGCGCGCTCTTCCTCGGCGACTACCAGGGGCTGACCGCCAGCGGCAACGTCTTCGTGCCGCTGGCGGTGCTGCCCAGCGCCGACCTGAACAACCGCACGGACGTGATCGCGCAACGCATGGAAAACCTGGCCGCTAACTCGCAACAGGCACTGACACGATTTGGCGCGCGCACCGGGCTGCCGACCATCAGCCCGGGCCAGCGCGAGGCCTTTGTCGCCGCGCACGCCGAGGCCACGCGCCGCGCGCTGCAACTGCGCCGGCCCGGGCCGGCAGCCCAGGGCGGCGCGATGAGCACCCCGCAGTAGACGAAGCGGCCCGGCGCGCGCGTCAGGCCGCCGCGCGGCGCAGGGGCAGCGCGAAGCCGCGCGCCACGCCCGGCCGCGCCATCAAGGTCTGGTACCAGCGCTGCACGTTCGGATAGTCGGCCAGATCGACCTGGTGGCGCGGGTGGCGCCAGGCCCAGCCGAGGATGGCGAAGTCGGCGATCGACAGCGCGCCGGCAAAGTATTCGTGCTCGGCCAGGCGCCGGTCCATCACGCCGTAGAGCCGCCGCGTCTCGGCCATGAAGCGGTTCAGGCCGTAGCGGCGTTCGACCTCATCGTCGAGCGCGATGAAGTGATGCACCTGCCCGGGTATCGGCCCGAAGCCGCCCACCTGGAACATCAACCATTCGAGCACGGGCACGCGCGCCATCGTGTCGCGCGGCCAGAACCGTCCGCTCTTTTCGCCGAGGTAAATGAGGATCGCGCCGGACTCGAAGACGCTGATCGGTGCACCCGCCGGGCCTTCGGTATCGACGATCGCCGGGATCTTGTGGTTCGGGCTGATCTTCAGGAAGTCAGGGTCGAACTGCTCGCCCTTGCCGATGTCGACGATGCGCACTTCGTAGGGCAGGCCCATCTCTTCCAGCGCGACGCTGATCTTGCGGCCGTTGGGAGTGTCGAAGGCGTAGAGCTGGATGGTCACGCGGGCTCCCGGGTTGAGCTTGACGGTGTGGCCCACAGCAGGTGCGGGCCACGCGACGCAGCCTATCAGCACGGCGCCAGGCGCCATCGCGCCGCGGACCTGTCCTGCACGTGTAGGAATTCAGGCAGCGCCAATCGCGCCACCGTCCGATGGCCGTGCTTTGCCCGAACGCCCACATTCGAAGCGCGTCGACAGCAAGGAGCGGCAGTGATGGAGTCCGGGACGAGTCAGGCACCACGGCCTTGTGCAGCCGGCGGCCACAGGTTTGGCCGGCAGCTGAAGTACCTGTTGCTGCCACTCGCGGCCGCCTGGTCCACAACCATCGCCGCGACCGACATTCGCAACCTCGGCGCAACGCAGACGGTGTGCACCATCACCGTCAATTCCGCCGACGAGAAAGACATCTTCCGTCGCTACCTGCCCGCGGCGAAGTACAAGTTCGTCGAGCTGGTGGAAAAGGGCCGGCCCGACTGGCTGGCCTCGGCCTGCCGCGCCGGTGTGTCGTGCGACGTGCTCATCATCTCGGGCCACTATGACGGCGGCAACGAGTTCTTTTCCGACCAACTCGCGTCACGCGAATTTCTGCCCGTCGATGAACTCGAACGCGTCTCGTGCAGCGACTCCTGCCCCGGCCTCTTCTCGAAGCTGAAGGAAGTGCATCTGTTCGGCTGCAATACGCTGAACCCCGGCGCCAACAGCAGCGTCTCGGCCGACGTGCTGCGCAGCCTGGTGCGCGAAGGACGCTCACCGAAAGACGCCGAGCGCCAATGGCGAAGCTTGAACGCCGGGCATGGCGCCAGCAGCCGTGACCGCATGCGCCAGGTGTTCAAGGACGTGCCGGTGATCTACGGCTTCTCATCAGTGGCGCCGCTGGGGCCGACCGCCGCCGCCACCTTGAACAGCTACTTCCGCAGCCACGGTGCGGGCGAAGTCGGACAAGGCCGCGCCAGCAGCCGACTGCTGGCGCAATTCGCACCCTTCGGCCTGACCGTGACGCAGGGCATGACCGACCAGGACCCGAACGCTGCGGTGCGGCGCGATGTGTGCCAGTTCGCCGACGAGCGCGTGCCCGACGCCAAGAAGCTGAACTTCATCCACCAGCTGCTGCAGCGGCCCACGGCGCAGGCCCGCGTCCACCTCGACCGCATCCAGCGCTACAGCAACGCACTCGACAACCCGGTGCGGCGCACGCCCGAGGTGAACCAGGCGCTCGCCGACATCGCCGGTGACGGCGCCGTGCGCACGCGCTTTCTCGACTTCGCACGCGATGCCGACCAGCCCGAGGTGCGCTCACGCATGCTCACGCTGGCACGCGATCTGGGTTGGCTGACACCCGATCAACGCTGGTCTGAGGTGGCGCTGATGCTGCGCGAGATGCACGCCCGCAGCAACGTCGGCATGACCGAGGTGGACCTCGCCTGCCGCTTGAATGCTGGGCACGAGCTGGACACCGTGTTCGAGCGCAACCTGCCGCCGACGAGCGCGGCCGACGACGTGGCGCATGCCGCCCTTCGCGCCTGTATGGGCAGCAGCGAAGGCCGTGCGCTCACGCTCGCCGGCCTGCTCAGCCCGCGCCTGGCCGATGTGCAGATCGCGCAGGCCTACCTGAAGCAGCGGCCCATCACCGACAGCACCGAGTTGCGGCGTATCACGGCCGGCATCGCCGGCATGGAGCCTTCGGAGGCGCAGGTGCGGGCGCTGGAGACCGTGGGTCGACAGTACGTGTCCGACCGCGAGACGCTGGATCTGTTGACGCGGCTTTTCTCGCAAACGTCGTCGCGGCCCGTGCAGTCGGCGATTGCCGGCATCCTCATTCGTGCCGACCTGCGCGCTATCGTCAGCGCGCAACTGGTACAGATCCTGCAAAAGGACAGGCGGTCATCGCCGTCCGGCGACGAGGTGATAGACGCACTGATACGCCGACTTCAATCCTCCTGAGCGCCAAGCGCGGCCGCGCTTTGTTGTTCCGCCGCCGCGTTCGCTTACAAGCCCTGGGGCTTGGCGAACGCGAGTTGTGGAACACTGCGCCATGCTGCGTCGAAACGCCATGGTCCGATCGTTGTTCAGCACGTCGGCCGCCGTGTTCGCGTGCCTGTGGGCGGCGTGCGCGCCAGCCGCGTATGCGGCACCCAAGACGGTATGCACCGTCACCATCAATTCGTCGGACGAGAAGGAAGCCTTCCAGCGCCACCTGCCACGCGGCGACTACCAGTTCGTCGAGCTGGTGCAGCGCGGGCAGCCCGACTGGCTGGCCTCGGCCCGTCGCCGCGGCATCCGCTGCGACGCGCTCATCATTTCCGGCCACTTCGACGACGGCACCGAGTTCTATACCGACCGCTTCGACGACCGCGAATTCCTGACCATGCACGAGCTGCAGCAAGCCTCGTGCAGCGCGCCCGGCACGGGCTTGTTTGCGCAGTTGAAGGAGGTCTACCTGTTCGGCTGCAACACGCTGAAGGCCGACCCGCGCCATGCGGCTTCGGCCGAAGTCGGGCGCAGCCTGCTGCGCTCGGGGCTGTCCCAGGCCGAGGCCGAACGTTTGTCCGCGCTCTTGAGCGAGCGCTACGGCCAGAGCAACCGCGAGCGGCTGCGCCACGTCTTCAAGGACGTGCCGGTGCTCTACGGTTTTTCATCCAAGGCCCCGCTCGGGCGTACTGCCGGGCCACTGCTCGAACGCTACTTTCAGACGGCACCCGCGGGCGAAGTGGCCAGCGGCCGCGCCAGCCCGACGCTGCTCAAACTCTTCGGCCCGAGCTCGATGATCGCCGTGGCCGGGCTCACCGATGCCGATCCGCATGCGGGCTTTCGCCGCGACATGTGCGGCCTGGCCGACGAGCGGCCGACGCTGGCGCAGAAGTTTGATTTCGTGCACGAGGTGCTGAAGCGCGATGCAACCGAGGTGCGCATGTTCCTCGACCACATCGAGCGCTACGCCGCCTCGGTCGGCCCGGCGCAGCGGCATGTGCCCGAGGTCGCCGCGGTGCTCGCGGCCATCGAACGCGACGGCCCCACGCGCGAGCGCTACCTGGCCTTTGCGCGCGATGCCGACGACGCGGCCGTGCAGGCCCGCATGATGGCCCTGGCGCGCAGCTTGGGCTGGCTCACGGCCGCGCAGGAGCAGGCCGAGTTCGTGCGCTCGCTGGCCGCGCGCATGGCCCGCGGCAGCCTGGGCAAGAACGAGGTCGATCTCGTCTGCGCGTCGCAGCCCGAGCGCGACGCCGCCCTGGCGCGACAGTTGCTGGCCACGGGCGCGGCGCGAGCGGCCAACGTCGCGCACTCGGCCGTGCTGGCCTGCATGGGCGACGCGCAGGCGCACGAACGCACGGTGCGCGCGCTCACGAGCGCGCGCGACGACGATGTCGCCATCGCCCAGGCCTACCTGCGCCAGCGGCCGCTGGCTGATGTCGGTGAACTGCGTGCCGTCACCTCAGGCATCGCGCGCATGACAGCGGCCAGTGCGCAGGTGCGGGCGCTCGAAGCGCTGGCGCGGCAACGCCTCGCCGACCCACAAAGCCTGCACGAGATTGCTGGCCTGTTCGCGCAGGCGCGTTCACTCGAAGTGCAGCGCGCCATTGCCGGCATCCTGCTACGCGCCGACACCAAGGCGCTGGCACGCGCCGATCTCGCGCGCTCGTTGCGCCAGCATCGGCTGAGGTCGCCCGATGGCAGCGATGTGATCGACATGCTGATCCGGGTGCTGCAGACGACTTAGGAGCTTTCCGCCGGGCAGCGCGGCGCCAATCTAGGGATCGCCACGCGTCGGGTGATGGCTAGCATCTCCCGCCACTTTTGTCCTGAATGGAGATGCGCATGAGTTTCAGTGCCTACGAGAACACCGCTCTCATGGATGACCGCACGGTCAGCTTCGACAAGGTCCCCGAAGAAGCCGACCGGAGCAATGGCGTGCGGCGCATCGCCAAGCGCTGGGATGAGGTGAAGTCCGACCTCGAAGGCCTCGGTGGCATCAAGCTGCAAAAGCCCGATGTCGAGGATCTGTTCAGCCATCTGGTCAAAGCCAAGACGCATGCGGTCATGTTCGAACTCGTGCTCACGAAGTCGGAGTTCCGCCTCGACGTGCAGGTGGGCAATGCCACTTTCAGGCAAGGCAGCACGCGTGTCCCGTCCGAGCTGGAGGACTACCGCAACTTCCTCTCGCTGCTGAATGGCTGGTCGACGAGCGAGCGCAACATCGTGCC
>JANLYV010000546.1:0-1664 GCA_031365825.1 Rubrivivax sp. | reverse complement strand
CCTCGGGCGGAACCACGCGCGCCATGAGGCTGGCACTCAGGAAGTCCGCAAGCCGGGCACCGGGGCCGAGCCCCGCCTTGGTTCGCGCCATGAGGAAACCTCCGTCGAAGCGACGGAGGGGTATGATACACCTAAATTAACGGTATTGATGCCTAACCCCTCTACAAGGACTTCCCTTGATGTCAAGCGGCTGTTTTGAATTTCCCCTTGTCAAGCCGGCTGTTTGGCATTTTGCTGTTTCCTATTGAAGACGAGTGGGTTCGAAGTTGCGGTTGCGACAGAGAACAGACTGCACATCTACAAACGGCCTTTGTTGCACCCCGGCGGGTGCGGACCCAGATACGAACCGCTCAGCCAGGCTCCATTCGCTCGGCGGGTTTGGACGCGATTGCCGCCCGCGGGGTTAGTCGAGTTCACCGGCTGCCGGTCTGACCTGTCATGCATCTTCGAGAGCACGTCTATCGTGGTGGGGATGGGGCTGATCGGGGACGTGTGGGCCCCCCGTCAGGCCGCGCACATCGTCGAGGTCGGAGTCGGCGCCGCTGTCGGCGCGCGTTCGTTAACCGGCACCTTGCTCTGAGGCTTGACGCTGAGGTGTCGCGGGTCGTAGGCCTTGTCGCGGGTGAGCACCGACCACAGGATGCGGGCGTTCTTGTTGGCCATCGCCACGCAGGCCTTTTGCCAGCCGATGCGATCTTTGAGTTGCACCAGCCAGCGCGAGATCGGGTCATCGCGCTTGTGCGCGCTCATCACCGCGGCCTTGGCGCCCTGGATCAGCAACGTGCGCAAGTAGTCGTCGCCGCGTTTGGTGATTCGCCCCAGACTGGTCTTGCCGCCGCTGGAGTTCTGGCTGGGCACCAAACCCAGCCAGGCACCGAACTGCGCGCCGTTGCTGAACTGCTTGAACTCGCCCACGCCGGCCACCAGGGCCGAGGCACCTATCTCGCCGATGCCGGTGATCTTGGCCGCTCGCTTCGCGTCGGCATTGGAGCGCACGTGCTGGCCGATCTGGCGATCGCACCACAGCAGGTGTTCGTCGAGCTCGCGCCAATGTTCGAACGCGCGCTGCACCACCAGCCGAGCGGTGCCACTGAGTTCGTTGCTGGCGTCCTCGATCACGTCGGCAAGGTCGGCGCGCAACGCCTTGGGGCTCTTGCCGAAGACCAGCCCGAACTCGGTCAGCACGCCGCGGATGCGGTTGATACACGCAGTGCGCTCTTCCTTGAGCCCCTCGCGTATGCGGTGCAGGCTCATCACGCCTTGTTGCTCGACGGTCTTGATCGGCACGAAGCGCATGCTCGGGCGCGACGCGGCCTCACAGATCGCGGCCGCGTCGGTGGCGTCGTTCTTGCCGCTACGCCCTTCCATGCGGTACGGCGTGACGAAGTGGGCGGCGATCAGCCGCGCGTCAAGCCCGACCGACCGCAGCAGGCGGGCCCAGTGGTGCCCACTGCTGCAGGCTTCCATCGCCACCAGGCAGCCTTGCGGCAACTGCGCACACCAGGCCTGGAACTGATCGCGCTTGAGGGCGCGCGACACCACGCGGCGGCCCGAGGCATCGACCGCGTGAACCTGGATCAGGTTCTTGGCCAGGTCAACGCCGACTCGCACAATCAGCAGCATCAGTCGTGTAATCTCGCTCATGGGACTTCTCCTTTTCAGGT
>JANLYV010000540.1:0-2054 GCA_031365825.1 Rubrivivax sp. | reverse complement strand
GGCGGCCGAGCCCGAGGCGTTGCTGTTGCCGTACTGGTACTTGAACTCGCCGTTCTCGAACAGGATGATCTGCAGCGCATACGGCGTGCTCGTGCCGTACTGGTAGACGCTGTTCCACGACACCACCACGTAGCGGTTCGGCGCCGTGCCCTTTTGTTGCCAGGTGACGTTGCCACCACCGGCCTGCACCGGGTTCAGGTCGGTCCAGTAGGCCAGCATCACGTTGGTGGTGGCACTGGCGGTGCAGCCCGACTGTGCGGTGGCGCTGCCGGCCGGCAGGTTGGTGTTGGTGTAGTTGCGGAAGAAGCCGGTGTCGGCACCGAACTGCAGGCCGCCGTTGCTCAGAACCCGCACCGACGAGTAGACCGTGGCACCGAACTTGAAAGTGAAGCCGCCGCTGAAGGTGATGGTGGCCTTGTCGTCGTCACCCGGGTAGCCGGTGCAGCTCTGATCCCAGGTGATGGCGGTGGCCGCGCTCTCCCACAGGAACGAGTCGCTGCGAAAAGTGTAGGTCGCGGCCTGCGCCGGAAGCACCACGCCGCACAGCGTTGCCAGCAGCAACACGGTGCGGCGCAGCCACGAGCCGGCCTGGCCAGGCACGGGGCGCATGGGCCGGATTCGGTGGGCGCGCTCAGTTGCCGGCGGCGACGGCGGTGTAGCCGCTGATCTGGCCGCCCTTGGCGACCGAGCATTCCGCGGTGTTGCCGTTGGTGGCCACCAGCGCGGCTCCCGAGGCGGCAACGGTGTAGCCGCTGGCCACACCGCCCTGCAGAATGCTGGCGGTGTCGGAGCAGGCGCTGACCTTCACGCACTTGTTGGCCGTGACCACGTTGTTGGTCAGGGCGCAGCCGCTGAAGTTCAGGTTCATCGCCGAGGCGGCGGCACCGGCCACACCGTCGACGGCGGCTTTCTGCGCGTCGCTGCGCATGTCGATGAACTTGGGCAAAGCGGTCGCGGCGAGGATGCCGAGGATGACGATGACGACGATCAATTCGATCATCGTGAAACCTGCATGGCGGGATTTCATGGTGGAGCTCCTTGGGGAAAAGTGTGTGGGGTTCAGGGGCAGGAAAGGGGCGGTTCGGCCGAAGGCAGCGTTCCTGACGGCGCGGCCTGGGCGGGAGTGATCGGGCATTGCGGTGCGGCTGATGCGGCAGCGGCGACGGCGCCACGCGCTTCGGCCAGTGCAGCACTCGAGCGGGCTTGCGCCGCCGTGGTGTCGTGCCCGGCGCTGCGCGCCGAGACTTGCAGCGAGGCGATGTGGTCGAGCGCCAGCGCTGCGATCACGCCGAGCGCCGCCACCGTCAGCGCGAACTCGAGCCGCGCCGTGCCGCGGCTGCGGCGCGGTGTGACTCGGCGTGCTGATGGCGGGCATGGCGAAGTGCTGTCGTGTGTTGAAGATGGGCGAACTTGCATGGCTTATCGGCACGGCGGCTCACTTCTTGAGCGCCACGCGGCCCAAGTCCCACACCGGCAGGAACACCCCGAGCGCCAGCACCAACACCATCACACCCAGGAAGATGATCATGATCGGCTCGATCTGCTGGCCGAGCGTCTTCAGCTCGTACTGCACTTCGTTGGTGTAGAGCTCGGCCACTTCGTCCATCAGCTCGTCGACCGCGCCGGTTTCTTCGCCGACCGCGATCATCTGCAGCACGATCGGCGTGAACACCCCCGCCGCCGCTGCGGCGCGCAAGATCGACTCGCCGCGCTCGACGCTCTCGCGCATGCCCTCGACCTTCTGGCCGATGTGGGCGTTCTCGACCGTGGCCGCCACCACCGACAAGGCCTGCTCGACCGGCACGCCGCTTTTCAGCGAAAGCGCAAAGCTGCGCGCGAAACGCGCCAGCATGCCCTTGCGGATGATCTTGCCGGCCAGCGGCAGGCGCAGCTTCAGCCGGTCCCATGTCAGCCGGCCGGCCGGTGTGGCGACCCAGCGCCGCAGCAGCCACACGCCGGCAATGCCGCCAAGCACCAGCGCCCAGCCGTAGTCGATCGTGAAGTTCGAAGTGGCCATCAGGATGCGCGTGGCCAGCGGCAGCTCGGCGCCGAAG
>JANLYV010000503.1:0-7773 GCA_031365825.1 Rubrivivax sp. | reverse complement strand
CCTCGCTCACCTGCTGGCGCCGCCAGCGGTTGCGCAGCGCGATGGCCACCGCGCGCTTGGCGGCGTGCTGGCCGACGATGTGGCGGTCGAGCTCGGAAACAATCTCCGCCGGTGTCATGGAAGCACTCAACCCAGCACCTCGACGATGTGCTGCTGGTTGGTGTAAATGCACAGGTCACCAGCGATCTCGAGCGAGCGTTTGACGATCTGCTCGGGCGTCATCTCGGTGTGGTCGAGCAAGGCACGTGCGGCCGCTTGCGCATAGGCGCCACCGGAGCCGATGGCGATGATGCCGTGCTCGGGCTCGAGCACATCGCCGTTGCCGGTGATGATGAGCGAGTGCTGGGCGTCAGCGACGGCGAGCATGGCTTCGAGCCGGCGAAGCACGCGGTCGGTGCGCCAGTCCTTGGTCAGCTCGATGGCTGCGCGCGTAAGGTGGCCCTGGTGCTTTTCCAGCTTGGCCTCGAAGCGCTCGAAGAGGGTGAAGGCATCGGCCGTGGCGCCGGCAAACCCAGCCAGCACCTGCTCGCGAAAAAGGCGGCGCACTTTGCGCGCTGTCGACTTGACGACGATCTGGCCGAGCGTGACCTGGCCGTCGCCGCCCAGCGCGACGGCGGCGCCACGGCGGGCGCTGACGATGGTGGTGCCGTGAAAGGATTCCATAGATGGATGAGGGGATGTTTCCAAGCGGACGCCGTGGAGCGGGCTGTGCCCGGCCACCGGCGTCGCCCCCTTGGGGGGGAAGCGCCGCAGGCGCTCCGGGGGGTCAAATCCTTGGGGTCAAACTTTTCGCACCTGCACCTTGGCGTGTTCGGTGATGCCCATCGCGCCGAAAAACAGCGCCACCAGCCGGTGCGCATCGACGAACTGCACCGAGCGGCTCTGGCTGCCGAGGCCGATGACCCAGTTGAGCAGGTCGCCGGCGGCAATGAAGTCGACACGGATCAGCCGCGCACAGGAGACGCTGACGATGCCGGCTTCGCCGAGCTGCGTCGACAGCCGCGTCAGCACCGCGCCGATGTCGCCGACGAGCTGGCCGCTGAGCTCGACGTTGGCGACTTCGCCGCCGCCTTCGTCGGTGAGGCGCGATTCGAGGAAGCTCGTGGACATCTCGCTCGGCAGCGCCGAAGGGATGCGCGAGCTGGAATTGGCTTCACTGATGTGTACGTTGCAGCGCGCCGGCTCCCACGAAGGGGGTGAGACTTCGTAGGTCACGCAGTAGTCGATGGCGGCTTCGTCGAACTGGTCGGCGCGGTTGGCCAGCCGCAGCCCATCGAGACGGGTGAGCCAGAACACCGGGTCGGCATCACGCACACCGGTGGGCGCGGCTTCGCGCAGCACGGTAAAGAGCCGCTCGCCCGACATCCAGCGCATCTCCAGCGGCTGCACCGACCACAAGCGAAACAGCGTCGACAACTGCATCGCCGCTTCGGCATCGACGGTGTCCAGCGTCTGCCAGTCGAAGACCCAGGGCAGGGGTGTCTGCAAGGTCTGCGCGCGCAGGCGGCTGACGGCGTCGGTGTCCAGGTGTGCCGGGCAGATCCAGCTGATCTCGCCGCCGCCGATGCGCGCGCTGGCACTGGGCCGCTCGTCGGCCACGGCGTCCGCCACCAGCTGCGGCAGCGAGAACCATTGCGGCGCCGACCAGCCGAACTGTTGGGCGTAATCAAGCGCCAGGCTCTCAAACCGCAACTGCTGGCCAGTGGCGCGATGCAGGTCGAATAGCACAAGCCAGGTCTCGGCATGCTGCGAGCGCGGGCCGCCCGGGCCGGTGAGGCCCTGCAGCGCGTTTTCAGCCGCGGCAAAGTCGGCGTTGGCGAAAGCGATCACAGGTTCGTCGAGATCGGGGTCGTGCACGACCTCGCTTACCTCCACACCTGACGCAGTCGACAGTGCGCCGCCCAGGTCAAGCTTGTGGTCCATGGACACCGGCGCCAGCGGCGGCAGGCCGTTGGCCATCTGTACCGGTGCCGGCGCGGCACCCAGCGGCAAGTCGAGGTCGGCCAGGGGCGGCAGCGGCAGCAACTCATCGTCATCTTCATCGACGACTTCGCCGCCGATCTGCGCGTCGTTGGCCGGTGGCGCCGGCGGCGCCACCACGCTTACGCGGGGCGAGACTGCACTGGCTTGCGGCGGGAAGCGGCGCTGGCTGGCGCCGGGGTAACTCTGGTCGCCAACCATTTGCTGTTCGATCTCGTCGATCTTGGCCTTCACGCCGCGGTCGGCGCCGGCGGTGCGGCTGTCGGGCGTGCGCGACTCGGTGTCGTCGAGCTTCGATGAGCTTCCCAGCGCGGCCAACTGCTCGGGCGACAAGCCTTCGCGGCGCACCTTGCGCAGCATGTCGAACTCGCGTTTGCGCACGAAGTCGTTGCGCCGCTTGCGCTCGATCATGGCCTTGAGCTCGGACTTCTCCAGCTCGAGTTCGCGCGAGTCTTCAGGGCGTGTGGCGAGCTCGTTCCAGTCGGTGGCGGGGTTCGCGACGAACCGCACGACCCTCTTGAAAAAGCTCTCGCCCTGCTTGGACTCCGACATGGCGCCGATGGTACTCCGCGACTGCTGGCCCACGTGCGCGCGGGCCAGCGTGGCTGGGCTTCAGTTGCCGAACATCTTCTGTTTCATTTCGCGCCGCTGCTGCGCTTCGAGCGACAAAGAGGCCGTGGGCCGGGCCATCAACCGCGCCAGGCCGATCGGCTCGCCGGTCTCGTCGCAGTAGCCGTACTCGCCGGTCTCCAGCCGCGTCAGCGACTGCGCCACCTTCTTCAGCAACTTGCGTTCGCGGTCGCGTGTGCGCAATTCCAGCGCATGTTCTTCCTCGATCGTCGCGCGGTCGGCCGGGTCGGGCACGATGGTCGTGTCTTCGCGCAGGTGTTCGGTGGTCTCGCCGGCGTTGGAAAGCAGGTCGTCCTTCTGCTGCTGCAAGCGGGCGCGGAAAAAGTCGAGCTGCTTGTCATTCATGTACTCGGTCTCGGGCATGGCCAGCAACTCGGCTTCGCTCAGCTCGCGTCCCGATTTGCTCTTCCAGGCATTGGCCACCTTGGGGTCGACCTTGGCCAGGGGCTTGGTGGGTTCCATCGGCAGGTGTTCGGCCTTTTTGGCCGGCGAGGCTGGCGCGAAACGGTCGGTGAAACGGTTGCTCGGGATCGGCAGCGGCGGCGGCGGCGCCTTTGTGGCGGAGGCTCTTTGCGCCGATTTGGACGGCGACTTCAGTTCGGTCTTGGGCAAGGGGGCGTGGGTCGTTTTGGGTTCGGATCGGGCAGCGGCTTTGGGTGCTGCGGCGACGGGCGCCAACTTGGCGGCTGGCTTGTGAGTCGCGGGCTTGGATGTCGTTTTCTGTACCGCTGTCGGTACGGCTCTCGGCGCAGGCTTTGCGGCCGGCTTTGCGGCCGGCTTGGCAGCGGCTTTGGCTGCAGGCTTGGGGGCTGGTTTGGCCGCAGGCTTGGCGACGGGCTTGACCACCACTTTCTTGGCGGGCGTCTTTGTCCCGGCCGGCTTCTTGGCCGCTACGGTCTTGGCCGGAGGCTTGCTCACTGGGTTCTCCTCGCCTTCTTTGGGTCATGACAAGACCGAGGCAATGGCTGCATCGGCCGCGCCTTGCGGCACCGGGTGGGGTGTGCAGGGCGCGCGGATTGTAGCCACGATGCGCCGCGGCCGCGCACCCATTTACCGGCCGTGCCGCGCCTTCAGCTGAGGCACTGTTCCAGGCCTTGCAGGAACACGTCTTTGGGCAGGTCCAGCCCGATGAAGACCATCTTGCTCAGCTTCTCTTCGCCCGGCGCCCACTTCGGCCCGAGGTCGCTGCCCATCAACTGGTGCACGCCCTGGAAGATGACCTTGCGGTCGCTGCCTTTCATGTGCAGCACGCCCTTGTAGCGCAACATCTTCGGGCCATAGACCTGCACGATGGCGCCGAGGAAGTCTTCCAGCTTGGCCGGGTTGAAGGCGCGCTTGCTGCGAAAGACGAAGGACTTCACGTCGTCGTCATGTGCATGGTGGTGCGGGTGATCGCAGGCTTCGCCGCTCGCGTGGTCGTGGCCTTCGTGGCTGCCATGGTCATGATGCGCATGGCCGTCGTCGGCGTTAAGGAACTCCGGGTCGATCTCGAGCTTGCTGTTGAGGTTGAAGCCCTTCAGGTCGAACACCTTGGCAATCGGCACCTCGCCGAAGTGCACCGCCTGCTGCGGCGCGCGCGGGTTCATGTGCTTGATGCGGTGCATCAGCGCGTCGACCTCGGCGCCGTCGACGAGGTCGGTCTTGCTGATGAAGATCTGGTCGGCAAAGCCGATCTGGCGGCGCGCCTCCTGGCGCGTGTCGAGCTGGCCGCCGGCGTGTTTGGCGTCCACCAGCGTCAGCACCGAATCGAGCAGATAGCTCTCGGCGATCTCGTCGTCCATGAAGAAGGTCTGCGCCACCGGGCCGGGGTCGGCCAGGCCGGTGGTTTCGATCACCACGCGGTCGAAGTCGAGCTCGCCCTTGCGCCGCTTCTCGGCCAGGTCAGATAGCGTGGTGCGCAGGTCTTCGCGGATGGTGCAGCAGACGCAGCCGTTGTTCATCTGGATGATCTGCTCCTTGGTGTCGGCCACCAGGATCTCGTTGTCGATGTTCTCCTCGCCGAACTCGTTCTCGATGACGGCGATCTTCTGGCCATGGGCTTCGCTCAGCACGCGCTTGAGCAGGGTGGTTTTGCCGCTGCCGAGAAAGCCGGTGAGGATGGTGGCGGGGATGAGGCCAGGGTTCATGGTGAGTCTCGTGAAAATGGGAGCCGGGCGTGTGCCGCGGGAGTGCGCTTGGCTCAGGGCGGCGCACTGTCATTCAAGCCCCGCGCCCTGTCAAGCCCGTGGAGTATGCTTCCCGCTCTCCCACTGCCGACACATGCTTCGTGTCAGATCCTCAGCCAGTACGGCCCTCGCGCGGTGCACCTGCGCACGGGCGGCCACCGCGCCCCGCGGCAACCGACCACGCCGACCGACGCAGCCTGTTTGAGCGCATCGTCGAGTTCGTTTCGCCAGGCCCCGACAGCAAGGCCGAGCTGATCCGCACGCTTGCCGACGCCGAACACCGCGAACTGATCGAACCCGAGTCACGCGCCATGCTCGAGGGCGTGCTGCGCATGGCCGACATGAGCGCCGGAGACGTCATGGTCGCCGCGCCGCACATGGACCTGCTGTCCATCGATGCCGACTACGACGATTTGTTGCACGTGGTGATCCACACCGCACATTCACGCTTCCCGGTGTTCGAGGGCGAGCGCGACAACATCATCGGCATCCTCATGGCCAAGGACTTGCTGAAGCTGCAGCGCGCACCCGAGCTGAACCTGCGCACGCTGTTGCGTCCGGCGGTGTTCGTGCCCGAATCGAAGCGCCTGAACGAGCTGCTGCGCGACTTCCGCTCCAACCGCAACCACCTGGCCATCGTCATCGACGAGTTCGGCAACACCGCCGGGCTGCTCACCATCGAAGACGTGCTCGAAGAGATCGTCGGCGAGATCGAGGACGAGTTCGACGACAAGGAGCGCGAGGCCGGCATCTACACCCTGGCCGACGGTGCGCAGCGTGTCGCCGGCGACGTGCCCATAGACGCCGTCAACCTGGCCTTCGGCATCGCGCTGCCGCGCGACGACTTCGACACCATCGGCGGGCTCGTCGCGCACGACCTCGGCCGCGTGCCGCGCCGCGGCGAGACGGTGGCCATCGGCGGGCTGCGCTTCACCGTGATGATCACGCGCGGTGGCGCCGTGCGCTGGTTTCGCGTCGAACGCCAACGCGAGGAGTCGCCGTCTTCGGATGGCGGTGACGTCGATTGAGCACGGCCCGGCGGCGCGTTGAGCCGCTCGAGCTGCTGATGTGCGCCGCGCTCGGCGCGCTCTTCACGCTGCCCTTCGTCGCCACCCAGAGCTGGTGGTTGGCAGTGGCCGCGCCGGCGCTGCTGGTGTGGCGGCTGAATCGCGCCGCGCCGCGCCGTGCGGCGCTGCTGGCCTGGTGTTTCGGCACGGCCTGGTTGTGTGCCGGCACCTGGTGGCTGTTCATCAGCCTGCACCGCTACGGCGGGCTGCCAGCCTGGCTGGCCGGCTTCGCAGTGTTTGCGCTCGCGGCCGCCCTCTCGGGCTACCTGGCGCTGGCCACGGCGTTGTATGCGCGCTGGCGCAGTGGGCGCGTGGTGGCCGACGCCGCGCTCTTCGCCGCACTGTGGCTGCTGGCTGAGCTGGCGCGCGGCGTCATCTTCACCGGCTTTCCCTGGGTCGCCAGCGGCTATGCGCTTGTTGACGCGCCACTGGCACTGCTCGCGCCCTGGATCGGCGTCTACGGCCTGGGCGCCGTGCTCGCTTTCTGCGCAGCCTGGTTGGCGGGGCTAACAGCCAAAGCACCACCACAGCGCTGGTGGCTGGCGGCGCCCGTGTTGCTGGTCTTGATGGCGCCGGCCGCTTTCGGCCCCCTGCCGTTCACCCAGCCCAGCCGCACGCTGACGGTGACGCTGCTGCAGTCGAACGTTGCGCAGGACGAGAAGTTCGCCGCTGAGCGATTGCCGGCGGCGCTGACGTGGGCGGCACAGGCACTCAAGGCCAGCCGCGCCGAGCTCGTGGTCGCGCCCGAAACCATCATCCCGCTGCTGCCCGCGCAGCTTGAAAAGTTTTCGCCGGCCTATTGGCCGGATCTGCTCGAACACTTCGCAGCGCCGCAGCGCGCCGCCCTGGTCGGCCTGCCGCTGGGCGACTTCGAGAGTGGCTATTCGAATTCAGTGGTGGGCCTCTCGGCCGCGCCCATCTATCGCTACGACAAGGTGCACCTCGTGCCCTTCGGCGAGTTCATCCCCGCCGGTTTTCGCTGGTTCACCGAGCTGATGAACATCCCGCTGGGCGACTTCTCGCGCGGTGTGCTCGATGCACCTTCGTTCAAGGTGCAGGGCGAGCGCGTGGCACCCAACATCTGCTACGAAGACCTGTTCGGCGAAGAGCTGGCGGTGCGCTTTGCCGATGCCGCTGCGGCGCCGACGGTGATGGCCAACGTCAGCAACATCGGCTGGTTCGGCGACACCATCGCCATCCATCAGCACCTCAACATCTCGCGCTTTCGAACGCTCGAATTCCAGCGGGCTATGCTGCGTGCCACCAATACCGGCGCCACGGCCATCATCGACCATCGCGGTGTGATCACGGCCCAGCTAACGCCGCACACACGCGCTGTGCTCGAAGGCAGCGTGCAGGGCCGCACCGGCTTGACGCCGTTTGCGTGGTGGGCTTCGCGCTTCGGCTTGTGGCCGCTGCTGCTGCTGGCCTTGGCCGTCGTGGCCGCCGTGCGTGCGCTCAGGCCACCGGCCGGCCCGCACGCACCAGCCGCCCGGGCCGCGCGGCCGTGATGCTGCCGTCGCGCTGCACGGCCTGCCCCGCGACCCAGGTCGCCAGGTAGCCCTCGGCCCGCTGCAGCAGCCGCCGCCCGAGCGCAGGCAGGTCGCGTTGCACCTGCGGCCTGCCCAGCGCCAGTCGCGCCGGGTCGATCAGGTTCAGGTCTGCACGCCGGCCCAGGCTGATGCGGCCGCGGTCACGCAGGCCCATGTAGTCGGCGTTGCGGCCGCTGAGCATGTGCACCGCCGCCTCCAGCGGCAGCCGGTCGTGGCCGCGGTCACGCACCCAATGCGTCAGCATGAAGGTGGTGAAGCTGGCGTCGCACACCGTGCCGACATGCGCGCCCGCATCGGATAAACCCGCCAGCGCTCGCGGGTGCGCCAGCATCTCGCGCACGACGTCGAGGTTGCCGTCGTTGTAGTTGAAGATCGGGA
>JANLYV010000485.1:0-10006 GCA_031365825.1 Rubrivivax sp. | reverse complement strand
CACCTGCACGTGCACGGCGGCGGTGTTTTCCTTCATCGACTCCTCCTGCACCATGCGCAGGATCTGCAGCGCGCTGCTCTCGGTGTCGCGGATGTGGCCGGTGCCGTTGCAGCGCGGGCAGGTGATGTGGTTGCCTTCGCTCAGCGCCGGGCGCAGGCGCTGGCGGCTCAGTTCGAGCAGGCCGAACTTGCTGATGCTGCTGAACTGCACCCGTGCGCGGTCCGACCGCAGCGCATCGCGCAGGCGTTGCTCGACCTCGCGCCGGTTCTTCGACTCTTCCATGTCGATGAAGTCGACGACGATCAGGCCGCCGAGGTCGCGCAGCCGCATCTGGCGCGCGATCTCGTCGGCGGCTTCCAGGTTGGTGCGGGTGGCGGTTTCCTCGATGTCGCTGCCGCGGGTGGAGCGCGCCGAGTTGACGTCGACGCTGACCAGCGCCTCGGTGTGGTCGATCACGAGGGCGCCGCCGCTGGGCAGGTTGACGGTGCGGCTGAACGCGGTCTCGATCTGGTGTTCGATCTGGAAGCGGCTGAACAGCGCCGCGTCGTCGCGGTAGCGCTTCACGCGGTTGGCCGTCTCCGGCATCACGTGGTTCATGAACTGCTGGGCCTGATCGAAGATGTCGTCGGTGTCGATCAGGATCTCGCCGATGTCGGCGGTGAAGTAGTCGCGGATGGCGCGGATGACGAGGCTGCTTTCCTGGTAGATGAGGAAGGCGCCTTTGCCCGCACCCGAGGCGCCGTCGATGGCGTCCCAGAGCTTGAGCATGTAGTTCAGGTCCCACTGCAGCTCGGCCGCGCTGCGGCCGATGCCGGCGGTGCGCGCGATCAGGCTCATGCCCTTGGGGTACTCGAGCTGGTCGAGGTTCTCTTTCAGCTCTTCGCGGTCTTCGCCTTCAATGCGGCGCGACACGCCACCACCACGCGGATTGTTCGGCATCAGCACCAGGTAACGCCCGGCAAGACTTACAAAGGTGGTGAGCGCCGCGCCTTTGTTGCCGCGCTCCTCTTTCTCGACCTGGACCAGCAGTTCCTGGCCTTCGCGCACCACGTCCTGGATCTTGGCCGTGCGCACGTCCACGCCTTCGCGGAAGTAGTTGCGCGAGATTTCCTTGAACGGCAAAAAGCCGTGGCGTTCTTCGCCGTATTCGACGAAACAGGCTTCGAGCGAGGGCTCGACGCGGGTGATGACAGCCTTGTAGATGTTGCCCTTGCGCTGCTCCCGGCCTTCGATTTCGGTTTCGAAGTCGACCAGCTTCTGGCCATCGACGATCGCCAGGCGCCGCTCTTCGGGCTGCGTGGCGTTGATCAACATGCGTTTCATGTGCACTCCAGACTCGCGCGCCGCATTTGAGCGGCGCGCATCAACGCGCCAACTGCCTCAGGGGCAGCCGGCAAATCGATGCACGAGAAACGCGGTGAACCGTTGGCGCGAAATGCTCTGGACTGCGTGCGGCCGCGTGGAACTTGCGGTCAGTGGCGCAGCGTTGGCGCGTGCGTTCCGTGGGCTCGGCCCCAGGCGGCAGACGAACCGTCGCCACGCCGCGGATCGCGCGGCGAGCTGCTCGCGCGGCCAGGCATCGCGCCGGAACGGGTCCGGGGCGAGGGCAGCGCGCGAGGGGCGGTAGTCATCCAGTGCATGGGAGCTGGGCGTCTTGGGACGCGGGCCACAGCGTGAGTCACGCTGCGACCGGAATTTTTCGTGGTCGGCTCGAAGCAGGCTTCGAAGTCGACGGGGGTTCATTCCTTGATTCTCTGCCGCTGGCTGCGGCGCACTGCCGGCTCACTTGGGGACACCGGCCCGAACGCTGCGAAACAAGCGTTGCATCACCTTTTTTGGAACATGCGCGCACTTGCAAAAAGTCACCGCGCACAAGCCACCACGCCTAGGCCTGCTTTGCTTGTGGTGCCGGGTAAACTCCCGAAAATCAAGCACTTAGAGCACGAACGTGGAGCGGCGGAGTATAGCGATGAAAGCGCCCGCCAAAGTGGTGGTGCAAGTGCCGCCCGAAGCTGCCGGCGTGGTGGCTGCCGCGGTTCAGCAGCTCACGGTCGATGCCGAGTCCGCCGGCCAGCGGCTCGACAACTACCTGATGCGCCGCCTCAAGGGCGTGCCGAAGACACATCTCTACAGGGTCATCCGCTCGGGCGAGGTGCGGGTGAACAAGGGTCGCGCGGGTGCCGACACCCGCGTGGCCGAAGGCGACCAGATCCGCGTGCCGCCGATGCGTCTGCCCGCACGCCCGCAAACGCTGGTGCCGCCGCGCGAGTTCCCTTTGCTCTATGAAGACGAGCAGCTGCTGGCCATCAACAAGCCCGCAGGCGTGGCGGTGCACGGCGGCAGTGGCGTGAGCTTCGGCGTCATCGAGCAGCTGCGCCGCGCGCGGCCGGATGCGGCCTTTCTCGAGCTCGTGCACCGCCTGGACAAGGAAACCTCGGGCGTGCTGTTGCTGGCGAAGAAGCGCAGCGCGCTCACCGCCCTGCAGGACCAGTTCCGCGCGCGCGACACGGCCAAGCGCTACGTGGCGCTGGTGGCGGGCGCGTGGCCGGCTTCGCTGAAGGTCATCGACCACGCACTGCACAAGGGTACGGACGCGGCCGGCGAGCGCCATGTGCGCGTCGTGGCGGCGACCAACGAGGATGGCCGCCGCTCGATCACGCTCGTCAAGGTGCAGCGCAGCTTCACGCAGTTCACGCTGCTGGACGTGACGCTGAAGACTGGCCGCACGCACCAGATCCGCGTGCACCTGGCGCATGCCGGGCACGCCATCGTCGGCGACCCCAAATACGGCGACTTCGTGATGAACAAGGCCGTGGCGCGTGAGCTGCGCTTCGCGCGCATGTTCCTGCACGCACGCGAACTGGCGTTCGACCACCCCATCAGCGGCGCAAGAATTACCTTGCAAGCGCCGCTGCCGGCCGAGTGCGAGACACTGATGAGCCAACTATGAATGCACCTCGCCGCTTCGACCTGATCGTCTTCGACTGGGACGGCACGCTGTCTGACTCCACTGCGCTGATCGTGCGCTGCATCCAGTCGGCCTGCGTCGACCTCGGCCTGAAAGCGCCGAATGACAGCGACGCCGCCTACGTCATCGGCCTGGGCTTGCGTGATGCACTCGAACACGTGGTGCCTGAACTGCCGCCCGAGAGCTACGCCGAACTCGGCGCGCGCTACCGTCACCACTACTTCGCACGCAGCAACGAGCTGGTGTTGTTCGACGGCGTGCTGAGCATGCTGCATGCGCTGAAGGCGCGACGCCACCTGCTGGCGGTGGCCACGGGCAAGAGCCGGCGCGGGCTGGACGACTCGCTCGCGCATTCGCAACTGGCCTCGCTCTTCGATGCCACGCGTACCGCCGACGAAACCGCGTCCAAGCCCGACCCGCGCATGCTGATGGAGCTGATGCGCGAATTCGACGCCGCACCCGAGCGCACGCTGATGGTCGGCGACACCACACATGACCTGATGCTCGCGGCCAACGCCGGCACCGCCAGCGTGGCGGTGAGTTACGGCGCGCACGACAGCGCCGCCTTCGCCGTGCACAGTCCCCTGCTTGTGGCCCACAGCACGCGCGAACTGCACGACTGGTTGCTGGCCCATGCTTGAGCATGAGCCGCGCCAGGAAGCCGCACCCGAGCCTTTGTGCGCCTCGGCCGAGATCGCCGAGCGCGGCACGGCCTGGGTCTGGGACGTGCTGCAGTACGGCCAGCCGGTGCGTGCCTTCGCGCTGCGTTTCGACGGCCGCCTGGTGGCCTACGTCAATCGCTGCGTGCATGTGCCGACCGAGATGGACTGGCAACCCGGGCAGTTCCTGGACATGGACAAACGCTGGATCCTGTGCTCGATACACGGCGCGGCTTACGAGCCCGCCGACGGCCGCTGCGTCGGCGGCCCCTGTGGCCGCGGCAAGCTCACGGCCATCCACGTGAACGAATGGGAGGGCCAGGTGTATTGGTATCCTTCCCGCGACATCCGGCCGGTAGCTTTTGACTGACTCGCCTGACCAGGCAAGCGCCGCGCCCGAGGGAGACCCCCATGAATCCGAACGACGACACGCCGGCCACGCCATCGATGGCCGGTGAATCTCCTGCTGCGGTCGCTGCCGCCGCCCCGGCGCCTGCCGCGGCGGCCACAACCACTTCGCGTGCCGCTGGCCTCGAAGGCGTGGTCGAGCGCGTTGCACGCGAACTGCTGCGCCAGCAGCGCACCGAGAGGCGCTGGCGCATCTTCTTCCGCATGGCCTGGTTCGCACTGGTGCTGGCCGTGCTCTGGGGCCTGCTGGCGCAACGCATGCACGGCACGGCGGTGAGCCGGCCGCACACGGCGCTGATCGACGTGCGCGGCGAGATCTCGTCCGAGTCCGAAGCCAGTGCCGAGGGGTTGGTCGCGGCGCTGAAGTCGGCGTTCGAAGACAGCAGCGCCGAAGCCATTGTGCTGCGCATCAACTCGCCCGGCGGCAGCCCGGTGCAAAGCGGCATCGTCAACGACGAGATCCGCCGGCTCAAAGCCAAGCACAAGAAGAAGGTCTATGCCGTGGTCGAGGAGATGTGCGCCAGCGGTGCCTACTACATCGCCGTCGCCGCCGACGAGATCTATGTCGACAAGGCCAGCATCGTGGGTTCCATCGGCGTGTTGATGGACGGCTTCGGTTTCACCGGACTTATGGACAAGCTCGGCGTCGAGCGCCGGCTGCTCACCGCCGGCGCCAACAAAGGCATGCTCGACCCCTTCAGCCCGCAGAACGAGAAGCAGACGGCCTTCGCCAAGGCCATGATCGGCCAGATCCACCAGCAGTTCATCGACGTCGTCAAGGCCGGCCGCGGCGAGCGGCTGAAAGAAACGCCCGAGACCTTCTCGGGCCTCTTCTGGAACGGCGAAGAAGCGGTGCGCATCGGCCTGGCCGACAAGATCGGCAATGTCGACTTCGTCGCGCGCGAGGTCATCAAGGCCGAAGAGATCATCGACTACACCCCGCGCGACAACGTCGCCGAACGGCTCGCCAAGCGCTTTGGTGCGGCCGTGGGCGGCGGTGCCGTGCGCGCGCTGCGCGAGATGGCGCCGCTGCGTTGAGCCATGCGCTAACGCCACAAGCACGCGCATGGCGGGTTGAATGTTGGATCTGATGTCGGATCGCCTTGCGGTGCTGCCGCAGTACCTGCTACCCAAGCAGAGCTTGACGGCATTGGCGGGCTGGGCCGCGTCGGCCCGCGGCGGTGACATGACGACGGCGACCATCCGCCGCTTCGTCGCACGCTATGGCGTGAACATGAGCGAGGCGGCCGAGCCCGACATGGCCGCCTACGCCACCTTCAATGACTTCTTCACGCGCGCACTCAAGCCCGGCGCGCGGCCGCTGGCGCAGTCGTCCCTGATCTGCCCGGTCGACGGTGCCATCAGCCAGTTCGGTGCCATCGATGGCGAGCGCATCTTTCAGGCCAAGGGGCACGACTACACGGCCACTGCGCTGCTCGGCGGCGACGGCGCACTGGCGGCGCATTTCCACGGCGGCCACTTCGCCACGCTGTACCTGGCGCCCAAGGACTACCACCGTATCCACATGCCGTGCGCGGGAAAATTGCTGCGCATGATCCACGTACCCGGCGCACTGTTCTCGGTGAACCCGACCACGGCGCGCGGCGTGCCGGGGCTCTTCGCGCGCAACGAGCGCGTGGTCTGTGTCTTCGACGGCGTGGAGGGCCAGATGGGGCCGTGGGTGCTGGTGCTGGTGGGCGCCACCATCGTCGGCAGCATGGCGACCACCTGGCATGGCGTGGTCAATCCGCCGCGGCCTGGCACCGTTCGTGATTGGCGTTATGTCGATCAGCACGTGCTGCTGGTGCAAGGCGCAGAGATGGGTCGCTTCCTGCTCGGCTCGACCGTGGTGATGCTGTTCCCGCGCGGGCCCTTGCGCTTCAGCCCGCGCTGGGCGCCGGGCGGCGGCATCCGCATGGGCGAGGCCATGGCCGAGCGCACATGAAGGCCGCAGGCTGGGCGCAGCCACTGCTGTGGCTGGTGCCGGCGCTGTGGTCGGCGAACTACCTCATTGCGCGCGCGGCCGACGGCGTCATCGCGCCGCACCTGCTGGCGCTGTGTCGCTGGCTGCTGGCGCTGCTGTTGATGTCGCCGTGGGTCACGCGTGAACTCATCGCGCGTTGGCCGTTGTGGCGCCTCGAATGGCCGCAGCTGCTGGTGCTGGGCGCTTTGGGCATGTGGATCTGCGGCGCATTTGTGTACCAGGGCGCGCAGAGCACCTCGGCCGCCAACATCGCGCTGATGTATGCGGCCACGCCGGTGGGCATCACCGTCGCGGGCGTGATGCTGCTGCACGAACGTATGAGCGCGGCGCAACGCATCGGTGTCGCGCTGGCGCTGCTGGGCGTGCTCTTCGTCATCGCCAAAGGGCAACTGCTGAACCTGGCGGCGGTGCAGTGGACGCGCGGTGACCTTTGGATCGTGGCTGCCGCGCTGTCGTGGGTGGCGTATTCGGTGCTGCTCAAACGCTGGCCGTCGAGCCTGTCGCCGCTGCCGCGGCTGGCGGCGGTCATCGCCGGCGGCATCGTCGTGCTGCTGCCTTTTACGGCGATCGAATCCACGCTGGTCGACTATCCGCCCTGGAGCGCCAAGGCCGGCATGCTGGTCATGATGGCCGCGCTGCTACCCGGGGTCTTGTCGTACGGCGCCTATTCCTTCCTGCAGCGCGAGCTCGGTGCCTCGCGCACGGCACTCATGCTCTACCTCTCGCCGGTGTACAGCGCCTTCGGTGCCTGGCTGGTGCTGGGCGAGAGGCCGGGCTGGTACCACGCCGCCGGTGCAGCGTTGATCCTGCCCAGCATCTGGCTGGCAACGAGGCGATAGAACAATCCCGTCAGGACATCGCCGCGCCGGCCGCCTTGATGGCCTCGCGAATGCGCCCGTAGGTGCCGCAGCGGCACATGTTTTCGATGGCGTCGATGTCGGCGTCGCTCGGGTTCTTCGTGCGGCTCAGCAGGTCGACCGCAGCCATGATCTGCCCCGGCTGGCAAAAGCCGCATTGCGGCACGTCCCGGTCGAGCCAGGCCTGTTGCACCGGATGCAGGGTGGTGCCGTTGGGTCCGCTCGCAAGCCCTTCGATGGTCGTGACCCTCTTGCCTTGCACCTGCGACACCTTCGTGGCGCAGGTGGTCACCGCCTTGCCATTGACGAGGCAGGTGCAGGCCTTGCAGACGTTGACGCCGCAGCCGTACTTGGGGCCGGTGATGCCGAGCTTGTCGCGCAGCACCCACAGCAGCGCCATGCCGGAAGGCGCATCGACGCTGACGGGACTGCCATTGACGGTGAAGTTGTAGTTGGGCATGTCGTACTCCTTAGACGAAGACGGGCGCGGGAAGCTGGCCGGCCGGTGTGGGGGTGAACGCCGGTTGCGCGTTGAGCGGGAACTTGCGCGGTTTGCGGCCGGTGGCGCGGGCGTAGGCGTTGGCGATCGCGCCTGCAGGCGCCGACATGCCAACCTCGCCCATGCCGGCAATCGGGTCGCCGACGTTGGGCATGACGATGACCTCCACGTTCTTCGGAAAGTCCTTCATCTTGACGAAGCGGTACTGGTTGTAGCTGCCTTCCTGGATCAACCCGTCCCTGATCGTCAGCCCGGCGTTGAGCACCAGCGAGATGGCTTCGGCCAGTCCGCCATGGGCTTGCTGCTCGATGCCCGATGGGTTGATCGGCTTGCCGACGTCGATCACGATCGTCGCCCGCGTGACCTTCACTGCTGTCGGAATGCGGCCGTCGAGTTCGACGATGCAGGCCGAGAACGAGCGCGACTCCATGTGCACGCCCACGCCCTGTGCAAAACCGGCGGGCATGGCCTTGCCCCACTGCGCCGCACCGGCGCAACGCTGCAGCACCGCCTTGGCGCGTGGCAGACGCAGGAACTCCATGCGCAACTGCAAGGGGTCGCGGCCCAGCGCCGCGGCGATCTCGTCGACCATGATTTCTTCGACCGTGCGCGAGGGCATGATGTGCACCGAGCGGTACGACACCGTGGGCAGGTCGATCGCCACCGGGAATAACTGCTTGGAACTCACGCCGAAGTTGTACGGCGACGAGACCATGGTCTTGAAGAAGAACTGCTCGTAGCCACCGTTGCCCAGCGTCTGCGTCACCCCCGGTGGCAGCGAGCCGCCCATGGCCGTGACCTTCTCGCCGTAACCGTGGCGTGCATCGAGCCGCACGATGCCTATGCTTTGCTGGTAGCTCAACACGTTGCCCGAACCCAGCAGGCTGGGCGGGTTCAGGGCCACGCGCACCTTGTGGTACTGGGGCGGGCGGCTGCGCGTGTGGCGGATGTCGTCACTGCGGTGGTACATCAGCTTGCACGGCAGGCCGCTGGCCTTGGAGACCTGCGCGGCCAACTGCACCGGGTCCCAGAAGAGGCGGCGGCCGAAGGCGCCACCGCTGGGGATGCAGTGCGCCACCACCGCGCTTTCGGGCAGGCCGAGGTCGGCGGCGATGGCCTGCAGCGTGACGATCGGGCATTGCATGCCGGCCCAGATCTCGCAGCGGTCGGCTCGCGCATCGACGATGGCGCATTCGACTTCGAGCGGGCAGTGCGACGCGGCGGGAAACTCGAACTCGGCGTCGATGGCCACGGTCAGCGGCGGCGCCGGCAGCTGCGGCGGCACGGCGGCTTTCAGCGCGGCCTGGATGATGGCGTCGGACAGGCCGGCGTTGTTGCCATTGCCCCAGGTGATGTCGAGCGCGCGGCAGGCGTCCCAGGCTTCACCGAAGGTCTCGGCCATCACCGCCACGCCGGGCGGGAAGGGCACGATGGTGCCGCCGCCGGGAATGGTTTCGACGGCGATGACGCCGGGCATGGCCAGCACGGCCGCGCGGTTGTTGACGCTGACCACGGTGCCGCGGATCTGCGAGGGCATGCGCATCATGGTCGGCACCGCGCCCGGCACGTTCTGGTCCATCGTGAACTTCTTGCGGCCGGTGACGATGTCCAGCGCATCGAGCTTGGGCGTGCGCTTGCCGATGACCTGGTACTGCGCCGGGTCCTTCGGCGCGCCACCACCGGGCGGCAAGCCGGCCTTGAGGCGTGCTTCCGCCACCAGCAACGGAATGAAAGGTTCGAAACAACGCACCGAAGACGAGCCGCCGGTGATCTGGTTGGCCGCCAGGTCGGGCTGGGCATCGGCCGACTTCACCACCACCTTGCTCAGTGGCACCTGCGCTTCTTCGGCAATCATCATGGCCAGCGCGGTGGCGATGCCGGTGCCTTGCTCCAGCCGCGGCATCTCGAAGGTGTAGACGCCGTCGGCGCCGAGCGCCAGGCGCACCAGCGGCATCGTCGGCGCACCGGCCTGCACGAGTGAGTCGCCGACGTCGTAGTCGTCGACGGTGTCGGGCGGCGTGAGCATCAACGGTGCAGCTTCGGCGGTCGACGGCGCGATGGCGAGGCCTACGGCCGTGGCCGCCATCGGCGTCGACGCGGCGAAGGCCAGCAGCCTGCGCCGGCTCAGCGTCACCGCGGGCAACTCGTTTTCAGGGCCGAAAGGAATGGGTCTAGGGTCATTCATGGTGGGCACCTCGGTTGCGACTGGACCGGGCTGATCGTGCAGACGTTGCGCTGCCAGGGTTGTCATTGCAACGACATGTCGGCATATTGTTTTCCCGGTGCATCCGGACCTTGTGCGCGCGCGTAGAGCGGGACACGGACCCCAACAAAGCGCAGCGGCCGTTGCGCAGATGGAGACAAGCGCCATGCTGACCCTCGAGGACATGCTTCGCCAAAGCGTGTGGGCTACCGCACTCAGCGCCGACGAGTTCGACCAGGTGCTGCACGACGCCTTCGAGCGCCACATCCCCGTCGGCGGCTACGCCGTGCGCCGCGGCGAGCCGGCCGAGCTGTGGTTCGGCATCATCGAAGGGCTGGTGAAGATGTCGGTCTCGCTGCCCGATGGCCGCTTGTCCACGTTCACCGGGGTTACGACCGGCGGCTGGGCCGGCGAGGGTTCGCTGCTCA
>JANLYV010000481.1:0-4160 GCA_031365825.1 Rubrivivax sp. | reverse complement strand
CCACCCGCCCCAAGTGGGAGAGGAGGCAATACCAGCAATGCGTCGCGGCAGTCGATGTGATCCAGCGCCTCCAGCACCGGGTTCAGCTTGAACGGATAGCCGTGCTGCAACCGCCATTGCAGCTCGCCGATCCACACCGTCACGCGCGCCAGCTCGGCGGCGTATTCGTTTAGCTCGATGCCGAGCACGTTGTGCGGGCCGGTGACGTCGAGCTGGCGCTCCAGCCCCAGCGCTTCGGCTTCGAGGTTGACCTGGTGTTCGATGTCCTTCAGGCACTTCAGCGCAAGGTAGAGAAAGTTGCCGCTACCGCACGCCGGGTCGAGCACGCGGTAGGCCGACAGGCGTTCGAGAAAACCCACGAAGGCCGCCCGCGCGTCTTGCCAGGCTTTGTCGCCATGGCGTTTGCTCTTGGCCAGCGCTGCTGCGACCTTGCGCTTGTGGCCCGCCCACTCGGCCAACAAAGGCCGCTGCACCACCGGCTCGACCAGCCGCATGATCGTCGCCGGGTCGGTGTAATGCGCGCCGAGCTGGCTGCGTTTGGATGGGTCCAGGCCGCGCTCGAACAGCGTGCCAAAAATGCTCGGGTCGATGGCGCTCCAGTTCAAGTTGCTGGCGGCCTTGAGCGCGGCCACGTCTTGCGCCACGAGTGCCGGCACGGCTATGTGCTGGAACAAACCGCCGTTGAACCAGGGCACGGCGTCGACGCCGAAGAGTCCGCCTTCGCGCATCGCCTCGAAGAGCTTGCCCAGCTGCGCGCGCATCAGCTCGGGCGTGATGGCGATGCCGACCAGGCGCTCGAACAGCCGCGAAGGCAGCAGGCCCACGTCTTCGGCGAAGAAGCAGAACAGGCATTGCGTGAGGAAGTGGCTCACCTGGGCCGGCGCCACGCCGCTGGCACGCAGCCGCTCGGCCGTGCCGGCGAAGGTGCGCGCAGCTTCTTCGGTGATGTCGCGCGTGCTGCGTTTGGGCTTGAACGAGTCCGGCTCCAGCCACAGCGCACGCAGCCGCTGCTGCACGTCCGGGCGGGTGGTGTCTTCGAGCCTGAAGACGTGGCGCTCACTCGGCGTGCCGGTGAAGTGCGTGTGCACCTCGATGGTCTGGCGGTCGCTAACGACCAAAAGGGGCGGACTCTCCAGCGGCAGCGCGTACATCATCAGCTGCTTGAGCGCGCCCTCCAGGCTCTTGCCCGGCGCCTTGTATTCCCAGGCGAAGTGGCCACGCAGCCAGACATCGGCGAACCCGTCGGTGTGGGTGCCGGCACTGCCGGTCTTGGTGACGCCGCGCTCGAAACAGTAGCGCTCGGGGTCGCCAGGCTCGGGCACGCCGAGCGCGCGGCAAAGGTCGATGAAGTGGGGCTGGGCGCCGGCGCGCTCGTTCAACCCGGATGCGGGGGCGCCTGCGCGCCACTTCTCGACGAAAGCGCGGACGAGGTCTTGCGCTGCGGTGGTCAAGGGCGCCCCTCCCAGGGTGATGGCTCGGCGCATTGGATCATGGGCAGTGGCGCCCACCGTTCAGCCGCCAAGCTCGCGCATCGCCGCGGCCGCAGCTCACCACCAAGTGCCGGGCGAGCGGCCCGGCCGTGGCCGCACTCACCAGCGTGCTGCGATGCGCTCGCCCGGCAGGCAATCGTAGGGGTCGACCCAACCGGACAGCTGGCGCAGCCGCGCGATCCACGCCGCCATGTTCGGGTAGCGCTGCGTCACTTCATAGCCGCTTTCTTCGAGCGGATAGAAGAGGTAGCCGCACAACGACAAGTCGGCGATGGTGGGCGCGCTGCCGACGAGAAAATCGCGCCCCGCCAGGTGTTTGTCGACGATGCCGAAAGCGTTGTCGATGCGGCCATACAGCCAGGCCATCACGGCCGGGTCGGGCTGCGTCGGGCCGAAGGCCTTGGCGAAGCGATAACTCGCAAAGTAACTGGTGAATTTGTGGTTGTCGAAGAAGAGCCAGCGCTGCACTTCGAGTTGTTCGTCTTCGCCCTCGCCGCCGAAGCGGCCGCTCTTGCGCGCAAGGTAAGACAGGATCACGCCCGACTGCGTGAGCCGCCGTGCACCGTCTTCGAGGATGGGCACTTCACCCATGGCATTGCTGGCCGCGCGCCAGGCCGGGTCGCGCGTGATGCCGTGCATGAAGTCGACGAACACCACTTCGTGCGGCAGCGCCATCGCGCGCAGCGCGAAGACCACCTTGAAGCTGTTGCCCGATTGCGCGAAGCCGTGCAGGCGCAGCATGGTCGTCTCCTTCAGGCTCGCGCGATCACGATTCGACCTTGACCTTGGCCTCGGTCGCCACGCGCGTCCACTTCGCGGTTTCGCTCTGGATGAACTGCGTGAACTTCTCCGGCGTGCCACCACCGTCTTCGGCACCGAAAGCATCGAGCCGCTCTTGCACGTCGGGCATGGCGAGCACGGTGTTGACGTCCGTGTTGATGCGCCTGGCGATGGCCGCGGGCAGCTTGCCCGGGCCGGCCAGCCCGTACCAGGTGGTGGCCTCGAAGCCGGGGAAGCCCAGCTCCTGCATCGTCGGCACCTCGGGGTAGCCCTTGGCGCGCTTGCCGCGCGTCTGCGCAATGGCCAGCACCTTGCCGCTCTTCACATGCGGCGTGGCCGCTGTCATGGTCTCGAAGCTGTACTGGATCTGGCCGCCGATCAGGTCCACCAGCAGCGGCCCGCTGCCTTTGTACGGGATGTGCAGTGCATCGACCTTGGCTTGAAGTTTGAAAAGCTCTAGCGCAAGGTGCTGCGCCGAGCCCGAACCGGCGGAGCCGAAGGACACCGCACCCGGCTGCGCCTTGCACAGCGCCACGATGTCCTTCACCGTGGTGGCCTTCTGCATCGTGCCAGCGATCAGCAGGTTCGGCGTCACACCCACCAGCACCAGCGGCGTGAAGTCGCGCTCGACCTGGTAGCGCGTCTTCTGCTGCAGCGCCGGCGCCAGCGCATGGCTGTTGATGTGCGCCATCAAAAGCGTGCTGCCATCGCTGGGCTGCTGTGCCACGTAGTCGGCGGCGAGCACGCCGGCCACACCGGCCTTGTTCTCGATCAGCACCTGCTGGCCCCACATCGTCTGCAGCTTGGCGCCGACCACGCGCGCCAGGATGTCGGTACCACCGCCCGGCGGGAAGCCGACGATGATGCGCACCGGCGCGTTCGGCCACGACTGGGCGAAGGCGCGGGGTGCGCCCAAGGTGGCTGCCGCGGCAAGGGACGTTTGAAGAAGCGTTCTGCGATGCATGCTCATTTTCCTTGTTAGGCGGCTTTGAGCGCCGGTGCGGCGGCCAGCACATGGGGCGCCGGGTTGGCGGCAAAGTAGTCCATTGCCGCGGCCACGCCACTGCCTTGCAGTTTGACACCGGCCAGCTTCAAGCCCATCTCCACGCCGCCCAATGCGGCCACCAGCGTCAGGTCGTTGCAGTCACCCAGATGGCCGATGCGGAACATGCGTCCCTTCACGCGCCCCAGGCCCGTGCCCAGCGACAAGTCGAAGCGCTGGTGGATGGTCTTGCGCAGCGCGTCGGCGTCCAGCCCCAGCGGCGTGATGACGCCGGTGAGCACCGGCGAGTACACACGCGCATCGGCGCACTGGATCGGCAAGCCCCATGCGTTGACACCCGCGCGCACCGCTTCGCCCCAGCGGCGGTGGCGCGCAAACACCTGCTCCAGGCCTTCACCGAGCAGCATCTCCAGCGATTCGGCCAGGCCGTAGAGCAGGTTGGTGTTGGGCGTGTACGGCCAGTAGCCGCTCTTGTTCATCTCGATGATCTCGTCCCAGGCCCAGAAGGCCTTGGGCAGCTTCGCGTGCTTGCTGGCCTCGATGGCCTTGCGCGACAAGGCGTTGAAGCTGATGCCCGGGGGCAGCATCAGGCCCTTCTGCGAGCCGCTGACCGTGACGTCCACGCCCCAGTCGTCGTGCTTGTATTCGGCCGAGGCCAGGCCGGAGATCGAATCGACCATCAGCAGCGCCGGATGCTTCGCCGCATCGATCGCCTTGCGCACGGCCTGGATGTTGCTCGTCACGCCGGTCGACGTTTCGTTGTGCACCACGCACACGGCCTTGATCGCGTGGCCGGTGTCGGCCTTCAGCCGCGCCTCGATGAGGTCGGCCTGCACTCCCTTGCGCCAGCCTTCGAGGCCCGGCAGCGTCACGACCTCCGGCTTGAG
>JANLYV010000431.1:0-15170 GCA_031365825.1 Rubrivivax sp. | reverse complement strand
CGAACAGCCTTCGATTATAGCCCGGCGACCGTCAGCCGCCGCGCCGCATCATGTCGAAGAAGTCCAGGTTGGTCTTCGATGCCTTCATCTTGTCGAGGATGAACTCCATCGCCTCGATCTCGTCCATCGAATAGAGCAGCTTGCGCAGGATCCAGGTCTTTTGCAGGATCTCGGGCTGCAGCAGCAGTTCTTCACGCCGCGTACCGCTCTTGTTCAGCAGGATCGACGGGTAGACGCGCTTCTCGGCCATGCGGCGATCGAGGTGGATCTCGCAGTTGCCGGTTCCCTTGAACTCTTCGTAGATGACCTCGTCCATGCGCGAACCGGTATCGACCAGTGCGGTGCCGATGATGGTGAGGGACCCGCCTTCTTCGACGTTGCGCGCCGCGCCGAAAAAGCGCTTGGGACGCTGCAGCGCATTGGCGTCGACTCCGCCGGTGAGCACCTTGCCCGACGACGGCAGCACGTTGTTGTAGGCACGGGCCAGGCGTGTGATCGAGTCGAGCAGGATGACCACGTCCTTCTTCAGTTCGACCAGGCGCTTGGCGCGCTCGATCACCATCTCGGCCACCTGCACGTGGCGTGCGGCGGGTTCGTCGAAGGTCGAGCTGATGACTTCGCCGCGCACGGTGCGCAGCATCTCGGTGACTTCCTCGGGGCGCTCGTCGACGAGCCGCACGATCAGGTGCACCTCGGGGTGGTTGGCGACGATGGCGTGCGCCAAGTGCTGCATCATCACCGTCTTGCCCGTCTTGGGCTGCGCCACGAGCAAGGCGCGCTGGCCTTTGCCGATGGGCGCGACCAGGTCGATGATGCGGCTGGTGATGTTCTCTTCGGCCTTGATGTCGCGTTCCAACCTGAACTGTTCCTTCGGGAACAGCGGCGTCAGGTTCTCGAACATGATCTTGTGCTTGTTCTCTTCGGGCGTGACGCCGTTGACGCGGTCGACCTTGACCAGCGCGAAGTAGCGTTCGCCGTCCTTGGGCACGCGCACTTCGCCTTCGATCATGTCGCCGGTGTGCAGGTTGAAACGGCGCACCTGGCTCGGCGAGAGGTAGATGTCGTCGGTCGAGGCCATGTAGCTGGATTCGATCGAGCGCAGGAAGCCGAAGCCGTCGGGCAGCACTTCGAGCACACCGTCGCCGAAGACCTGCTCGCCGGCCTTGGCGCGCTTCTTCATGATCGCGAACATCAACTCCTGCTTGCGCAGGCGGCCGACGTTTTCGATCTCCAGCGCCTCACCCATGGTGAGGAGTTCGCTGACGTGCTGGGCTTTGAGTTCTGACAAATGCATGGGGTGGGACCCTCGGGCGATGGTGCCGCTTCGCCACTGCGGCCGCTGTCACGCAGCTGCCACCGTCTGTTGCAACCGTCCGTTGGCCTTGCTCGGCCGCGCCGGTTCGGGCGCGCGGGCAAAGGTCACATCAGGGGGTGGGAGCCGAGACCACGTGCCCCCAAAACCGGGTGGCAGATGACGCCGAAGGCATCGGGACGTGGTGGCGAACTATCGGACTGGTGACGGCCTCAGGGCCGGGCTGTCACCGCCCGATGGAGGGCATTATAGATGGCCGTCGAGGAATGCGGTGAGTTGCGCTTTGGACAGCGCGCCAACCTTGGTGGCGGCCAGTTCGCCGCCTTTGAACAGCATCAGCGTGGGGATGCCGCGAATGCCGTACTTGGCTGGCACGTCGCGGTTCTAGTCGACGTTCATCTTTGCCACCTGCAAGCGGCCGTCGTAGGTCTTGGAGACCTCGTCGAGAATGGGCGCAATCATCTTGCACGGGCCGCACCATTCGGCCCAGTAGTCCACGAGCACGGGCTTGTCGGCCTTCAGCACGTCCTGGTCGAAAGAATCGTCGGAGATATGTTTGATCAGTTCGCTGCTCATGCGTGGATGCTCCTGGGGTCCTGACGCGTTGCCCGCCATGTCCGGCTGGAGTGATGGCACAAGGGATGGCAAGGCGCAAGGCACAATGATTTTCGCACAACGCCTGCGATTCCCGCAGGCCTTGCCACCAGGCTGCCCCTATGGCCGCGATAGAAATCGCACCTCTGCCAGCGCATCTTTCGGTCCCTGAGCTCTGGCCCGAAGTGGCGCGGCAATGCAGCGATTGGCTGGCGCAGGCATCGCTGCCGGCGCGCGATGCCGTGTTGCTGGTGCCGTACGCCGCCCTGCTGCCGCACGCGCGCGCGGCATTTGCCCAACGCGGCGGCTGGCAGCCGCGCATCGAGACGCCGCTGACACTGGCGGCGAGCGTGGCGCCCACCCGTGCGGCGGCGCCGGGCGAACTCAGTGGCGATGCGGTGGCCGACCGCCTTGCTGCCGCCGCCATGCTCAAGAGCCAGAGCTGGGCGCGCGACTGGCAGCGCCGTGACGCGCGTGGCTTCGATCACCTGGCGGCGCGCGTGGCCATCGCCGCGCAGCAGCTGGCGCAGGTCGCCGCAGCCACGGCTCCGGCGCAGCGCGCGGCCTACTGGACACAGCAGCGCAACGGCGTGGCCGGCGCCGTGGGTGGCAGCACGCTCGAAGCGGCCTTGCTGCATGTCGCCGTCGAATGGGCGGCGCTGGGCGCGCCCGTGGCCACCGATGCACTTTTCGCACTGAAGCCGTCGGCCTGGATCGCACTGCGTATGGGCGGTGCTGACGCACTAACCGAATCCGTATTGGCCGCGGCACCTTGTCCGGCCTTGCTGATCGATGCGGATCCGCCGGGCGACGACCCCTTCACCGCGTTCGCCATGCCTGGCCACGCGGTTCAACTGCAAAGCATCGTCTGCGACGGCGTTGAAGCCGAGGTGCAAGCTGCTGCCGGCGCCGTCATCGAGGCGCTGAACGCCGGCCATCACCCGGTGGCGGTGGTGGTGCTGGACCGCGAGTTGGCGCGCCGCCTGCGAGCAGCGCTGCAACGCACCGGCGCATCGATCGCCGACGAGACCGGCTGGCGGCTCTCCACCACGCCGGCGGCCGCGCGCGTGATGGCCACGCTGCGCGCGGCCGCACCACACGCCCGCGCCGAGGACTGGCTCGCCTGGCTCAAATGTGAGCTGCCCAAGGCCAGCACCATGCCCTGGCTGCTTGACCTCGAAGCCCTGTGGCGCCGTGCGCGGACCATGCCTGACGCGGTGGCGCAAGCGCTGGCGCTGAGCCGGTGGCATGGGCAGCGCGTGCGGCTTGCGGGGCTGAGCGAAATGGCAGCGCGCCAAGGCAATCCGCCGAGCTTGCACGATTGGCTCAAGTGCCTGCGCGCGCATCTGGGTGAGCCTTCAACGGTGGCCGACGCGCCGGGCGATGCAGTATTGGTGCGCATCGCATTGCGGCTCGACGACGTCGGCGTGGCCTGGCGGGACGCGACGCGCGCCATCGCCATGACCCTGCCCGACTTCATCGCCTGGGTCGACGAAGTGCTCGACGCGGCCAACCTCGAACCACCGCGCGAGGCCGACGCCGATGTGGTGCTGACGCCTTTGGCACGTGCCATCGGCCGGCCGTTTGCGCAAGTCGTCGTGCCCGGTGCCGACGAGACGCGGCTGGGCGCCATCAGCCTGACGCCGTCGCTCATCAGCGAAAGCCTGGCCCAGCGGCTGGGCCTGGCCACGGCGGCGGCGCGCCAGATGCGCGAGCGGCTGGCGCTGGCGCAACTGCTGCGTCTGCCGCAACTTCGTTTCGTGCGACGTCGTCTCGACGCTGACACGCCGGTCGGCGCGAGCCCCTTGCTGCAATGGTTGGCCGCCAGCCTGGCAGCGCACCGCCCGGCACTGACCGAAGCTGCGTGGCAGGCGCCGGGACAGGCCTGCGTGCTCACGCCGCCATCACGGCCGCAGCCCTCGGCACCCACGCAACTACCGCAGTTCCTGAGCGCGAGCTCGGTCTCGGCGCTGCGTGAATGCCCGTACCGGTTCTATGCGAAATCGGTACTGCGGCTGGACGAGCGTGAAGAGATCGACGCAGCACTGGAAAAGCGCGAATACGGCATCTGGCTGCACCTCGCGCTGCAGCACTTCCACGAGCGCCGCTTGGTCGCCGCCAACGCCGACGAGCTCGATGCACTGCTGCGCTGCGCGACACAGGCAGCAGCCGAACTGGCGCTGGATCGCGCCGACTTGTTGCCCTTCCACGCCAGCTTTGCAGTCTTTGCACCGGCGTACATCGCATGGATGCAGGCGCGGGAGTCACGCGGCCTGGTGTGGCACAGCGGCGAGACCGACTTTGTTGCCGCGCCGCCGGCACTGGCGCCGCAGCAACTGCGCGGGCGCATCGATCGCATCGACCGCGGGCCCGGCCGCGTCATTGAGGTCATCGACTACAAGACCGGCAGCACCGCGGCCTTGAAGGCGCGCATGGTCAACCCGCTGGAAGACACGCAGTTGCCGTTCTACGCCGCGCTGGTGATGGCCGGCGAACCCCAGACTGGCGAGGTGGCCGCGAGTTACCTCGCGCTCGACGACGTGGCCTCACCCGTGGAAGTGCCGCACCGCAACGTGGGCGCCTCGGCCGCGGCCATGCTGGACGGCCTGGCCGTCGACTTCGAGCACTTGCGTGCCGGCGCGGCGATGCCGGCCTTGGGCGAAGGCAAGGTGTGTGAGTTTTGCGAGATGCGCGGCCTGTGCCGGCGTGACCACTGGCCAGCCTTGCTGCAACCATGAATGCGGCAGCTTTCATGGTGGACGGCCGAGCGGTCGACGAAGCAGCGTTCTATGCACTGGCCTGCAACCCCGCGCGGCCGGTGGTGGTGGAGGCCTGCGCCGGCGCTGGCAAGACCTGGATGCTGGTGTCACGCATCGTGCGCGCCATGCTCGAGGGCGCCAAGCCGCAGCAGATCCTGGCCATCACCTTCACGCGCAAGGCCGCGGGCGAAATGCGCCAGCGGCTCGACGACTGGCTGCGTGAGTGGGCCAGCCCCGCGTGCACACATGGGCAACGCGTGACGGCGTTGCGCGACCGTGGGCTCGATGCGGCCGCTGCAGAGGCCGCGGCTGCGCCGCTGGCGGCTTTGCAGCAGCGCCTGTTCGAAGGTGGCCGCGCGGTCGAGGTGCGCACCTTCCACGCCTGGTTCGCGCAGCTCACCAGCCACGCGCCAGTGGAGCTGTTGCGCCGGCTTGAACTGCCCATGCCGATGCAGCTGATCGAAGACACGGGCACGCTGCACGGCGAACTCTTCCGCCGCTTTCACGTCGCCGTGCTGGCCGATCATGGCCTGCATGACGACTACACCGCCCTGGTGCGGCGCCATCGCCGCACGCTGGTTCAAGAGTGGCTGACGACGGCCTTGCGGCGCAGCGCCGAGCTCTTGTGCGCCGACGCTGCCGGCACGCTGGCCGGCGCGGTGCCCGCTGCGGCTGCCGTGTTCCCGGCCTGCGCCGGTCTCGACGACCCATTGCAGATGCTGCAACACGAGCCCTTGCGCAGCGAGCTCACGGCACTGTCATCAGCGCTTGAAGCCAGGGGTGGCGCGAACCCGGACAAGGCAGCAGCGAAGCTGGTGTCGGCAGGATTGGCCATCGACGCGGAAGCGGGCTTCGATCTGGCCTGGAGCGCACTCTTCACCGAAAAGGGCACACCACGCAGGCTCGGCGATGTGGCAGGGCTGGACGCGGCCTGCCGGTCACTCGAAGCGCTGCGCGCGATGTCGCTGCAGCACCGCGGCCACCTCGACCACGCGCGCATGGTGCGGCTGTCGCGCGTGCTGCTGGCCGAGTTCGCCGACCTCAAACGTCGCCAGGGCCTGGTCGACATGACCGACCTCGAACGCGCTGCGCTGACGATGCTCGGCGACCCGGCGATTGCGCCCTGGCTGCAAGAGCGGCTGGACACACAACTGCGCCATGTGCTGATTGACGAATTCCAGGACACGAGCCCGCTGCAATGGCAGGCGCTGCACGGCTGGCTCAGCGCCTACGCCGGCGCCGGTGGCGGCCAGGCGGCGCCTACGCTCTTCATCGTTGGCGACCCCAAGCAAAGCATCTATCGCTTCCGCCGCGCCGAGCCGCGCGTGTTCGACGCAGCCAAAGCCTTCGTCACGCAGGGCATGGCGGGCAGCGTGCTCGCCTGCGACCACACAAGGCGCAACGCGGCCCGGGTCGTCGCGGCTTTCAACCCGGTGTTCGAAGAGGCCGCGGCGTCCGGCCACTGGCAAGACTTTCGCCGTCACACCACCGCCAGCGCGGCTCTCGGCAGCGTCGCCTGCCTGCCGCGGGTGCTGCGCGAAAGCAAGACAGCAGCGCTGCCACCCGAGCCGGTGTGGCGGCCTTCGCTGACCCAGGCCAAGGTCGCGCCTGAAGAGCTCTTTCGCATGCAGGAAGGCCGGCAGATTGCCGCGGCGGTGGTGCAGATCCTCGCCAGCGGACAGGCCCGCGCCGGCGAGATCATGGTGCTGGCACGAAGGCGCGCGGTGCTGGCCGTCGTGGCCCAGGCGCTGGCGCAACGGGGCGTGCCGCATGTCGTGCCGGAAGCGCGAGCGCTGGCCGACGCGCCCGAGTCGCTGGACCTCATCGCCGTGCTCGAAGCGCTGGCCTCGCCCGGCCACGACCTGGCCTTGGCGCGCTCCTTGAAGAGCCCGCTGCTGGGCTGCGATGACGCCGACCTGTTGTGGCTGGCGATTCGCGCCAAGGCCGGCTCGTTGGCGTGGTTGCCTTGTCTGCTCGAAGCCACCGACGTGCCCGGCGCCGCACTGCGGCGTGCACAAAGCCTGTGGCGCGGATGGTTTGAGGCCGCGCGCGAACTCACACCCTTCGAACTGGTCGAGCGCGTTGTATCGGACAGCGATGCCATGGGCCGCGTGCTGGCCACCGTGCCCGCGCCACGCCGGGCCGCGGCCATCGACGCGATGCAGGCCGTCGCCACCGCGGCGCTGGACCAGCGCGGCGGCCGCTTCGCCACGCTGCACGGCTTTGTGCGTGAGCTGAAAAGCGGCGCTGCCAAGATCACCAGCCAGGCGCCTGCCGATGCCGTGCAGCTGCTCACGGTGCATGGAGCCAAGGGTCTCGAAGCCGAGGTCGTGTTGATCGCCGACACCGACCCCGAGATGCAACGCCACGACAGCGCCACGCTGCTGGTCGATTGGCCGGTGGAGCGCGCCGCGCCGCGCCTGGCGGCCTTCGTCGCGCGTGAAAAACACCTGCCGCCATCGCTGCGTGGGGTACTCGATGAGGAGACCCTGGCGCGCGAGCGCGAAGAGCTCAACGGCCTGTACGTGGCCATGACGCGGGCGCGCCAACACCTGGTGCTGAGCTGCATCGAGCCCCACACCCATGGGTCCGCACCTTCCTGGTGGGATCGGGTGACGGCCCTGGCCGCGCCGCCGCTGCTGGCCGTGGCTGCCGCCAACGTGGCCGCGAGCGCCGCACCCGACCGCGTGTGGGTGCCACGCTTGCCTGCACTGCTGCCGCGCGCGCACGCGCCGGTGCCGCCGCCGGCAACCGCGCGCAACGGCGCGCGGGCGCGCCTGGGCCAGGCGCTGCATCGCTGGCTCGAATGGGCCGCGCGGCCGGGCGTTGCGGCCGACGCCTGGCCCAGCCTGGCGCAGGCTGCCACCGCTGCGTTTGGCCTGGCCGCGGACGAAGCCGAGGAGATCCTCGCGTCAGGGAAGGCAGTGCTCCGCAGCCCCGGTTGCCGTGCGTTTTTCGATGCTGCGCAGCTGCGCTGGGCCGGCAACGAAGTGGCGCTGGCGTGGCAGGGCAAGGTCTTGCGCGTCGACCGGCTGGTGCAGCTCGAAGCAGGTGGGCAGGTGGTGTGGTGGGTGCTCGACTACAAGCTGCACGCCGCCGCGACCGAGGTCGGGGCCTATCGCGCGCAGCTGGCCGAGTACGTTCTTGCGGTGCAGGCGCTGGTGCCGGGTGAGCGCGTGCTGGGCGCCTTCATCAGCGCCGGCGGGACACTCGCGCTGTTGTGAAAGTGCCGGGCCTTTGGCCCATTGTTCCGGGCATGTGAAGCGCCGGCGCGCGGTCCAATCGGCGCGTGATGCCGTCTGCCCCCCCTTCGTCCCACGCTGATGCCACTGCTGCGCAGAGCACGCCGCTGCGCAGCTTTGGCCGCTTTCGGCTGCTGCGCCTGCTGGGCAAGAGCCAGAGGACGATGGCCTGGCTGGTGGTCGACCCACGCAGCGGCCATGACCTGATGCTGGTGCTGCCGCGCGTGCAACTCGCCGACGCACAGGCGGCGCTGAACTGGTCACAGGCGGTGCGCAAGGCGGCACGCCTGAAACACCCGAACCTGGCCGTGGCCAGCGAAATCGACGTGCACGACAACTGGCCGTACGTGGCCTACGACACCAGCGATGTCGCCACTTTGAACGACCGCATCGGCCAGCGCGGCTTGCCCGCGACCGAGGCCGTGGCCATCGCCTGCAAGGCCTTGCAGGGCCTGGCCTATGCCCATGACGC
The DNA here is from genome assembly GCA_031365825.1 of Rubrivivax sp. Classification (GTDB taxonomy): domain Bacteria; phylum Pseudomonadota; class Gammaproteobacteria; order Burkholderiales; family Burkholderiaceae_C; genus Rubrivivax. The sequence goes on along the minus strand of JANLYV010000431.1, from coordinate 6,791 downwards.
CGGCATCGGCCACCATGACTTGCAGAGTTATTTGCTGCTGGTCACCGACGCCGGCGAGCCGCGCCTGGCCGGGCTTGAAGTCGCCCTTGACGTTGAGACGAACCTCACGCGTGGTGTCTCGGGCGTCGAAGCCGGCGCCTTGCGCGCGCAACGCGATGCGGCCGAGCGCGACGTGCTGGCGTTGGGCCTGGTGCTGCACCACATGCTCACCGGCCAACATGCCTTGGACGACGCCGACATCGGCCACGTCATCAGCCGCCTGCCGCCGCAAGGGCACGAGGTCGTGCGCCTGCCCTGGGCGACGACACAGCCGATACCCGATGTGCTGCGCGCCATCGCCAACCGCGCCACCGACCGCCAGGAACGCCAGCGCTACCGCAACGCTCGAACGTTGGCGCGGGCACTCGAAGGCTGGCTGCGCAGTGATCAAAACAGCGAGGCCGGGCCGCTGGCCATGCTGCTCGAGCGCATGGGCTCTGTGGGTACGCTGCCGGCGTCGCCCGGCAGTGCCGAGCGCGCCTCGCGGCTGGCGCTGATGGACCGCCAGCGCACGAACGAGCTGGCGGCGGTGATCCTCGACGACCTGGCCTTGACCTTCGAGCTGCTGCGCTACGTCAACAGCGCGCAGCTGCGTGGTGTCCAGGGCACGGGCACCAGCCCGGTGCTGGCGGTGCGCCGTGCTGTCGCGCTGGTCGGGCTGGAAGGCGTGCGCCGCGCCGCACTCGCCTTGCGCGCCTGGCCAGGGCCGCTGGGCAGCGGCGCGAGTGAAGACCTGGCGCGCAGCATCGCCCGCGTGAAGCACGCGGCGCGTGTGGCCGTGGGCATCCGGCCTGCGGGCTACGACGCTGAAGTCGTGTACATCCTCACGCTGCTGCAAAACATCGGCCGCCTCGTGGTGCAGTACCACTGCAGCGACGAAGCGCAGCAGATCCGCCGCCTGATGGCCAGCGCGCCACCCGAGCGCGCGGGCGATCCACCCACGCCCGGCATGAGCGAAGAGGCCGCGGCCTTCAGCGTGCTGGGGGTGGACATCGAGGCCATCGGCCTGGCGGTGGCCAAGCGTTGGGGTTTCGACGACGAGCTGTTGCAGGTGCTGCGGCGCTGGCCCGACACGGGCGTGGTACGCAGTGGCGAGAACGATAACGACATGCTGCGCAGCATCGCCAGTTGCGCCAACGAGCTGTGCGACCTGGAGATGCTGACGCCGACACAACAGCTGCCCAGCCTGACGCGCATCGCTCAGCGCTACGCGCGTGTGCTGCACCTGGCGCCGAAGGACTTGCAGATCGCCATGCAGACGGCTTCGGTGACGAGCACCGCCGACGCCGTGCTGGCCGATACCAACCACTCGAACATGATGCCGCTGACATGAGCGGCAGTACGCGTTCAGGCTTGGCGAAGGTGACGAGCCTGACCCCGGCACTGGTCACAACGGTTAGGGCTGCTTCGTTCCCGACCTGACCCGGTTGGCCGCGCTTCCATGCGAGGAGGCCCGTCGGGCGCGATTGTAGTTGGCGCGCGCTATGTCATGAGCCGAGGTCAGCGCAGTTGCAACGCGTCGCTGCCGAAGGTAATGCCAAGCGGCTCGATCAACAACTGCTTCGCCCCGGCTTCGACATGGCCCGCCAGCAGCGCCGGCACGCCGCAGCGCTGCGCTGTCTCGACCGTGCGCTGGGCATCGTCGGCGGCGACGAACAGCGCAAAGCCGGCGCCCATGTTCAGCGTGCTGTAGGCGTCTTCGTCGCTCATCGCCGCTTGTTGCTGGATGAAGCGCAGTACCGGCGGCACCTCGGGCAGGGCAGCGATGCGGTACGTGAATGTCGATGGATGCCGCAGCAGTTTGCGCCAGCCATGACCGGTGATGTTGGCAGCGTAATGCGGCACGATGCCGGCGGCGTAGAGCGCCTCGGTCACCGGCGAATAGAGCGTGGTCGGGGCCAACAGCGCAGCGCCGAAGCTCATGCCGTCCGACGCATTTGGCAGCGCCGTCAAGTAACCCTGTGGCAGCCGTTCGGCCAGCTTGCGCGCCAGGCTCAAACCGTTGGCATGGATGCCGCTGGACGCCAGCAGCACGATGGCATCCCCCGGCGCGAGTGCTGCACCCAGCGTGAGCCGCGTCTTGGGTTTGACGATGCCGGTGCATGAGGCCGCAAGGTCGATGCGGCCTTCGGCCACGATGCCCGCCAGCGCCGGCGTTTCGCCTCCGCCCCAGGCCACACCGCCGGCGTCGCAAGCGGCCTTCCAGCCCTGCACCAGCGAGAGCGAGCGTTCCTTGTCGGCAAACCAGTCGCTGCCCCCCGCGGCCCAGTAGGCCTGCACCACCAGCGGCGTGGCGCCGACGGTGATGAGGTCGTTGATGGCCATGGCCAGCGTGTCCTGCGCAATGCCGGCGTAGTACGAACGGCCGGTGAGGCGCTGCATCTCGTCGGCCACCAGCGCCTTCGAGCCCAGGCATTCGACGATGCTGGCCAGATAGAACGGCCCGACATCGACGACGTAGGCCGACTCGCCGCGCGAGGCAACAACTTCGCTCAGGCCATGCACCGCAAGGTTGTGCGCCGTGGCGGCCGCGGCACGCTGCGCGGCGACTTTCACCGGGTCGATGAGGTCGTAGACGACGCCCGACTGTTCATAGGTCAATGGCGTGGGCAAAGGTGGCATCGGGCTGGACATGGCGCAGGATTATCGATGGCCATTCAGGCGGCGTTGTGGCCGCGCTGCGGCCGGGTCGGCGAGAGTGCAACCGTAGAATGCGGCAACGATGAGCAGCCTGGTCCTTGCCCGCAAATACCGCCCCCGCAGCTTCAGCCAGATGGTCGGTCAGGAGCCGGTGGTGCGGGCCCTGAGCAACGCGCTGCAAAGCGGCCGGCTACACCATGCCTACCTCTTCACCGGCACGCGCGGCATCGGCAAGACCACCATCTCGCGCATCCTCGCCAAGTCGCTGAACTGCACCGGCCCCGACGGCCAGGGCGGCATCACCGCCACGCCGTGCGGCATGTGCAGCGCCTGCACGCAGATCGACGCCGACCGTTTCATCGATTACATCGAACTCGACGCCGCGTCGAACCGCAGCATCGACGAGATTCGCGACCTGATCGAACGCGCCGCCTACAAGCCGGCGGTGGGCCGCTTCAAGGTCTTCATGATCGACGAAGCGCACCAGCTCACCAAGGACGCGTTCAACGCGCTCTTGAAGACGCTGGAGGAGCCGCCCGACTATCTGAAATTCGTGCTCGCGACGACCGACCCCGAGAAGATGCTGCCCACGGTACTGAGCCGCTGCCTGCAGTTCAACCTGCGGCCGATGGCGCCCGAGGTGGTGCGCGAACACCTGGCGCAGGTCTTGACGGCCGAAGCCGTGAGCTTCGATGAGCCCGCACTTCGCCTGTTAGCACGTGCGGCGCGGGGCTCGATGCGCGATGCGCTGTCGCTGGCCGACCAGGCCATCGCCTTCGGTGCCGGCAAGCTCGACGCGGTGACGGTGAGGCACATGCTGGGCACGGTCGACCGCTCGCACGCGCGGGTGCTGGTGCAGGCCCTGGCGCAGCGCGATGGGCCGGCGGTGCTGGCGCAGGTGGACGCGCTGCGCGAGGCGGGCCTGTCGGCCGCAGGCGTGCTGGAAGAGCTGGCCTTGCTGCTGCAACAGATGGCCATCGAACAGGCCGTGCCTGGCGCGCTGGAGGCAACGGACCCCGACAGCGCCGCTGCGCGGCAGCTGGCGCCGCTGCTGCCGGCCGACGAGACGCAGCTGCTCTACAGCATGGTGCTGCACGGCCGCGGCGAGCTCACGCTGATGAGCGACGACTACGCGGCGTTGACGATGGTGCTGCTGCGCCTCTTCGCCTTCCCTCGTGCCGAGCATGCTGCGGTGGCCCCACGGCCCGCCGTCGCCGCGCCGCGACCCTTGCCGCTGCGGGCCCCTGCGCCGCCGGCGATGGCCGTGCCCGCGCCACCCCCAGCCAAGGTGGGTGCCGATACCGTGCCCACCGACACCACGCTCGGCGACCGCTGGTGCGAACTGCTGCAGCGCCTGGACCAGGGCAACGCCGTCAGCGGCATGGTGCGCGAGCTCGCCTGGCAGGCCGGCGCCGTGTCAGTGCAGGAAGACGTTGGCGGTCAGACCTGGCAGTTGCTGGTCGAGAGCGAATCCCTGCGCACCGACGCGCAGCGCGACAGGCTCGTCGCTGCCTTGGCTGTGGAGTGCGGCATGCCGGTGACGTTGCAGCTGCGCGCCGGCGTGCCCGAGGACAGCCCCGCCAAACGCGACGCGAAGCAGCGCGCGCAGCGCCAGTCGCGCGCCGAAGAGGCGATCCGCACCGACCCGGTGGTGGTGGAGCTGATGAGCCAGTTCAAGGGTGCGCGCGTCGTGCCCGGATCGATCAAACCCGTCTCGAACCCAGAAGGACCGTCAACATGATGAAGCAGCAACTGGCCGGCCTGATGAAGCAGGCACAGGCGATGCAGGACAACATGAAGCGCGCGCAGGATGAGCTCGCGCTGATCGAGGTCGAAGGCCAGTCCGGCGCCGGCCTGGTGAAGGTGGTGATGACGTGCAAGAACGACGTCAAACGCGTGACCATCGACCCGACGCTGTTGGCCGAAGACAAGGACATGCTCGAAGACCTGGTGGCCGCGGCCTTCAACGACGCCGTGCGCCGCGCCGAGGCCGTCAGCACCGAGAAGATGGGCAAGCTCACCGCCGGGCTGCCGTTGCCGGGCGGCATGAAGTTCCCGTTCTGAATTTCGCGCAGTGTCCGAACCCGCGCTCGAAGGCTTGATCGAGGCGCTGCGCCGGCTGCCCGGTGTGGGTGTCAAGTCGGCGCAGCGCATCGCATTTCACATGCTTCAGCACGACCGCGACGGCGCGCGCCGGCTGGCCCAGGCATTGGAGCAGGCGGTGGTCGAGACACGCCATTGCGAGCGCTGCCACACCTTCACGCAGGCGAGTGTGTGTGGCACTTGTCTAGACGAGTCGCGGGATGCGAAGCTGCTGTGCGTCGTCGAGACACCGGCCGACCAGGCGGCGTTGGAACGCAGCGGTAGCTACCGTGGTCTGTACTTCGTGCTGATGGGGCGTCTGAGCCCGCTCGATGGTATCGGCGCGACCGAGATCGGCAGCGCGGCCTTGCTCGAGCGCGTGGCCGACGGCGTGGTTTCCGAGGTCATCATGGCCACCAGCTTCACGGCCGAAGGCGAAGTCACCGCGCACGCGCTGGGGGCGGTGATGCAGTCGCGCGGCGTCAGGGTCACGCGGCTGGCGCGCGGCGTGCCGGTAGGCAGCGAGCTCGAATACGTAGACCTGAGCACCATCGCGCATGCGCTGGTCGATCGACGATGAACACGACCACGAAAGAGCATCCATGAGTCTGACGCTGGCACACATCTGCATCCTCATCGCAGCGCTGCTGCCCATCGTCTGCGTAGGTATCGCCAAGGGCGGCATGTTCGGCAAACGGCGCTCTGAAGGTGGCTATGACAACCACGACCCACGCGCCTGGCTGGCGAAACAAACTGGCTACCGCGCACGCGCCAACGCCGCGCAGGCCAACAGCTTCGAAGCCTTGCCGCTGTTCATCGCCGGTGTGCTGATCGCGCAGCAAACGCAGGCGCGGCAAGGGCTGGTGAATGCGCTGGCCGTGGCCTTCGTCGTCTTGCGTGTCACCTACATCTGGCTCTACGTCAGCGACCGGCAGATGGCGCGCAGTGCGGTGTGGTTCCTGGGCTTCGCCGTCAGCATCGCGCTGCTGCTTTCAAGCCTTTGCTGAATCCGCGTCGCCCTTCTTCAATCTCCTGAATCCGCGCGGGCTTGCGCCCGCCTTTTTGTGTCTTGAACAACATCACTCATTTGCTGGCCAGCGAATTGGGCGTGCGCCCACAGCAGGTTCAGTCAGCCGTCGACCTGCTCGACGGCGGCGCCACCGTGCCCTTCATCGCGCGCTACCGCAAGGAAGCCACCGACGGCCTTGACGACACGCAGTTGCGCGCGCTCGAGGTGCGGCTGGCGTACGTGCGTGAACTCGAACAGCGACGTGCCGCGGTGCTGGAGAGCATTGCGAGCCAGGGCAGGCTCGATGCGGCGCTGCGCGCGGCCATCCTCGCTGCAATCACCAAGCAGGAGCTCGAAGACCTGTACCTGCCCTTCAAGCCGAGACGGCGCACCAAGGGCATGGCCGGACGCGAAGCCGGGCTCGAGCCGCTGGCCGATAGTCTCTTCGCCGACGCCGGCCTCGAGCCCCGCGCCGAGGCCGCAGCTTTCATCCGTGCCGAAGCCGGCTTCGCCGATATCGACGCCGTGCTCGACGGTGTGCGCGACATCCTGTCCGAACGCTGGGCCGACGACGCCGCGCTGCTGGGCCTGCTGCGCGAATGGCTGTGGGCCGATGGCCGGCTGCAAAGCAAGCTCGTCGCGGGCAAGGATGGCACCGCGGCCGACGCCGCCAAGTTCCGCGACTACTTCGACTACGCCGAGCCCATCAATCGTGTGCCATCCTATCGGGCGTTAGCTGTCTTCCGTGGCCGCGCGCTCGAGTTTCTGGACGCGCGCCTGGTGCTCGACGAAGACGCGAGCCCGGGCCGGCCAGGCCGGGCCGAAGGCCGCATCGCGCGCCACCTGGGCTGGCAGCACCGGCAGCGCCCGGGCGACGAGCTGATGCGGCGTGCGGTCGCCTGGACCTGGAAGGTCAAGCTCAGCCTGAGCCTGGAGCGCGACCTCTTCGCGCGGCTGCGTGAAGGTGCTGAAGCTGTGGCGATCAAGGTCTTCGCCGACAACCTGCGCGACCTCCTGCTCG
>JANLYV010000361.1:0-14913 GCA_031365825.1 Rubrivivax sp. | reverse complement strand
GGCCTGCACCGTCACCAGCTCGACCAGCCGGCGGTGGTCGGCCAGCGTCATCGGCTGCACCCAGGGTTGGCCATTGCAGGCCACGGGTAGCCGGCCGGCATGGTCAGCAAGATAGCGGTTGTAGCCCTCGACGTAACCACGCCCGAGCGCCTTCGACTCGGTGCTGCTGGCCGACCAGGCCCGCTCGAGTGCGGCGTCGTTCATGTGCGCGGCGATGAAGAAGTCGATCTGCTCGTTCGGCAGCAAACGCCGCCCCAGCAGCGCCGTGGCCGCGCCGCCGAAGTGTTTCGAGCGCTGGCCGCGTGCCGTCACCAAGGCGTCGGCGCTCTGGCAAATGTTGTCTTGCGCGTGGGCATAGGCCACGCCGTAGGCCAGCGTCTGCGCATCGGGCGCGCTGATGTGCGCCACGCCGTGGGCGGTGCGCTGGATGCTGGCGGTGCGCGAGGCGGGGTCGGTGGCGGTGGAAGCGCAAGCCGACAGCAGCGCGGCCGCGGCCAGCATCGGGAATGTCAATCGCATCGAAGTCTCCAGGGTGATTCTTGTGATGGGGTTCTGGTGTGGGCCTGTACTACCACTGGCCAAAGAACACGCCGGCCTTCTTGTACGCATCGGTGCCACGCACCACCGCCGCGTCGCTCACCGTCGTGCGGTGGTGGCGCCGAGCGAGAAAGTCGAGCAGCTGCGTGCGCAGCTGCGCGCGTTGGGTCTCGGTGCCGGCGTCGCGGCCGAGGTCGTGCATCTGATCGGGGTCGGCGGCCAGATCGAACAGTTGTTCGGGCTCGTCCAGCCAGTAAACATAACGCCAATGTTGATTGCGCAGGCTGAAGGCGCGGCACTGGTGCACGTCCTTGCCCAGCGCCAGGCGCGCGCCGCGGTAGCTGTAGTCGAGCTCGCTGTAGACGAAGTCGCGCCAGCCGCGGGGCTCGGCGCCGTGCAGCAGCGGCACCAGGCTGCGGCCTTCGATGCGGTGGCTCGGGCCTTCGACGCCCAGCACCTCCAGCACCGTCGGCACCACGTCGACCGATTCGACGAAGCGCGCGTCGACGGTGCCGCGCGTGGTCTCGGCCTCGCGCCGCGGGTCGACCACGATGAAGGGCACCTTCTGCACGGTGTCGTAGAAGAGCTCTTTCTCACCCAGCCAATGGTCGCCGAGGAAGTCGCCATGGTCGGCGGTGAAGATGATCAGCGTGTCGTCCAGCCGCCCACTGTCGGCCATGTGGTCGAACAGGCGGCCGAGGTGATGGTCGAGCTCGGTGACGAGGCCCTGGTAGACCGGGCGCACGGTGCGGATGCAGTCGTCGCGCTGAAAGCTCACGCACTCTTCCTGCTGGCGGTAGGCGGCCACCACCGGATGCGCGCCTTGCAGTTCGTGCTCGCTACGCACCACTGGCAAACACTGCTCGGGCGTGTACATCGCGTGGTACGGCGCCGGCGCCATGTACGGCCAGTGCGGCTTGACGTAGCTCAGGTGCAGCACCCAGGGCCGGCTGCCCTGGCGCCGCATGTAGGCCATGGCCTGGTCGGTCATGAAGGCCGTCTCGGAATGTTCGGCGCGCACGCGCGAGGGCAGGTGCACATTGCGCATGTGCCAGCCGCTCACCACCCGGCCGCCGGCGTCCACGCCGGAGATGACGTAGTCGCTCCAGGGGTCGGCGCTGGCGTAGCCCTGCTTGCGCAGGAAGGCCGGATAGCCCGACTCTGCGCGCGGCTCGTGGTGGCCGTCGTAGCGGTCGATCTCTTCGAAATAGCCGCGGCGCAGCAGCTCGCCGAGTTCGTCACCTCCTTCGAAATTCAGGCGCGCCAGGCCGTCGATGTCAGGCATGACATGGGTCTTGCCCGCCAAAGCTAACGACAGACCCGACGGGCGCAGCATCTCCCCCAGCGTCACCTCGCCCACCGACAGCGGCACGCGGTTCCAGGTCGCGCCGTGGCTGATGGGGTAGCGGCCGGTGTAATAGCTCATGCGGCTGGGGCCGCACACGCCGCTGTTGACGAAGGCGTTGGCAAAGCGCACGCCGCGCCGCGCCAGTGCGTCCAGGTGGGGGGTCTTGAGGTAGGGGTGGCCGGCGCAGCCGAGGTGGTCCCAGCGCAGCTGGTCGGCCATGATGAAGAGCACGTTCATGCGGTGGGTTCCGGCTTTCGGGGGCCATCCCCGAAGCCGGCATTCTCGCGGCCCGCCGTGCTGGGCCGCCGCTCACCGCACTACGTGCTGACCCTAGGACGGCCGCGGAACGGGTGGCTTGGCCTCGCTCGCCGTGAGCTCGTGTCGATTGGCGGCGGCGAACAGGTCGCCGGCAAAGCCCGGGTCGGTTTTCAGGTACTGGTAGGCCATCGTGCGCAGCTCGGCGGCTTCGCGCGCCAGGTCGTCCGGCGACTTCGGTGGCTTGGGTGCCTTGGACAGGAAGCGCTGTTTCAGGCGCTGCATCGCCTGGCCGATAAAGAGCCAGGAAGCCAGTGGATCGAGGTTGACGAGGTACATGGGGACTCCCTGATGGTGGCGTGCGGTATGCGCGTGACTTCGGCGTTAGCCCTGTCGCGAACTGGTGTTCATCGCCGGCGTGGGCCGGCGCGGCGGGCTCGCCCAGGCGCTGCGGCCGAGCCATGCCAGCGCCAGGAACAGTGGTGTGGCCAGCATGGCCGCAAGCTGTGCGGCGCGCGGTGCCACCACGGCCGGCGGCACCATGACTTTCAAGCGGGTGGTCGACATGAACATTCCCCTTCATCAGCGGCACGGGGCGGGATGGCCTCGTGTGTTGGCAGACTAGGGTTAACACTAGGTTTTGGGAAATTGCCGCTCGTGATGAGGGCATCACGAGCGCGAATGGCCGGCGCCCTTCGTGGCGCGGCTACAGCGCCTGTGCCACCTCGGCGGCGGCGCGGGCCAGCGTGTCGCGCAGCCAGCGCTGCGCGGTGTCGGTCTCGTGCCTGCGGTGCCACAACAGGCCGACGTCGATCATCGGCATCGCAAACGGCAACTCGCGCGTTGCCAGGTGCGGCGCGAAGCCGGTGGCCGGCACGAAGCTGCGCGGCAGCACGGTGAGCAAGTCGGACTGGTGCACCACCGCGCCGGCGGTGCTGAACTGGCTGACGGTGATCATCACGCGGCGCTGGCGTTTCAGCCGCGCCAGTGCTTCGTCGACGAAGCCCAGCGGCCGGCCGGCAAAGCTCACTCGCAAGTGCCTGGCTTCGCAATAGGCGTCCAGCGTCAGCGCACCAGGCGCCGCCAGCGGGTGCTCGCGCCGCATCACGCAGCAGTACTCGCAGGCGTACAGCGGCTCCAGGCGCGTCAGCGCAGCCTCGCCCTCGGCGGCAAGGGCCGTGCTGACATCGGGGAAGAAGCCCAGGGCCACGTCGGCGTCGCCCATCTCCAGCAGCGGCCGAGGGTCGCGCGTGTTCAGCGCCACCACGTGCAGGTCGACCTGGGCCTGTTCGCGCTGCAGCGCGTCGGCCAGCACGGGCAGGAACAGCGCCGCGGTGGCGTCGGCCATGGCCAGCGTGAAGCGGCGCTCGTCACGCTTGGCGTCGAAACCTTGCGGTGCGAATGCGTCCTGCAGCTGGTGCAGGGCGCGGCGCACGGTGGGCCAGAGCGCTAACGCGTGAGCGGTGGGCACCACGCCGCTGGGCGTGGGCGTGAAAAGCTCTTCCTGCGTGGCCTGGCGCAAGCGGCGCAAGGCGTTGCTCACGGCCGGCTGCGTCATCGCCAAACGCTCGGCGGCGCGGGTGACGTGGCGTTCGACCATGACGACGTTGAAGACCTTCAGCAGGTTCAGGTCGAGCGTGCGGAAGTTGATCGGCTTGGTGTTCATCGTGGGGGCCGCAACGGTCATTCGCCGCTGTGATGGCCCGATTCCCTTTGGCTATTGGCGCAGTCTAAGTGAAAACCCTAGGGTGACGGCTCTACGCGCTGCAACGCAGCCGTCACACCGCCACGGCCTGTGGCAAAGGCTGCTGGAACTGCACGGCCACAGGCCGCCGCTGCTGCCGCCGCAGCCGTGGGTTGGCCGGCTGGTATCGTCTTTCGGTCCCCCAACGAACATCAACGCTCGCGCGAGCGTGTGAGAGCGATTGCCATGAAAAGACAGCTGATGTTCGCCGCCGTGCTGCTGGGCCTGAGCGCCACGGTGCCGGCTCAAACACGCAGCCTGGTGGTCTCGACCTACGGCCTGAACGGCGAGCTTCTGAAGAAGCATGTCTACGACCCGTTCAAGGCGCGCTGCGGCTGTGAACTGGTGATCGAAACCGGCAACGTCGCCGAGCGTTTCGCCAAGCTCGAAGCGCGGCGCGCCAACCCCAATATCGACCTCATTCAGATGCCCGACTTCACCGCGCTCGAAGCCTCGAACAAGGGCCTGCTGGCGCGCATCGATGCGGCCAAGCTGAAGAACCTCGACCAGATCTACGACTTCGGCCGCGACCCACTGCGCAATGGTGAAGCGGTGGCCTACACCGTGTACTCGGTCGGCCTGGTGGTGCGCACAGACAAGCCCACGAGCACCATCACGAGCTGGCGCGACCTGTGGCGGCCCGACTTGAAAGGTCACCTGATGCTGGCCAATATCACCGGCAACCAGGGCCTGGCCACGCTGTACATGGCCGACCGCGCCTGGGGCGGGCTGGCCACCGACATGAGCACCGGCATGGCCAAGATCGCCGAGATCAAGGGCCACGCCGTCACCTTCTACACACAGACGGCGCAGATGACGGCGCTGTTCGCGCAAGACGAAGCCTGGGTCGCGCCGGTGGGCCGCTTCGCCTGGCTCAACCTGAAGAAGACCGGCAAGCCGCTGGCCTGGGTCGTGCCCAAGGAAGGCCAACTCGGCATGATGAACGTGCTGGCCATTCCGAAGGGCGCGAAGAATCCCGAGCTGGCGCAGCAGCTGATCGACTTCTGGCTGAGCAAGGAGGTGCAGACGGCGCTGGCCAACGACCTCGTCGATTCCCCCATCAACCGTCAAGCCAAGCCCACGCCCGAAGCCGCCGAAGCGCTGACCTTCGGCCCGGCGCAGATCAACTCGCTGGTCTTCATGAAGCCCGAGATGGTGGCGCGCGAACGCGCCGGCTGGGTGACGCAGTGGAATCGCATGGTCGCCACGAAGTGATGCGTGTCGCAGCGCTGCCACCCACTCCGTTCGGGCTGAGCCCGTCGAAGCCCTGAGCCCATGCGCCAGCGCATCCCGTGGTGGCTGCTTGGCCCGGCGCTGGCCTTCATCGGGTTGCTCTTCGTCGCGCCCGTGCTGGCGCTGCTGGCCAGTGCTTTCAAGGTCGACGGCGTGCCGGGCCTGAGCCACTTCAGCGCCTTCTTCGCCGAGCCGCTGCACCGCGACGTGTATTGGCGCACGCTGCGCATCGCGCTGCTGGCGACGTTTGTCAGTGCACTGGTTTGTTATCCCGCCGCGATGGCCATGGTGCGTGTGCCGCCGCCGTGGCGCGGCTTGCTCACGGCGCTGGTGATCCTGCCGCTGATGGTCTCGCCCATCGCACGCACCTACGCCTGGATCGTGCTGCTGGGCAAGAGCGGCGTGGTCAACACGATGCTGACGGCCAGCGGCATCGCGCCCGAGCCGGTGCAGCTGCTCTTCACCGAAGGCGCGGTCTTCGTCGGCCTCTTGCAATTGATGATGCCGCTGATGCTGATCTCGCTCGTCTCGGCGCTGGAGAACCTGCCGAGCGACGTGCTGGCCGCCGCGCGCACGCTCGGCGCGAACCGCGTGCAGAGCTTCTTTCGCGTGGTGCTGCCGCTCACGCAAGAGGGCCTGATCCTCGGCGGCACGCTGGTCTTCACCGGCTGCGTCACGGCCTACATCACACCGGCGCTGCTCGGCGGGCCGCAGGTGTTGATGCTGGAGACGCTGCTGTACCAAAAGGTCAACGTGCTGGCCGACCCGGTGGCGGCCAGCGTCATCGCGGTGCTGCTGCTGGCCACCACCATCGCCGTGAATCAGCTGCTGCGCAGGCTGTCGCGATGAACCCGCGTTCGCGTCTGGCGAGCCTGATGCTGGTGCTGGTACTGGCCTTCCTGCTCGGCCCGTTCGTGGTCGTGTTTGTCGCCGGCTTGTCGGGTGACGAGACGTTGCGCTTTCCGCCGCAGAGCTGGTCGCTGCGCTGGCTGGCGCATGTCTTCACCGTCGAGGCGTTTCAGCGCAGCCTGATCACCAGCCTGGTGGTCGGCTTTGGCAGCACATTTGCGGCGTTGGCACTGGGTGTACCCGTGGCCTATGCCTTGTCGCGCTACAGCTTCCGCGGTGCCGAAGTGCTGCGCACGCTGTTGACGCTGCCCATCATCGTGCCCGGCATCATTGTCGGCCTGGCGCTGCTGAATTTCGGCGTGCTGGTGCTGGACTTGCCGGTGACCCTAAGCCTCCTGGTCGGCCACACCACGCTGCTGGTGCCCTATGCAGTGCGCGTGGTATCGGCCAGCCTAGCGAACCTGCGCGTGGACATCGACGATGCCGCAATGACGCTGGGTGCCACGCGGCTGCAGGCGTTCCGGCTCGTCGTGCTGCCCAACATCCGCGGCGGTGTCGCGGCGGCATTCGTGCTGGCCTTCATCACCTCGTTCAACCAGGTGCCGGTGTCGCTCTTTCTCACCGGGCCGGGGGTGAGCACGCTGCCGATCGAGATGATGGCCTACATGGAAACGAGCTACGACCCGTCGATCGCGGCGCTGTCGACGCTCCTGGTGCTGTTCACCATCGCGCTGGTGGCGGTGACGGAAAAGCTGCTGGGGCTGTCGAAATACGTATGAGCTACCTAACGCTTGAAGCACTGTCACTTAGTTATGGCAAGACGGTGGCCGTGCATGACTTGAGCCTGGCCGTGCCGCAAGGCCAGCTCATCAGCCTGCTCGGCCCTTCGGGCTGCGGCAAGACGACGACGATGCGCGCCGTGGCGGGCCTGTTGCCACCGACCTCGGGCCGCATCGTGCTGGCCGGGCAGGACATCACCCGCACCCCGGTGCACCAGCGCGACATCGGCCTGGTGTTCCAGTCCTATGCGCTGTTTCCGCACCTCTCGGCCTTTGAGAACGTCGCCTTCGGCTTGCGCCTGCGCAAGGTGGCGGCCGGGGAGCTCGACGCGCGCGTGAAAGCGGCCATCCATAGCGTCGGCCTCGGCGGCTTCGAAGCGCGAGCGCCGGCGCGGCTGTCGGGCGGCCAGCAGCAGCGCGTGGCGTTGGCGCGCGCCATCGTGCTCAAGCCGCGCCTGCTCTTGCTGGACGAACCGTTGTCGAACCTGGACGCGCGGCTGCGCGTGGAGATGCGTGCCGAGCTGCGCCGCATCCAGCGCGAGCTCGGCATCACCATGCTCTACGTCACGCACGACCAGGACGAGGCCTTGAGCCTGTCGGACCGCATCGTCGTCATGCGCGACGGCCGCATCGAGCAGGACGCTGCGCCCGCGCTTGTCTACCACCAGCCGGCGACGCCGTTTGTGGCCACGTTCATGGGCTGGCACAACCTCTTCGAATGGCGCGAAGGTGCGTTGCACGCCGGCGGCGCCCTGTGGCCCATGGCCTTGCCACGCGTTGCCGGCCATGTCGCCTGGCGGCCCGAACATGTGCCGGTGCTGGCGCCGTCGCAGGCATTGCTAACAGGCCAAGTGATGGCCAGAAGTTACCTCGGCGAGCGCATCGAGTACCTGGTGCAGACGGCGCTGGGCGCGATCAAGGCCAGTGGTGCGCTCGACGCGCCATGGGTCGAGGGCGACACCGTGGGCCTGGCTTTCGACCCGGCACGCGCCGCCCTCATCAACTAGGAAAACGCATGGACCTCTGGCTTGACACCGACCCCGGCTTCGACGACTGGATGGCCTGGCTTCTGATCGAGTCGCTGCCGCAGTTCAGGCTGCGCGGCGTGAGCGTGGTGGCCGGCAATGCGCCGCTGGCTATCACCTTGCCCAACGCCTTGCGCATCAAGGCCTTCCACGGTTTCGAGACGCCCGTGTTCGCCGGCTGCGACCGGCCGCTGGCGCAGCCGCAGGTGACGGCGCAGGACGTGCTGGGCCTGCACGGCATGGAGACCACCGGCGCCAGCCTGCCTGAGGCGCAGGCGGCGCTGTCGCCGGGCCATGGCGTGACGGCGCTGATCGAGGCGGTGCGTGCCAGCCCCGGGCAGATCACGCTGCTGGCGGTGGGGCCGTTGACCAATATCGCCACCGCCTTCCTGCTCGCGCCCGAGTTGCCGCGGCTCCTGAAGCAGATCGTCATCATGGGCGGCTCCACCGTCGGCGGCAACGCTACCGCCGCGGCCGAGTTCAACATCTACGCCGACCCCGAGGCCGCGGCGCAGGTGTTTGCCTGCGGCGTCAGCGTGGCGATGTTCGGCCTGAACGTCTGTCGCCAGGTGCCGGTGACGGCCCAGCATGTGGCGCATGTGCGGCGGGTCGGCACCGCGCAGGCGGAGGTGTTTTCGGCTTACTTGGACGGTTATGTCGACATCTCGCGCAAGCGTGGCCGGCCCTTCCAGTCGGTCTACGACCCGACGCCGGTGATGTGGCTGGCGCGGCCCGAACTTTTTGAGCTGCGTGCGGCGCGCGTCGACATCGAACTCGCCGGCCGCTTCACCCGCGGTATGACGGTGTGCGACCTGCGCGCACCGGCGCTGGCACGTGCCAATGCCATGGTGGCCGTCAGCGCCCGGGGCGACGAGGCCCTGGCCTGGGCCATGGCGCAGATCGAGTCGCGATTGCGACCGTAAGACTGCGAGCGCAAGGCCGTCGAGGTGAAAAAGTCACAGTGCATGAGTGCACTGTGTCATCGGCATGTCGCCACGGGCTTCCTAGAGTCGCGACAAACAACAGCCGCTCAGGAACCCACGATGCAATTTGCCCAAAGCCGCGCTGAAGTGCTGTACCAGCACTGGAGTCTGCTGCGCTGGATTCCGTCCACCGAGCCTGGCAGTGCGCGACTTGGCCGTGCCATGCCACGCGGCGAGACCTGGGCGCTGGACGAAGCGCAGGGCCGCCAGGTGGTGTGCCTGGAGGGCACGCTGTGGATCACGCAGGACACGCAGCCGCACGACCACGTGCTTGAAGCCGGCCAGCGCTGGCGGGTGCCGGCGAGCTCGTCGGCACGGGTGCTGGTGCACGCGCTGCGCGACGCGCGCGTGCACGTGCTGGCCTTGAGCTGAAGCGGGCCGCGGCCATGAATCCCATCGACAGCGCCAGCCCGGCGGGTGTGGCCCTGGCCACCGGCCCGGCCATCCACGCCGGGCCGTCCGAGCCGGCCTTGCATGAGATGACCTTGGGCGACCTGCTGGCCTGGGCCGCGATGACTGCACCCGACCGCGCTGCGTTGGTGGCTGGCAGCCAGGACGCCGACCAGCGTCGCGAGTGGACCTACGCCGAGCTCTACAGCCAGTCGCTGCGCGTGGCACGCGCGCTGCACGCCCGCTTCAAGCCGGGCGAGCGTGTGGCCGTGTGGTCCCCCAACCACCCCGAGTGGGTGATGCTCGAATTCGGCGCGGCCATGGCCGGCGTGGTGCTGGTCAGCGTCAACCCAGCCTGCGATGCGAGCGAGCTCGAGCATGTGCTCAAGCAGTCGGGTGCGGCTGGCATCGTGCTCAGCACCAGCTACGGCGGCCAGGCCATGCTACCCACCGTGCAGGCCCTGGCGGCGCGTTGCCGCGGCCTGCGAGAAGTGGTGCGGCTCGATCGCTGGAATGCTTTCATCGCCTCGGCCGACGATGCCCAGGCCATGCTGCCAGCGACCAGGTCTGACGACGTGGTGACGATCCAGTACACCGCAGGCACCACCGACTTGGCCAAGGGCGCAAGGTTGCGCCATGTCGGCCTGGTCAACAACGCCGTGCACACGGCCGAGCGGCTGGGCGTGCAGGATGGCGACGTGTGGATCGGTGCCGTGCCGCTGCATCAGGCCGCCGGCTGCGGGCTCATGCTGCTGGGCAGCGTGGCCAAGCGTGCGACGCTGGTGCTGGCCGAAGAGCTACCGAGCGCGCCGATGGCCGAACTGGTGGTCGAGCTACTGGACAGCTACCGAGGCAACGTCTTGTTGGCAACGCCGGCGCTTTTGGAAGCCGTGCTGGAGCACGGCCATGTCAACACCGCCGAGCTGTCGTCGCTGCGTGTGCTCGGCAGCGTCGGCGGCTCGGTGTCGGCGTTACTCGTCAAAGCCTGCGGGGCGCAGTTCGGTGTGCCGCTGGTCACCGTCTACGGGCTGACCGAGGCGTCGCCGGCGTGCATGGTGACGAGCCCGGGCGACACGCTGGCCGTCCGCAGCGAGACGCTGGGCGCGCCTTTGCCGGGCGTGGAAGTGCGCATCACGCAACCGGGTAAGACGCAGACACTGGCCATCGGCGAAGTGGGCGAAATCTGCACCCGCGGCTACCACGTGATGCCGGGCTACCACGAGCAGGACGAGGCCACCGCACGGGCCATCGACAGCGAAGGCTGGTTGCACAGTGGTGACCTCGGCCGCATGGACGCGCGTGGCTACATTGCCTTCGCTGGCCGGATGAAGGACGTGATTCAGCGCGGTGCCGAGAGCGTGCACGCGCTCGAACTCGAAGAAGTGCTGCGCCGCCACCCCAAGGTGAGTGAAGCTGCGGTGCTGGGCCTGCCCGACGCCGCAGGCGGCGAAACCGTGGCGGCCTTCATTCGGCCGCATGGCGACGAGCTTTTGAGCAAGGACGAGCTCTACAGCCATGTGCGCCGGCACCTGGCGGTGCACAAGACGCCGCGGCACTGGTTCCTGGTGAACCACTTCCCCACCAGTGGCGCCGGCAGGATCCAGAAGTTCAAGCTGCGCGAGCATTTCACGCAGGGCATGCTGGTGGCGATGTAGGCATGATGCAGGCATGACACATGCTCCTGTGACCATCCGCCGCAGCAGCGTCAAGGACGCTGCGGCCATCGCCCGCATCATGACCAACCCGCTGGTGCTGCGAAATCTGATGCAGCTGCCCTTTCCGTCCGAAGAGCGCTGGGCGCAGCAGCTGGCCGACCACAACACGCCGGGCAAGCTTGACTTCATCATCGTCGCCGAGCGTGGGGGCGAGGTCATCGGTAGCGCCGGCCTGCACCCGGCAATGCAGCTGCGCCGCCGCCATGCCGCGATGCTGGGCATCTCGGTGGCCGTCGAACACCATGGCACCGGCGTGGGTGCGGCGCTGATGCAGGCGCTTTGCGACTATGCCGACCAGTGGGGCCAGATCCTGCGCATCGAGCTCACGGTGTTCGCCGACAACGCCCGCGCCATCGCGCTGTACTGCGGCTTCGGCTTCGAGCTCGAAGGCACCTTTCGCGGCTACGCGCTACGCGATGGCGTCTATGCCGACTGTTTGACCATGGCGCGGCTGCATCCGAAGCAGCCGCTGATTGGCGCCGCCGAGGCGCCCGCCGCCCCGGGTGGGTAGTTGCACGGCCGGCCCAAGGACGAGTTGACTTACCCCAGCTTTACGTGTGCTTCACGTGCCGCCGTCGGCTGCATGCATGCAGCAGCCGTTGTCTGGGCACGGCGCCGCACTTCAAGTGGCGCCGCTCGAAGGCAACCAAGGAGTCCGAATCATGACCACGAGCAGGAAACTCATCGTCAGTGCACTGGCTGTTGCGGCGATGATGTCCGCAGGCCTGGCACAGG
The DNA here is from genome assembly GCA_031365825.1 of Rubrivivax sp. Lineage (GTDB taxonomy): Bacteria > Pseudomonadota > Gammaproteobacteria > Burkholderiales > Burkholderiaceae_C > Rubrivivax. Next base: position 3,320 of record JANLYV010000361.1, on the reverse strand, counting down.
CGCGCGGCGGTGCCGACGTGCAATGGTCGGTGACCATCGGCGGCCCGATCGGGGTGCAGCTCTATAGCCAGCCCTACAGCCAGCCCTACAGCCAGCCGTACTACTCGCAGCAAATCCCGGTCTATTCGCAGCCGCATCCGGTGTACCTGCCACCCGCGCCGGTCTATTACCCGCGTCATCGTGGCTATCAGCCGAGCCGCTGGGACCGTGATGGCGACGGCATCCCGAACCGCTACGACCCGGTCTACAACCCGCGTTGGGATCGTGACGGTGACGGCATCCCGAACTGGCAGGATCGCCACGACAACCGCGGTGGCCACGACTTCCACGACCCACGCGCGTCGCGCGGCCAGCGCCCACCGGGCCGCTAGGACCGGTGGACGCGCCCGCCGCTCAGTAGTTCGACGGCGGCTGCGCCACCACCACGCGCTTGGGTGCGCGCGCGCGCCGCCGCGGCGCCAGGCCGCGAACGATCAGGATCAACACGCCACCCAGGCCGATGAGCTTGGCGGCCGAAGCCACCGTCATCGCGGCCGCAGTGAGCGTCGCCAGCCCCGACAGCGATGAATGCCAAAGTGTCAGCGTCGCCCACGTCAACACGTTCTCCAGCACATCGCAGCCCACGGTCATGGGCAGGGCCCAACCGAGCCGGTTCAGCCACGGCGACACCGGCTCGTTCGCACGGCGCCAGCCGCTGCGCCGCGCAAACGCCCAGCTCGCCCAATAGGCCAGCACGTAGGCGTAGCAGACGATGAAGCCGAAGTCGAACAGCAGCGCCAGCCGCGGCGACGTAAAGCCGATGGCCATCTGCTGCCACAGCGGCGGCACCAGGCCGGTGAGTTGCCAGGCCTGAAACAGCAGGTCGGCGCGAAGGTAGGCAAGGGCTTGGGTGGCCATCAACTGCAGGTCGGCCAGGATGCCGCCGCCACTGGCCTGGAAGCCGTGCAGCAACTGCCCCAGCGCCAGCACCCACAAGGGCAGCGACAGCAGACAAAACCACATGCCCATGCTCTTGCGCGGCCGCAGCCATTGCGAGACTGCCATGCCCGGCACCAAAGTGCGCGCCACCGAGGGGTGCTCGTGCGCCGTGATCTCGGTGGCGCCTACGTCTTCCACATCGACGTGCGTGGTGTCGCGCTGCGTCATGCCCGTCAGCGCCCACCAGGCGTTTTGCTGCAATGGGCTGTGTACCAGCGGCTCACGCATCTCGGGTACCGGCGGCAATGCCTCGACGGCGGCGCCAATGGCGGCTTCGTCCACCAGTCGCGATTCGGCCGGCCCCATGCGCAGGCCCATGCGCACGGCTTCGCCGACGATCCACACCAGTGCCTGGTCGCTGAGCACGGACTCGCCCGCGGCATAACCGCCACCCACGTTGCCGTGGCTGCCGCGAAACCACAGCTGCACCAGGCTGCCGGCGTTGCCATTGCGCGTCTGGTGCGGCCCATTGCTGCTGGCATACATGCGCGGCACGAACTGCGCGCGCTGTTCGTCCAGCGCCAGCGCCTGGCGCACATGCACGAACGACTTGCCGTTGAGGTCGGCCGAGGCCGTGATGCGCAAGGTCATGGGCCACATGCCCACCGCCGCCACGGTGTCCCACACGCCGATGAAGTGGATTTCGGCCTGGCGCGAGGCGCCGCGTGCAAAGAGCCGCTTGGCCTGTGCCGAGATGCGCTTCCAGCGCGTGTCCACGCGGTTGGAAAAGTAGATGTGCAGCAGCGTCGGCAGCATCGACTCCATGTGCGGACGCAGGATGCCGAACTGGTTGACGAGCCCGGCCAGGCTGCGCGCGGCAAAGGCCCCGCGCGAGAAGCCGAAGAAGTACAGCTGGTCGCGTTCGCGCCAGTTGTGCATCAGGAAACGGTAGGCGTCGGCGATGTTTTCGTAGACGCCGCGGCCAAAGGCCAGGCCGACGACTCGTTCGCGCACGCGCTGCAGCTTGTCGACGATGGTGGTGCCGGGCAGTTCGCCCGGGTTGCCGACGCCGGGGTCGTAGAAGGTGATGCGCTGGCGGTCGGGGAAGCGGGAGAGCAACTCAGCCAGTTTGACGACGTTGGTGTCGGTCTCGCCGCCGGTCAGGTTGTCGTTCGTGCCATCACACAACACGATCAACTGGCGCTGCTCGAGTGTGTCGTTGCCTGGGCTCATCGCTGCCTTTTCCTGGGGGTTGACGCGGATCACGGCGCATTGTCGCCTTAGGTCGCTTGGCTCGTCTTACGCTAGTCTCACCGAAAACCTTTGCCGATTTTTCGCCCCATGCCCCTGGAACAAAGCCCCGCCGAGATCGATGCCTTCGCCGCGGCCTGCGACCGGCTCATCGGTTTTGATGATCGAATCGGTGCCGAATGGGCCGACGGCTACCTCACCGCGCTGGCCGCCGGCCCACGCGCCATCGGCATCGACGAATGGCTGCCGCGCATGTGCGGTGATGCCTTCGAGCGCTGTTTCGCCGACCCGGCTGATGCGGCTGCGGCACGCGCCGCGCTGGCCGCACGTGCACGTTGGCTGTCACGCCAGCTCGACCCCGAACGGCTGCTCGACGCGCCCGAGGCGATGCACCTCGCGCCCTACATCGGCAGCTGGGACGCCGACAGCCGTGCTCGGGCCGTGGCCGAGGGCGTGGTGTCGGCCGATGCCGAAGGCTTGCTCGTCAGCGGTGCCGAGTGGAGCCGTGGCTTCGCCGACGCTATGGCCGACTTCGCCGGCGACTGGTCGCCTACGCTCGACGCCGAAGAGCAGGCCTTGTTCGAGGATCTGAAGTTGCAGGTGGCCGTGCTCGGCTGGAGCGCCGACAGCGTCGAGATGCAGACCCACCTGGCGACCTTCAAGAACGACGAAGGCTTCGATGGCCCGCCCGACCGCGACGCGCTGATCGACATGGCCTGCACCGCCGTGCAGGACTTGCGCGTTTGGTGGCTCGACCATGGCACCAAGCCTGCTACCGTGCACGCCGCGCCCCGGCCCGGGCGCAACGAGCCTTGCCACTGCGGCAGCGGCAAGAAGTTCAAGAAGTGCCACGGCGCATGAGCTGCCGCTGCACGGCTCCCCATCATTCAGAGGAACCAGCCATGGCCACCAAGCCCGATGACGACAACAAGGCGCCAGCCAAAAGCGACGAGGCTGACCGGCTCGAAGAGCGGCTCGCTTTCAAGTCGCGCTTCGTGCTGGTCTTCGGCGAGATCGACGACAAGATGGCCGCCACATGTCGCCAGCTTTTCTTTAGTCTCTTTCTTCTTTTTTTCTTCGGCTTCCCGTTGCTTTTTCATAGCCACCCAATGTTGTTTCGGGCCATTGGATTTAAAAAAGTCGGCGAGGGG
>JANLYV010000332.1:0-4880 GCA_031365825.1 Rubrivivax sp. | reverse complement strand
AGTGTAGCCGCGGCGCCAGAGCTGGAAGTGCACGAGGCCGGCGCGGGATTGGCGCCAGATCGCCCAATCGGCAGGCACGTCGCCCAGAGGCGTGCGCGACTCCAGGTAGATGAAGCCACCGGGTACGAGCAAAGGCAGCGCGGCCGCCAGCGAAGGCGCCAGCAGTTCGCTGTCGAAGGGTGGATCGAGAAACACCAGGTCGAAGCGCTCGCGCGGCGCGCGCCTCAGCCACGCCAGCGCGTCGACGCGCTGCACGCTGAGCATGCTGCCCTTCAGCCGCAGGCGCGACGCTTCAAGGCTGGCTGCCTGCTTCGCATCCAGCTCCAGCAACAGCACCTCGCCGGCACCGCGCGAGGCGGCTTCAAAGCCGAGCGCGCCGCTGCCGGCAAAAGCGTCGAGGCAGCGCCAGCCGCTGAGGTCCTGCCCGAGCCAGTTGAAGACGGTTTCGCGGATGCGGTCGGTGGTCGGCCGCACGACGCCTTGTTTGGGCACAGGCAGCTTGCTGCGCTTCCATTGGCCGCCGATGAGGCGGACTTCGCCCGGCGCCGTCACGGCCGCACGGCAATGCCGTCGCGCGCCATCAGCGCCTTGGCCTGTGCCACCGTGAATTCGCCGTAGTGAAAGATGCTGGCCGCAAGCACCGCATCCGCGCCACCGATGCGGATGCCATCGGCCAGGTGCTGCAGCGTGCCCACGCCGCCCGAAGCGATCACCGGCACCGGCACTGCATCGCTAACCGCGCGTGTAAGCGCCAGGTCGAAACCGCTCTTGGTGCCGTCGCGGTCCATGCTGGTGAGCAGGATTTCGCCCGCACCCAGCTGCGCCATGCGGCTGGCCCAGGCCACGGCGTCCAGTCCCGTGTTCTTGCGACCACCATGCGTGTAGACGTCCCAGCCTTCACCATTCGCGCGGCGTTTGGCGTCGATGGCCACGACGATGCACTGCGCGCCGTACTTGTCCGAGGCCTCGGCGATCACCTGGGGGTCGGCCACCGCCGCCGAGTTGAAGCTGACCTTGTCGGCGCCGGCATTGAGCAAGCGGCGCACGTCGGCGACCGAGCGCACCCCGCCGCCCACGGTCAGCGGAATGAAAACCTGCGAGGCCACGGCTTCGATGATGTGCAGGATCAGGTCCCGGCCGTCGCTGGTGGCGGTGATGTCGAGGAAGGTCAGCTCGTCGGCGCCTTGCTCGTTGTAGCGCGCGGCAATTTCCACCGGGTCCCCAGCGTCACGCAGCTCGACGAAATTCACGCCCTTGACGACGCGCCCGCCGGTCACATCCAGGCAGGGAATGATGCGTTTGGTGAGCATCAGCGCTGCGTCGCCAAGGCGTCTGCGTGCGCCTGCGCCGCCGCGAAATCGAGCGCTCCGCTGTAGATCGAGCGGCCGCAGATCACGCCTTCGACACCTTCACTTTTCACCGCGCACAGCTGGTCGATGTCGGTCATCGATGCCAGGCCGCCGGACGCGAACACCGGGATGCTGAGCGCACGCGCGAGCTTGACGGTGGCCTCGATGTTGATACCGCTCAACATGCCGTCGCGGCCGATGTCGGTGTAGATCACGCCGTCGACGCCGTAGTCTTCGAACTTGCGCGCGAGGTCGATGACCTCATGACCGGTGAGCTTGCTCCAGCCGTCGGTGGCGACCTTGCCGTCGCGCGCATCCAGGCCGACGATGATGTGGCCGCCGAAGGCGCTGCACGCGTCCTTCAGGAAGCCCGGGCTCTTCACAGCGGCCGTGCCGATGATGACGTAGCTCAACCCGTCGTCGAGAAAGCGCTCGATCGTGTCGAGGTCGCGGATGCCACCGCCAAGCTGCACCGGTATCTGGTCACCCACCTCGCGCAGGATGGCCTTCACCGCAACCTCGTTCACCGGCTTGCCGACAAAAGCGCCATTGAGGTCGACCAGGTGCAATCGCCTGGCGCCGGCGTCGAGCCAGCGTCGCGCCATCGCGGCCGGGTCGTCACCGAAAGTGGTGGCGACGTTCATGTTGCCTTGTTCGAGACGGACGCACTTGCCGTCTTTCATATCGATCGCAGGTATCAGCAGCATGGCTCGGTGGGAGCGAAGGTGGCGGGGTTCAGGGCTTCCACCGGAGAAAATTACGGTACAGAGTCAGGCCGTGGGCCGCGCTCTTCTCGGGGTGGAACTGGGTGGCAAAAATGTTATCCCGCGCCAGCGCGCAGGTAAAGCGCGTGCCGTAGTCGGTTTCGCCGACCGTGTGGTGCGTCGCAGACGGCTGTGCAAAGTAGCTGTGCACGAAGTAGAAGTAAGCGCCATCGGGTACGCCTTGCCACAGCGCATGCGCTCGCTGATGGACTTGATTCCAGCCCATCTGCGGCACCTTGAAGCGGCTGCCGTCGCTTTGAAGCTGGCCTTCCAACTGAAAGCGTCGTACCTCGCCCGGAATCAAGCCCAGGCCCGGCGTGTCCTGCTCTTCGCTGTGCTCCAGCAACATCTGCATGCCCACGCACACGCCCATCAAGGGCTTTCGCTGCGCGGCATCGAGCACAGCTTCCAGAAGGCCGGAGTCGCGTAGCTCGCGCATGCAATCGCGTATCGCGCCCTGGCCGGGCAGCACGACGCGCTCGGCGGCATGGATCTCTTCGGGCCGTGAACTGACGATCACCTGCGTTGAGGTTCCGGCAGCGACATGCATCACCGCCTGCGACACCGAGCGCAGGTTGCCCATGCCGTAGTCGACGACGGCCACCGTGCCCATCGGCTACAGCGAGCCTTTGGTGGAAGGGATAACGCCGGCCGCGCGCGGATCGGGCGTGAGTGCCATGCGCAATGCGCGCGCGAAAGCCTTGAACACGGTCTCGCACTGGTGATGCGCGTTGTCGCCGTGCAGGTTGTCGATGTGCAGCGTCACCAGCGCATGGTTGGCAAAGCCTTGGAAGAACTCGTAGGCCAGTTGGGTGTCGAAGGCGCCGACCATGCCCGACTTGAACGGCACGCGCATGTGCAGCCCGGGGCGGCCCGAGAAGTCGATGACCACGCGCGACAGCGCTTCGTCCAACGGCACGTAGGCGTGGCCGTAGCGCGTGATGCCCCTCTTGTCACCCACCGCCTGCGCCACCGCCATGCCCAGCGTGATGCCGACGTCTTCCACGGTGTGATGGCCGTCGATGTGCAGGTCGCCCCGGGCCTGCACGTCCAGGTCGATCAGCCCATGGCGGGCGATCTGGTCGAGCATGTGGTCGAAGAAGCCGATGCCTGTGGCCAGCGTGGCGTCGCCCTGGCCGTCGAGGTTGACGCGCACATGGATCTGCGTTTCTTTGGTGTCGCGCTGCACGTCACCGACGCGAGGTGGGTTCATCTACAGGCTCGCTTTCAGGGCTTCGATCATGCGGTCGTTCTCTTGCGGCGCGCCCACCGTGAGGCGCAGGCAGTTGGCCAGCAATGGGTGCAGGCCAGCGACGTTTTTCACCAGCACGCCCTGCGCTTTCATGCCAGTGAACGTGCGCTGCGAATCGGGCACGCGCACCAGGATCATGTTGGCCTCGCTCGGATAGGCACGCACCGCGCTGATGCCGGCGAGCATGGTTTGCAGCCGCGCGCGTTCGCTCTTGAGCCGTGCGGCTTGACTTGCGTATTCGTCGGCATGCTCCAGTGCAAAGAGCGTGGCCGTGGCGTTGAGCACGCTGACGTTGTAAGGCGGGCGCACTTTCTCGATCTCGTCGATCAGCGCGGCGGCCCCCGCCATGTAGCCCAGACGCACGCCGGCCAGGCCGAACTTGGACAGCGTGCGCATCACCAGTACATGATCCTGCGCCTTGTGGTCAGGCGCCAGGCGCGGCATCCAGCTGCGCGACGCAAACGGCTGGTAGGCTTCGTCGAACACGACCAGGCCACGCTGCCTGGCCACGGCGGCCACGATGCGCTCGACAATGCGCTCATCGAAAAGGTTAGCCGTCGGGTTGTTCGGGTAGGCGATGTAGGTGATGGCCGGACGGTGCGCTTCGATGGCCGCCAGCATCGCCAGCTCGTCGAGCTCGAAGTCCACCGTCAGCGGCACGCCGACGAAGCGCAGGCCGCGCAGGCGCGCCGACATCTCGTACATCACGAAACCTGGTAGCGGCGCCAGCACCACCGCCCCGGGCACGTCGCAGGCGACCGAGAGCATGTCGATCAGCTCATCCGAGCCGTTGCCCAGCATCAGCTTGGCGCCGGTGGGCAACTGCACGAAGTCGGCCAGCGCGGCCAGCACATCAGCACTGCTTTGCACCGGGTAGCGGTTGATGGCAGCGCGGCCCAGTCGTTCACCCAGTGCCTGCTGCAGCGCCGGCGGCAGCGAGAACGGGTTTTCCATCGCGTCGAGCTTGATCAGGCCGCGGCTGTCCTGGATGGCGTAGGCGTGCATGGACTTCACGTCCTGGCGGATGGTGTGCTGGATGCGTTCGGACATGGTGGTCACGGCGCGGCCTCCAGCAGCTCCGGGCCAACGGTGAAGGGGTTGACGATGCGCACGCTGTCGATGACCTGGTCATGCTGCAGATCTTCGGTGAGCATCAAGGTGCAGCCCTGGTGCTGCGCCGCGGCGACCATCAGCGCATCCCAATAGTTAAGCCCATAGCGGCTCTCGATGGCCCATGCGGTTTCAACCGTGGCGTGGTCGACTGTCCAAGGCCTCCATTGCTGGTAGCGACGGATTTCGGCGCGGGCGTCACCTTGCGCCAGCTTTCGCGGAAACTTCTTGCGGGCGTTGACGTAAAACTCATTCAGCACCTGGGTGCTGAGTCGGCCGCATCGCAGCCGCCAACATGCCGCCAACCAGTTGCGTGCCAGCCCTTGCTTGTCGAGTTCCTTGTCGTCCACGGCGTAAATCAGCACATTCGTGTCGACGAATATGGTCGCCGTCACCTTTTGCTCC
>JANLYV010000317.1:0-1968 GCA_031365825.1 Rubrivivax sp. | reverse complement strand
GGCGGCTTCGGCGGTGCAGTTCTGCAACGTCACGCCACGCTGCTTGGCCACCTCGCAGGCCTTGGCCGAGGGCTCGCAGCCGCTGACGTCCCAGCCCGCGGCGCGGAATTCGAGCAAGTCGGTGCCAGTGGCCGCGCCAATCTCGAACACTCGGCGATCGCGCGGTGGACTGAAGGCGAGGTTGGTGCGAAAGCGCAGCGGGTACAGCGCGGCCCATAACCACGGGCGCTGCCATGCCAGTACCTCTTTGCGTTCAGCGGGCTCGGCGTAGTAAAGCTCGTAGACCAGGCGCTTGAGCCGGTCCGACAGCGACGGCGGCGCCTGCGTCGGGCCGGCATAGGCGTAGTAGGTGTTCGGGTAGAAGTGCGCGATGTTCGAAGGCGTGGGCCTGGGTGTCACGCGTTCAGTGCCACAGCGGGCACAGGCTTCGTAGGTGAAGATGCCGCCATGCACTTCGTCGCGCCCGGCAACGCGCCGGCCGGTGGTGGCCGTTTCGCCGCAGACGCAAGTGCACGATTCGAGGTCCGTGTCTGCGGTTGGAGCCAGGGCGGGGTTCGAGGCGACGTTCATGAGTCTTGGGATGGCATGAGCTGGATTCTGCGTTGCACCCAGGGCGGCCTGTCCGCGCGCTGTGCGAACAATTGCGCGCGGGTCGGATGCGCTTGCGCACACGGCCTCAATTGCATGTGACGTGGCTGCCAATAATCGAAAACGCCGCCCGCCTGCATTGCCCCCCATGCCACCTTCTGCCATCACCAACACCAGCACCAACCCCAGCACCAGCACGCGGCTCGATGGCCTTTGCGGCGAAGACCCAGGCGTGGCGCCATTCGGTATCAACCTGGTGGGCCAGGCGTCGTTCGATTTCAGCCTGAGCATTTCGCTGCGCCACATCGCCCAAGCGTTGCTGCAACGGGGGGTGCCGATCTGCATCTACGACCTGCCCACAGGCGACATGCTGCACGGGCCCGACCTGTCGTTGCAGCCGCACTTCGTGGGCTCGTTGCAGGCGTTGCCCCACGCCATCAACCTCTTCTGCGTCAACGTGCTGGCGCTGCCGGCCTTGCTGCTGCGCTTGAAGGCGCAAGAGCTTGACTGGAACCGTCGTTTGAATGTGGCGGTGGTGTTCTGGGAGTTGCCGGTGATTCCGCGACACCTGGTGCCGGTGCTCCAGGCCTTCGATGTGCTGTTGTGCGGCTCGTGGTTCGTGCGCGAGGCGGTGGCCGCGCATGTGCCAGGTGCGTTGGCGTTGACGCTCGCCTACCCGCTGGCCTTGCCCGACTTCGAGCGCGTGCCGCGTTCGACCTTCGGCATCCCCGGCGATGCCTTCGTCTTCTACTTCAGCTTCGATCCCGTCTCGGGGCCGGACCGCAAGAACCCGGGTGCTGTCGTCGATGCGTTCCGGCAGGCCTTCCCGTCCGATCCAGGCGTGCACCTCGTCGTCAAGCTGAACGTTTCTGCCGATGCGCCACAGCCCTGGCCGCCCGGCGTGGAGCGCTTTCTTGCGCAGTGCGAAGGCGACCCACGCATCACCGTGCTGACGCGCACCGGCTCGTACGCGCAGGCCCTTGCCATCTGCGAGGCTTGCTGCGACTGCTTCGTCTCGCTGCACCGATCCGAAGGCCTGGGCATGGGCCCGATGGAAGCCATGCTGCTGGGCAAGCCCGTGATCATCACGGCCTGGTCGGGCAGCATGAGTTACGCCAACGCGTCCAATGCCTGCCTCGTGCCGCATGCCTTCGTGCGACCAGACGGCTGGGATGCGCCGCAGTTCGACGCCGCATTCGTCGGCCAGCCAGTGCAGTGGGCCGAGCCGTCCATCGCCGCGGCCGCGCATTATATGCGGCGCGTGGCGTTCGACGCCGCGTTCAGATCGAACATCGCCAGCCGCGGACAGCAGGCCATGCGCACCTTGGCCGCCGAGGCCGCGCAATGTTCATTCGTCGACGACCTGGCGCAGATGCATGG
>JANLYV010000314.1:0-1530 GCA_031365825.1 Rubrivivax sp. | reverse complement strand
AGGACATCGAAGGCCTGCGTGCCAACGGCGAGCGCACCACCTGGACGATTGCGGCCGGCAAGGTGGGCAACGACAAGCCCATCGTCAGCAGCCGCGAGGTCTGGACCTCGCCCGAGCTGATGCTCACGCTGCGCAGCGCCGAGATCGACCCGCGCCGCGGTGAAACGCATTACCGGCTGCAGCAGATCAAGCGTGGCGAGCCCGATGCCGGCCTGATGCGCGTGCCCGCCGACTACAGCGGCGCGCGCACGCGCGACAAGCCGGCGTCGTAAACGGTGACAAGCGCCGCGGTGAATGCCGCGGCGTGATCACCAGCCGCGCAGGCTGCTGGCCAGTGCCAGCACCATGGTGGCGAGCGAGGCACAGCACACCAGGCGCAACAGGGCCCAGTCGGCGCGGTCATGTCGGGCCATCTGCTCCAGCGGGTCGATGTCCACCGGCGCGGTGATGAAGCGGTGGCGGCGGCGCAGCAGCAGCGTGTCGGCGAAGTCGGGACGCTGGAAAAACTGCAGGAAAGTCCGCTGGAGAGAGTGGCCTTGGTTCATGACGTGCTCCTGTGGCGATGCGCCGTGCCCGACGCGATGGCCGCAGTATCGGAAGCCGGCGTTACGCCGGCGTTACGACGCAGGCACACCGCCGAAGACGCGCCTCGAGCAGACGCCTTCCGGCGCGCTGCTCGGCCACACTCGAAAAACCCGCAGCGGCTGAGCCACCGCGCATCGCTACCCTGAAAATTGCACCCCCGTCCTGTACTTTGGAGAGATGACCATGTCAGGTTCAACATTCACGCTAGAGCCCAAGAACCTCGATGAAATGATTGCGGCGTTGAAGAAAGCAGCCGGCAGCAAAGGCTTCAACCTGAAGGGCGACAAGAAGTCGGGGCGTGCCGTGAAGAGTGACGTGCCTCCCACCATCGAGTATGTGGTGAAGGGCCAGACCGTGACGATCATGATCGACACCGGAGGCATGAACCTGGATACCTTCGAGAGAATGGTCGAGGATTGGATCAAGCCCTACCGCTGACCGGGCCGGGAGCGACGGCCATGGGGCCGAAGCTTCGCTGATGGGGTCGCGGCGGCAGCGCATCGCGCGGGTTGCTCCGGTCTACGTCAGGCGCAGCAGCGCTGCGTTGATCGGGTTGCGCTGCAAAAAGCTCTCGCAAAATGGCGCCGGCACATCGGCCTCACAGCGCGCGCGCACCCAAGCCTGCGCCGCCGCCAGCACAGTCGCGGCTTCGGCTTTGGCGCCTGCCAGTTGCAGTGCCTGCACGGCAGGCAGCGCCACTTCGCCGCGGTACATCAGCGTCGGCTCCACGTCATTTGCGAGCTGCAGCGCGGCGCGCGCCGAGGCGGCGGCGCGCACATCACCCGCGGCCAGCAGCACCTGCGTGCGGCGCAGCAGCGCGGCCAGCTCGCCGCCGCGCTGGCGCGCGGCAGGGGCGCGCACGTGGGGGGCGTCGACCAGCGCCAGCGCGTCGCGCAGCGGCAGGCCCAGCGCTGATTCGGCGTCGACGATGCAGGCGATCTCGGG
>JANLYV010000313.1:0-10317 GCA_031365825.1 Rubrivivax sp. | reverse complement strand
ACGGTGCTGCCCGAGTTGAAGCTGCACGTCACCACCGTAGGCAACCCCTCGGGCGAACCGGTGCTGCTGCTGCACGGCACCACCGGCAGCGGCATGGCACTGGCGCAGGCGCCGGTGTTCGGCGGCGAACTCTTCGGCCCGGGGCAGCCGCTGGATGCGGCGCGTTATTTCGTCATCCTGCCTGACGCCATTGGCCACGGCAAATCGAGCAAGCCCAGTGATGGCATGCGTGCCAAGTTCCCGCGCTACAACTACAGCGACATGGTGCGCGCCCACCATCGCCTGCTGACCGAACATCTGGGCGTGCGCCATCTGCGCCTGGTGCTGGGCAATTCGATGGGTGGCATGGAGACCTGGCTCTTTGCGCAGATGTTCCCGGGTTTCGCCGACATCGCCGTGCCCATGGCCTCGATGCCGACCGAGATGAGCAGCCGCAACTGGATGCTGCGCCGGCTCATCACCGACTCGATCCGTAACGACCCCGAATGGGCCGGTGGCAACTACTCGCAGCAGCCCAGGAGCGCGCGCTTCGCCTCGGTGTTCTACGGCCTGGCCACGAACGGCGGCAACCAGGCGCTGTACCGTATGGCGCCGACACGCGCGCAGGCCGACGCGCTGCTCGACCAGCGACTCGCGGCGGCCTTTGCGGCCGATGCCAACGACACGCTGTACCAGTGGGACAGTTCGCGCGACTACGACGCCAGTGCCGGGCTCGAGCGCATCCAGGGCATGCTCCTGGCCATCAATTCCGCCGACGACGAACGCAACCCGCCTGAGTTGGGCGTGATGGAGCGCGCGCTTGCCCGCGTGAAGGGCGGGCAGTTGCTGCTCATCCCCGCCAGTCCGCAGACGGCAGGCCATGGCACCACGGGCCAGGCGCGGTTTTGGAAGGTCGAGCTGGCGGCGCTGTTGCAGACGGCGCCACGGCTGGCGCCTTGAGCCGCGCCGACGCGCTGGCTCAGGCCTTCAGCATCACCGTGAACACCGCGCCGCGAATGCCGTCAGCGCGGTCGGCCGCGATGAGCTCGCCGCCGTAACGTTCGACGATGGTGCGGCTGATCCACAGCCCCAGGCCCGTGCCATCCTTCTTGCGTGTGACGAAGGGCTTGAAGAGCTCGGCGATGAGCTCGGGCCCGAGGCCGCTGCCGGTGTCGGCTACCGTGAGGGTGACGCCGTCATCGCCGTCCTTGCTGCCAAGCCTCAGCGTGCCGCCATCGGGCATCGCATGGATGGCATTGACGAGCAGGTTCACCAGCACCTGCTGCAACTCGTTGCGGTTGATCTGAGGCTGGCGTGTCGCGTGCAATTCGCGCTCCAGGCTGATCTGCGTTTTTGCCAAGAGATGCGTGGTCAAGAGCAGACTGTCCTCGACCAGCCGATTCACATCCACCGCGGCGATGTAGCCGGCGAACTCGGCCGGCCGCGCGAACTGCAGGAGCTGCGTGACGATGAGCCGCATGCGTTCAATCTGCGCGTCCACCAGCGCCAGCTCGGCGCGCACCGGCTCGGCCTGCGGCCCGAGCAGCTCGCGCACCAGGTCGAGGTTGCCCTGGATCACGGCGATCGGGTTGTTCACCTCGTGCGCGATGCTGGCGGTGAGCTGGCCCACGGCCGCGAGCTTCTCGGCGCGCAGCAGCTGCGACTGCGCCGCTTCGAGGTCACGCGTGCGCGCGATGACCTTGGCGTCGAGCTCGCTGTTGATCGTTTGCAGCGCGTGCGTGTGGCCGGCCACGGTGTCGAGCAGCTGGTCGAGGTGCAGCGCGAGCTGGCCGATTTCGTCCTGGCTGTCGACTTGGCCCACGCGCGCCGTCATCGCGCCGGCGCCGACTTGCTGCATGGTCAGGCTCATGCGCTCCAGCGGCGCAAAGATGCTGCGCGCCCAGCGCAGGCAGACCAACGCCGCAAGCACCATGACTCCGAAGAAGAGTGCGCCTATGCCCAGCAGCACGCTGTACTTGACCCAGCGAAACGGCGCTTCGGTGAAGCCGACGTAGAGCATGCCGATGCGGCGCGAGGCGCTGTCGGCCAGCGGCAGGTAGCCCGAGACATACCAGTCGTTGACGACGAAGGCGCGGCCGAGCCAGGTCTGGCCACCTTCCAGCACCGCTTCGTGCACGGCCTGCGAGACGCGCGTACCGATGGCTCGCTCCTCACGCTCACCACCGAACAGGCGCACATTGGTGCTGACGCGCACGTCGCCCAGGAACAGCGTCGCCGTGCCGCGGCTGCCGTAGGGCAGCGAGCCTTCGGGGTAGACGATGGCGTTGATGTGGTCGATGAAAGGCAGGTTGCGGTTCAGCAGCACGCCGGCCTGTACCTGGCCGAGCACCCGGCCATCGACATCGCGCACCAGGCGCGTGGCCAGCAGCACCATGGCGCGGTCTTCCACTTCGCGCTGGCTCGGCGCGGCGTTGCGTGTGGCCAGCAGCGGCACCTGGACACGCTCGCGCAAGTCAGGCGCCAGAAGGGCCAGCTGTGCCGCCGACAAGACCTCGACGCTGGTGCTGTCGGTTTGGGAGTTAGGCGTGGTGTCGCCGGCTGCGGCTAAGGCTCCACTGTCGGTGACGCGCAGGCTGCCATCGGCGCCGCGCAGGTTGATGAAGTCCAGCCGCTCGCGCGCTTTCAGCCGTTGCAGCAACTCGACCATGCGGCTGTCGTCGCGCTGCGCCAGCGCCAGGTGCATGGCCTGTGAATCGGCCACGGCCGCGGTGCTGCCGCCGACCTCGCCCAGCACGCGCTCGAAGTAGCCCTGCGCCACCGCCAGGTCGCTGCGCACCTTGGTCACCAGCAGCTGGTCGAGCGCGCTGTTGCCCCACACCAGCAGCACCAGGCCCAGCAGCGGCAGCACGCCCGCCATGGGCATCAACACCAGCACCAGCAGCTTGTTGCGGATCGAAAGCCGCTGGAAGCTGCCCAGCAGGTTCAAGCCGCGCCCCACTCGGCCACGCGACGCTCCAGCGTGCGCCGCGACACGCCCAGCAAAGCCGCGGCACGCGTCTTGTCGCCGGCAACCGAGTCGAGCACGGCCAGGATGTGGCGCTTTTCCAGGCTGTGCAGGTCGATCGGGCCTTCGAGCGCGGCGCTGGCCGTTGGCGGCGTGCCCTTGGTGCGCGCCAGGCTCTGGTACAGCGCCGACACATTCAGCGCGCCGAGGATGAGCGAACGCTCGATCAGGTTGCGCAGCTCGCGCACGTTGCCCGGCCAGTCGTACTCGGCGAGGTAGCGCAACTCATAGTCACTGACCTCGAACGGCGCCACGCCGAGCTGCGGCGCCAGCGTGGTGATGAAGTGCGCCACCAGGTCGGGGATGTCTTCCTTGTGCGATGCCAGCGGCGGCAGGTTGATCTCCACCACCTGCAGCCGGTAGAAAAGGTCGGCGCGAAAGCGACCGGCCTGCACCTCGCCGCGCAGCGGCCGGTTGGTGGCGGCGACGATGCGCAGCTCGACCGGGATCTCCTGCTCGCTGCCCACCGGGCGGATGCGCCGCGTCTCGAGCACGCGCAAGAGCGTGGCCTGCAGTGGCAGGGGCAACTCGGCAATCTCGTCCAGGAACAAGGTGCCGCCCTGGGCATAGACGAAGAGGCCATCACGGCCAGCGCTGCGTGACAGGCTTGCGTGCTGCGCGCGGCCGAAGAGTTCTTCCTCGATCTGGCCGGGCAGCACGGTGGCGCAATTCACCGGCACAAAAAGGCCGCCGACCTGCGCGCTCAGGCGGTGCAGCGATAGCGCCGCGAGCTCTTTGCCCGTGCCCGACTCGCCGGTGAGCAGCACGGTGCTGTCGACCGCGGCGACACGGCGCAGCGCCTCGTGCAGCCCCTTGATGACGATGGAGCGGCCGACCAGCCCGCCGGCGGCTGGCGTGCGCTGCGACAAGGCGCGCTTGAGCACCCAGTTCTCGCGCTTCAGCCGCGCGCGTTCCATGCCGTGCTTGAAGGCGTTGAGCACCTGCGTCACGCGAAAGGGCTTCAACAGGAAGTCGCTGGCGCCGGCGCGCAGCGCTTCGATGGCGGTCTCGAGATCGGCAAAGGCCGTGATCAGCACGACTTCGCTCTGAATGCCTTGCTCGCGCATCTCGCGCAGCAGCGTGATGCCGCTTTTTCCTGGCAGCGAGATGTCGAGGATGACGAGGTCGAAACGGTGTTTTTGCAGCAGCAGCTCGGCCGCTTCAGCCGACTCAGCGGTGAGCACCTGGCCAGCGCGCGGGCTCAGCGTTTTTTGCAGGAAGTGCAGCATGCCGGGTTCGTCGTCGACGACCAGCAGCGAGGCGAACGGCCAGCGCTCGTTGAGTTGGCTGTCCGCGCCGGGTGCGGCGGCTTCGTGGCGCGACATCAGGTCGCTGGGACTCTCCGTTCGGGCTGAGCTTGTCGAAGCCGGCACTTCGACAAGCTCAGTGCGAACGGAGTCGCGTGGGTCATAGACAACAGGAACAAAGCGCAGCCTGCCTCAGCGTTGCAGTCGCTGCAGCTCTTCCAGCGTGTTGGCGTTGGCGAAGGCCGCGGCCTCAATGAAATCGACCTCGACGCAGCGGTGCAGCGCCGTCCAGCGGTCGATCTTGCGCTGGCCGGCAAGCAGGTAGACCACCAGGCTTTCCAGCAGCGTGGTCTTCATGAGGCTGAACACCGGTTGCACCTGACGCGCGCCGTCTTCGAGCGTGGCCGCCATGGCGATGTCGGCGTCGGCTTCGACCAGCGCGCGCGCCAGACGCTCGACCAGATCGGCCGGGAAGTTCGGGCTGTCGCAAGGCACGGTCACGAGATACGGCGTCTCACAGCGCTCCAGCCCGGCCAGCCAGCCGGCTAACGGCCCGGCGTAGTCGGCTTGGGCATCGGGCCAGACCGGCACGCCCATCGATTCGTAGGCCGACAAATTGCGGTTGGCGTTGATCATCAATGACCCCACCTGCGGCGTCAGGCGCAACAGCGCATGCAGCGCCAGCGGTACGCCGTGGTGCGGCTGCAGGCCCTTGTCGACGCCGCCCATGCGGCTGCCGCGGCCACCGGCGAGGATCAGGCCGGTGATGGCGTGGGGATCGATCGGCTCACTCATGTGGCTTCATGGCGCTTCATGTTTCCAGCAGATCAAAGCCCTGCGTCTCGACCTGCACGAAAGCCTCGGTCAACGCCGCCACCGCGCGCCACACTTGTGCGCGCGGATGCGCCAGCACCGCCTCGCACAACATAGTCACCCAGCTTTGCACATGGGCGCGGAAGAAGCGGCGCTGCTGTTCGAGGTTGGACACGGCCGCGTCGTCGCCGGCGATGAGGTAGCGCATGACTTCGAAGACGTAGGCGACATGGTCTTCGGTCTCGACGCGGTTGGCGTCGCGCGTCAGGCCCAGCGTGTTCAGGTCGGCGCGCAACACCGCCAGCGGCTTCTCGTTGAGAAAGCCGCTGAGGTAGAACGAGGCGTAGGCGAAGACTTCAGGTTTGCCGACGCCGTGGAACATCGCCTCGTGCTCTTCACCAGCCGCTGACACGTTGGTCGCGCGCATCGCTGCCACCAGGTTCTGCCACGGTGCCTCGAGGTGGCCGCCGGTCTGCGGCGCCTGCGTCACCGCGACTGCGAATTGCTCGAGCATGGCGGCATCGGGCGGTGCCAGCCACAGCTGCGCCAGCAGTCCGTAGAGTTCGGCGCGCTCGAGTTCTTCGTCGGCCGATCCGAGCGTGAGGGCGATGGCTTGCGTCGGGAGGGTCATGTTCATAGGTCGGTGATACGCACTTCGCCGGGGTCGGTGTGCAGATCGATGACGCGGCAGTCGCTGCACATCTTCAGCCTTTCGGCCGCCTTGCCCTGGAAGGCCGAGTGGCCGGCGAGTTTGACCATCATGGCCTCGACCGCGCGCAGCGTGCCGAAGGGCTTGGCGCAGCGGATGCAGCAGAACGGTTCCATCTCATTGAGCACGCGCGATTGTTTTCGCGCCTTGCCGCCATCGGCCAGCCACAGCCGTGGCTGCAGCGTGATGGCGTCTTCGGGGCAGGTGGTCTGGCAGATGCCGCACTGCACGCAGTTCTTCTCGATGAAGCGCAGCTGTGGCTTGTCGGCGTTGTCGGCCAGCGCTGCGGCCGGGCAGGCACCGACGCAGCTGAGGCACATCGTGCACTTCTGCGCGTCGACGATCAAAGATCCGTAAGGTGAGCCGACGGCGGGCAGGGTGATGGCTTCGGGCAGCGGTGCGTGGCGTGGTGCCGGCGCCAGCGCCTGTGCGAGAAGGTGGTCGATTGCCAGGTCCAGCGTGCCGCGCTTTTCAGACGTGGCGGCGAAGGTCGCGGCACGCGCCACGCCTTGCGCCGGCGGCGCGCGCAAAGCGGCGTCGAGCGCGGCTAGGTCGCCATCGGCCTGCAGGATGCGCACATGCTGGCCCTGGTAGCCCAGGCCCGTGAGCAGCGCCTGCGCCACCGCGGCCTGCTGCTGCAGTGCCACCTCGTACTGCGGCGCTTCCTCTTCGCTGAGCAGCACCCAGACCTGGTTGGCGCCTTGTGCGATGGCGGTGAGCCACAGGTCCAGCCCCAGGCTCGCCGTATGCCACACGGCCACCGGCAGCACGCGCGCCGGAATGCCCTGCCGCTCTTTGTTAGTCCGCGCGGCACGGCCGAGTTCGTCGACGATGCGCACGCCGGCTTCCTGGCTGTGCAAAAGCAGCGCGGCGTCCTTGCCGCCGGCGTTCGCGTAAGCCGCGAGCATGGTGCGCAGCCGCTTGCCCTGGTCCACCGTTCCGGGGTAGCTGAAGCTCAACGCGCCGGTGGGGCAGACCGTGCTGCAGGCGCCGCAGCCCACGCACAAGTGCGGCTCGACGATGATGCCGCCACCTTCACCTTTGATCGGCGCCACGGCCTTGGCGCCGCGCACTTTGCCGCCGGTGCTGCCCTTGCCTTTGAGCGAGGCATCGCTGCGGATCGCTTGCGCTGAACAGACGTCGATGCAGGCGCGGCAGCCGATTTGTTCATTGCGGCTGTGCGCGCAGATCTTGGGCTGGTAGCGGAAGAAGCGCGGCTTCTCGAATTCGCCGCTCATCTCGCGCAGCGCCAGCACCGCGCGCACCAGTGCCGCGGCGTCGCGGCCGGCGTGGAAGTAGCCTTGCGGCTTGGCGTGCATCGTGAACGCGGGCCCGTCGCTCAGGTCGAGCACGAGGTCGAAGTCCTCGGCCACGGTTTGCGCGGCGCGGGTGAAGTCGATGGCGCCGGCGGCGTCGCAGACGCGCACGCAGTCGCGATGGTTCTTGCAGGCGTCCAGGTTGATCTGGTAGCTGAAGTCGATGGCGCCTTCGGGGCAGGCCTCGACGCAGGCGTTGCAGCGGGTGCACAGGTCCAGGTCGATCGGGTTGCTGCTGACCCATTCGGCCTGGAAGGCGCCGAGCCATCCGCGCAAGTTCACCAGACGGCCGGCGAAGGTGGCGCGGCTGTGGTCTTGCGCGATGGCGCCGCCGCTGGCAAGCACGGTGACATCGAGCTTGGCGTCAAGCAACAACGCCGCACTTTCGGCGGCTTCGGCCGCGCCGACGATCAACAGCCGGCCGCCGGAGCGGTAAGTCACCGTGCCCACCGGCTCGGCCGCGGGCAGCTGCGCCGCGGCAATCAAGGCGGCGATTTTCGGTGTGGCCGATGCCGCGTCGCGTGACCAGCCACCGGTCTCGCGGATGTTGACGAAGTGGATCGGCCGCTCTTGCACGCTGGCCGCACCTTCGGTGGCGGCGTTGAGTTCGAGGAAGAGGCGGCTTTCCTGCGTGCAGGCCACCAGCAACTCGTCGCCGGTATTGCCGCTGTCCTTGGCCGCGCGCTGGAACGCCGCGGCTTCACGCCGGCACAGGAGCGTGTGCAGGGCGTCCAGCCCGTCAGAGCTCGCGCCGGGGGTCTTCGCCAGCGCCAGGCTGAGTGCTTTCGCATCCAGCGGCATGCTGCGGTTGCAGTTGCAGAGCAGGGTCTTCATCGGGGGCGGCGGTTGGGCTGGCGGTTTGGCTGGCGGTCGGGCTAACAGACTGGATGAGCGGTGTGGCGGAAGCGGCCGCGGCTTGTGGTTTGTCTTCGTCGTCGAACAGCCCCAGGGCCACGGCCTGGGTCATCTGGCGCAACATCGACAGCGGCAGCGGGTCGGGCTTGCCGTAGTCGTCGATGTAGGTGTCCAGGCCGTCCATCACGTTGAAGTGCGGGTCGCTGAAGAGCTTCTTCAACGCCGCGTTCTTGACTTCGGGGGCGACGTCGCCGGCGACGAAGCGTGCGTAGTTCGATTCGCGGTTGAGGCCGGCGACATCGGCCAATGTGGGTGGCGGTTCGCGCTCGGCATGCGCTACCGGCTCGCGCGCAATCTCACCCGTTCGGGCTGAGCTTGTCGAAGTCTTGGGCAACCCTTCGACAAGCTCAGGGCGAACGGGGGCGTCCACCGGTGCGGGCGGCACCGCTCGCCCTTCGCGCACCAGCGTCTTGCGCCGCGACCAGCGGCTGGCGAACGAGTCTGTGTCTTCAGCCATGGTTCATCGATCCTGCGGCGCCTTGAACGATTCGGGCCGGCGGCGGCGCTTGGGCTCGGGGCGGTAATGCTGATCGGTGAAGGCCTGCAGCCACTGCGCCACATCGGCGGGCAGCGGCGTGTTGTCGACGCGCTCCTGTGCATCGAGCAATCGGCCGGCTTCGTTGTAGGACAGGGTCACGATCTCGGGCCAGGCGCGCGACGGGTCTTCGTCGTCACTGCGCCACATCACGAACCACACCGGGTTGCCGCTGCTGAGGTTCAGGTAGTAGCCCTCGGCTTCGTCGACGTGCAGCGTGACCGCCAGGCCAGGGTGCAGGGTCTGCAAGGTCTGCCCGTCGTCGCGCAAGGTCTTGGCGCCGGCAGCAAAGCGGCCGTCGTCGGCCATGACGTCGAGCGGGCGGTGGCGCCAGGCCTCCCACTGGCTGGGCTGGCGCTGCCGTTCCATCACGACGGCGACGGCCAGGTTGGGTTTGGATGTGGCGGTCATGATGTTCACGGGCTCAAGATTCTGGCACCGCGAGCCTCCCACAGCAGCCGCGACAAGTTGTCGCGCGAAACGCGGGTGCACCCTGATTGATGCCCATGCGCCTATGCAGGCTAATCCAAAGGTGCCGCCCGAGCGTGCGGCCCACTCCTGGAGGTCTGCATGAGCGAGTCACAACGTCCCCTGATCGATCGCCGCCGTGTCTTTGCCGGCGTGGGCACCGCCGGCGCCGTGGCGGCGGTGGCGACGGTGTTGCCGGCCATCAAGCCGAGCGAGCCGGAGGTCGTGGCCAAGACGATCGATGCAAGCGGGGGCTACCAGCTCACCGAGCACGTCAAGCGTTATTACGAGACCACCCGCATCTAGTACGCCAGCCCCATCAAGAGGAGAGCCCCATGCTGTTGACACGAAAGTCGATCGACGTCACCCGCCAGCCATCCGGCCTGGTCACCGGTCTGGCGCGCGGCGTTGCGCGCGCCATCCCCACCATGGACCGCCGCGCCTTCCTGCGCCGTTCGGGCCTGGGCGTGGGTGCGGGCATGGCCGCCTCGCAGCTGACGTTGGTGAAGAAAGCGCAGGCGGCAGACGCCAAGGGCGGCGCGAAGAAGGTCGAGGTCAAGCGCACGGTGTGCGGCCACTGCTCGGTCGGTTGCGCCATCGACGCCGTGGTCGAGAACGGCGTGTGGGTGCGGCAGGAGCCGGTGTTCGACAGCCCCATCAATCTGGGCGCGCATTGCGCCAAGGGCGCAGCGGTGCGCGAGAACGGCCATGGTGAATACCGGCTGAAGTACCCGATGAAGCTGGTCAACGGCAAGTACCAGCGCATTAGCTGGGACCAGGCGCTGAGCGAGATCAGCGCGAAGATGCTCGAGCTGCGCAAACAAAGCGGGCCCGACTCGATGTTCTTCGTCGGCTCGAGCAAGCACAACAACGAACAGGCTTACCTGATGCGCAAGTGGGTGTCGCTCTGGGGCACCAACAACACCGACCACCAGGCGCGCATCTGCCACAGCACCACGGTCGCGGGTGTCGCCAACACCTGGGGCTATGGCGCGATGACCAATTCCTACAACGACATGCAGAACAGCAAGGCGGCGCTGTACATCGGCAGCAATGCGGCCGAGGCGCATCCGGTGTCGCTGTTGCACATGCTGCATGCGAAAGAGAAGGGCGCCAAGATCATCGTCATCGATCCGCGCTACACCCGTACCGCCGCCAAGTCGGACCAGTTCGTGCGGATCCGCTCCGGCTCCGACATCGCCTTTTTGTGGGGCATGCTGTACCACATCTTCAAGAACGGCTGGGAAGACACCCGGTACATCAACGACCGCGTCTACGGCATGGACCAGGTGCGCGCCGAAGTCGCGAAA
>JANLYV010000291.1:0-8436 GCA_031365825.1 Rubrivivax sp. | reverse complement strand
GTCGCAGCGTTCCACCTTTTTCCTGACTTCGTGGGCGGCAAGAACGAGGCCATGCGCGACTCCGGGCTAGAAAACGGGAAGAAGGTGCTCGAGTTGTCGATGAAGACCAGAGCCACCTCACCCTTCATTGCCGGAGAACTGAGCATTGCGGATTTGTACCTCGCTCCGATTGCCTTCTACCTGTCGCTCACACCAGATATGCCAGAGCTGTTGAAGATCGAGGGCTTCGCAGATTGGTGGACCAGAGTTCAAGCGCTGGTGAGTTTTCAGAAGACGCCAACGCAGTAAAAGCTCGCGCCGGCTTGGATTCATCGTTTGGCTGTTTGTTCGGCACACGATAGATGCGTCTGGAGGCCCTGAGGTCAGTCATTGCTGGGCCGCGGGCGGCAGGCAGGCTGCGAACTGGACGGCGCGGAAGACTGCGCGGGATCGAACTGGCGTGCCACCAGTGCTGGCCTTCGCGAGCGCCCCGTAGGCGGACGAGCTTTTGCTACGTGCGCACGGCACGCCGATGGCTCAGGGGGAGGAGATCAGCGCCGCTGCGCTGCGGCAGGGGTTGATGCGAAACATCCCCTCACCCGGCGAGATCGCGGCAGCATGGTCGAAACGGGTCAGCTAGGCGGGTGGGTCGGAATCTGTGGGCCGAACGTCTGCTGCCGTGCGAGGCAAGGGACAGCTGGAAGGCGACTCGAGCCGGCGGTGAATTGAGGTAGCGGTCATTCGGTCCGCCCATTCTGCCGGCGTCCGCTTCCTGGTGCAGCCGTGATCGGGTAGTCCCGGCCACAAGCTGTCACTTGCCACGGGCTGCTTTGAGGTCAACCAGTCACTCGGTCTGACCCGTGGATCTGCCTCACCGTCATGGATGGCCGCAGGCCCGGATTCGATCACGCTGAAGGGTTCGCCCAGCGTACCGTCGGCTCATTGGCTGTCTCGCAGAGCTGCCAGCATCCGGCAGCGTCCAGCGACTGAAGTGCAGTGGGCCCGGACTTGCACCGTCGCCCAGATGACCGACGAGAGGTCCGGCGTTGCCAGACCTAGCGCCCTGTCTATTGGCGAGTCTCGTAACGGTCAAGCATCATCACTTTGTCCCAGACCTTGACGAAGTCTCTGACGAAGCGTGTGTGTCCATCGCTGCCCGCATACACCTCGGCCACCGCGCGCAACTGGCTGTTCGAGCCGAAGACCAGATCGCAGCGGCTGGCCTCGAACCGCTGCTTTCCCGTGGCGCGATCGACGATCGAGAAGGCCAGCGCTTTGTCATCCGCCGGCTTCCACTCGTGATCAACGCTGGTCAGCACACGGAAGAAGTCGTTCGACAGCACGCCGACGCGGTCGGTGAAAACACCGGAGGCCGACCCGTCATGGTTGGCGCCCATCGCGCGCAGCCCGCCGACCAGTGCGACCCATTCAGGCGCGGTCAGGGCCAGCAGATGCGCCTTGTCGAGGAACATCTCTTCAGGCGCGACGCCCGGCGCCATATTTGCGAACTGGTCGTCCGTGTAATTGCGGAACCCGTCGACCAGCGGCTTCAGCCAGTTGAACATTTCAATGTCGGTGAGTTCCTGCGTGGTGTCGCGCCGGCCCGGGGTGAACGGAACCGACACGTGGACGCCCGCATCGGCGGCCGCCTTCTCGACAGCCGCGCAACCGCCCAGCACGATCAGGTCGGCCAGCGACACGCGCAAGCCACCCGACTGCTTGCCGTTGAAATCCGTCATCACGCCTTTCAGCGCCGCGACCACGGGCACGGTGCGCCGGTTGACGGCCCAGTCCTTCTGCGGTGCCAGCGCCAGCCGCCCGCCGTTGGCGCCACCGCGCTTGTCGCTGTGGCGGTAAGTGGCGGCGGCCGAGAAGGCCGTGAAGACCAGGTCCGACACCGACACGCCGGCGGCCAGGATGTGCTGCTTGAGTGCAGCGACTTCGGCTGCGCCGATCAAGCTGTGTTCGGCGGGCGGGATCGGGTCCTGCCAGAGCAGGTCGTTCTCGTTGCGCTTCTCCGGGCCCAGGTAGCGCTCACGGGGACCCATGTCGCGGTGCGTGAGCTTGTACCAGGCCTTCGAGAACGCCTGCGTGAACGCGTCGAAGTCGTTCAGGAACTTCTCGCAGACTGCTCGGTAGGCGGGGTCGGTCTTCAGCGCGATGTCGCTCGTCATCATCATCAGGGGGTTCATCTTTCCCGGGATGTGGGCATCGGGCGTCTTCGGTGCATTCGGATCGGTGGGCGTCCACTGCGACGCCCCGGCCGGGCTCTTGGTCTGCTGCCACTCGAACTTGAACAGATTCTCCAGGTAGTCGTTGTCCCACTGCGTGGGGTTGGGCGTCCAGCTGCCTTCGATGCCGTTGGTTATCGTGAACTCGCCGAACCCCGTGCCTTCCGGGTTGTGCCAACCCAGACCCATGGCCTCCATCGGTGCGATCTCCGGCGGCGGCCCGATGCGCTTTGGCGACACCATGCCGTGGCTCTTGCCGAAGGCGTGGCCGCCGGCAATCAGCGCCACGGTTTCCTCGTCGTTCATCGCCATGCGCGTGAAGGTGGTGCGGATGTCGCGTGCCGATCCCATGGGATCGCCACTGGCGTACGGCCCCTCGGGGTTGACATAGATCAGCGCCGAGTGGCTTGCAGCCAGCGGGTTCTCGAGGTCGTAGTCGGCATCGCCGTTCTGGCCGCGCCAGCGCTTGTCACGCATGACCATGGCGTCAGGGGTGTTCGCGGCGCTCGCGTCCCACACCTCAGGGCCCCAGTAGGTGCTGGTGTCCGCTTCCCAGGCGTCGCGGCGGCCGCCGGCGAAACCATAAGTCGGGAAACCCATGATCTCGAGCGCGCAGTTGCCGGTCAGCACCATCAGGTCGCCCCACGACAGCGCGCTGCCGTACTTCTGCTTGATCGGCCAGATCAGGCGGCGTGACTTGTCGGTGTTGCCGTTGTCCCACCAGCTTTCGACCGGCGCAAAGCGTTGCAGAGCCTCGCCCGCACCACCACGCCCGTCGGAGATGCGGTAGGTGCCTGCGGCGTGCCACGCCATGCGGATCATCTGCGGACCGTAATTGCCATAGTCCGACGGCCACCAAGCCACCGACGTTGTCAGGAACGCCTTGATATCTTGTTTCAGTGCTGCGTAGTCGATCGTCTCGAAGGCGGCGGCGTAATCGAAGTCCGCGCCGAGCGGATCGGCCTGCGGACCGTTCGCGTAGAGCTGCTCGACCTTCAAGCGGTTCGGGTACCAATCCGACAGCGCAGGGGGTGTCCCCAATGCGCCCCCGATGCGGTCGCCGCCAAATGGGCAACGACCGGTCATGTCGTGGGTCTGCGTGTCGGTCTTGTCGTCTTTGATGTCCAGCATGTCGTGTCGCCGTTGTTTTGATTCAGCGACAGTCTACGGTCGTCCTTACTCCCCGGTTGGCGACGTTGTTGATATTGCCAAGGCCCTTGCCGAGCGCGCGCCAATCAAAGCCGACCCGGAAATTGATGGCGCCAGCCGTGGATCGGTCCTCGAAGGTCAGGTTGTTCAGGAACAGTTCCTTGATCTACTTCGAGGCTGACCGGCAGAAATCGAATTCGCATTTCGTCGGCGCTTGCCGGCCAGGAGCGGACGGCTGGCAGCATGGGCCGAGAGCGGACAATGGACGATCGAGCGCCGCACCCCGCGTCGCTGGCCCTGCGCTAGCTGCGTCCGAACCACCTTGGAGCCTTCTGATGCCCTCTACGGATCTGCTCATCGCCTTCTTCACGGTCGGCGCGATCTTCGCCTTCATTCCGGGACCGGGACTCCTCTATGCGGCGGCCCAGACGTTGGCCGGCGGACGCAGCGCAGGGCTGCTGGGCACTTTGGGATTGGCCCTTGGCGGCTACCTGCATGTCATCGCCGCCACCGCCGGACTGTCGGTCGTGTTTCATGCGGTACCGCCGCTCTACGCCGCGGTCAAGCTGGTCGGGGCGGCTTACCTGGTCTGGCTTGGCATCTCCATGATTCGTGGCAAGGCCACCGGCGCTGATGGCGCACCGGTCGTGGCACGAAAGACCGGCAAGCGCGCGCTCGTAGAGGGCATCACCGTCGAGATGCTGAATCCCAAGACCGCGATGTTCTTCCTGGCCTTCCTGCCGCAATTCACGGACCCCGCCGCGAACCTGCCGGTGTGGGCCCAGTTTGTGATCCTGGGCAG
Source organism: Rubrivivax sp. (assembly GCA_031365825.1). Taxonomy (GTDB): domain Bacteria; phylum Pseudomonadota; class Gammaproteobacteria; order Burkholderiales; family Burkholderiaceae_C; genus Rubrivivax. The sequence goes on along the minus strand of JANLYV010000291.1, from coordinate 4,275 downwards.
CATCGTGAACCTGATGTTCGCGTTGGCCGACGTGGTGGCCGTGCTGCTCGCCAGCAGTGTCGTGACCCGCCTTGGCCGCGTCAACCGCATCCAGAGCGCGGTGCAGAAACTCGGCGGCGGCATCATGGTCGCTCTGGGCGTCCGGCTGGCCGCGCTGAAGGATTGAGAAACCCGCAGATCCGGAAAGCCCGTACCCGAACGTCAGGCGCTTGACTGGCGCCGCCAGTCTTCGTCTTGGTGCTGACTGGAAGTGCATGACCGAACGCCTGATCGCAGGGACACCGCAGCCATGTACACATCGACCTTCATATTCGCCAAGAAGGAATTCGACGACGAATTCCACGCGTTGGATCAGGCCATTGCAGCAGCGGCCAAGGCGATTCCGGGCTACCTCGGCGAGGAGACCTGGGAGAACCCGGCGAACGGGCTGGTCTCCAACGTGTACTACTGGGACACGCTGGAAGCACTCCAGGTCCTGATGAAAAACCCATCACACCTTCTGGCGAAGGCAGGGCATGAGAAGTGGCTCGATGGGTACCGCGTCGTCATCGCCGAGGTCCAGCGCGAGTACGGCGTCAAGGGATTGGGTTTGACCGCAGCACCCTGACCCCTCGCATGTGTCACGGGCCTCAGAAGGCCCGCTGAGCTGACTTAACTGCGCGGTGGAGAATGTTGATTCGTTCCGCCCGCATGGGCGACTTGGAGGGTACACAGGCATGCACATCGGTTTGATTGTCGGCATTGGCCCCGCGGCAACCGACTACTACTATCGGCAGCTCATTTCTGCGGCGGCGCGTGCCGGCAAGGATCTTGAACTCACGATGGCTCACGCGGACACGCCCACTTTGCTGCGACAACAAGCAGAAGGAAACGTCCAGGCGCAAGTCGACATCTATGGTCGCCAGACCCAGAGAATGCAGCGGGCAGGCATCGCCCAGGTTGCCATCACATCGATTGCGGGGCATTTCTGCATCGACGCCTTCAAGGTGGTGTCGCCGGTTCCGGTGATCGACTTGCTAGACGTGATCAAGCTCGAAGTGAAGCGGCGCGGCCTGAGAGGGGTCGGGCTGCTTGGGACCCGTGTGGTCCTGCAATCACGCTTCTATGGCGTTCTTGATGGCGTGGAAGTCATTGCCCCCGCGGATGAACTGGAGGAGGTCCACGAAGCCTATGTGGCGATGGCGAGCGCGGGGGTTGCGACCGCAGCACACTGAGAGGTCTTCATGCGAGCCGGCACGTCTTTGACCCGAACCCACGGATGCGAGTCGATCCTGCTGGCAGGTACAGATCTCGCATTGGTCTTCGGCAAGGGCGTCGACCCAGGCTTCGACATCCTGGACTGCGCGGAAGCCCATGCTGTGGCAATAACCAATGCAGCCATGACCAACCAGGACGCCACCTGATAACCCGGCGCGGCCTTGTTCACCGCGCACGCTTCACGGTGGCTCCCGAACTAGTGAACTGAGAGGCCGCGGTGAGCGTCTGCTTTGCCACCGGCATCTCGGCCGGCGGCCGGCCGCAGTGGGTCGGCGGCTGCCCGTCGAGCCGCGGAGGAGCAGTCGTTCGATCCGGCCGGGACGATGTTCGGAGCCGGTCGGAGGGCGTGTGCTTCTCGCCGCTATCGCGATCACAGGCGGGCAATGTCAGCAGTACCCTGAGATCGGCCGCTGGCGACGAGGCCGCGTGCGCGCCCGAGCGACTGCAATGAGTCCCAGGCCGTGAGTCTGCGGGCTGGCGGCCACCGTCAGCAATCGCTGCATTGATGCCGGTCAGAACGCTGGTCTGAATCACGAAAAAAGAATTGGATCCCTTAGCCGTCGGAGCCGTCTGAATTACCGCACTCATTAAGAAACCCAACTCTCACGACACCTCATCATTCGACTGTTCCCTCCCGACTACGCGTGCCGAATACTGCGAGAAGCAAGTCAGACGCCGGCCTGACGACGGGGCTTGCTCGGGTTGTCGCATCCATCGATCTCGAGCCGGCAGCATCAGCCGCCGCCACAACGCAGGGATCATGCAGATCAGCATCAACATTACGTAGCCAGCAGGTTGGCGAGGTGAGTCTTCTGCCATCCCAACCCGGTAATAGGCGAGCCGCGGCGACTGGTGATGCGATTGATGGAAGCTCAGGTGCAGCGTCACCCACGCCTGAAACTGGCAATCGTCTTCCCACGCGAACTGTCGGTTCTCCGCCTCAGGAAGGCTGTCGTCGCCCAGCCCCCAGTGCTGAAGGTAAGTGATCAACTGGATGCCGAAAGTGACGCCGACGATCACCCCAAGATAAATCAAGAAGCCAGGCAATCCACCCGCCCACGAGAACGCCGCCCACGTCACCAACGTCACTGTCGCAGCACCGCGCACGCCAGTGTTGTCAGGTTGACGCTGACCGCGTTTCCACAGTACCCCTCCAGGTGCAACTGTCTCGCCCATGATTCGTCTGATCCGCCGCGCCGCAAAGCGCCACACCGATTCATCCAGACGCGGCCACTCGGCTCGCGCGGTGTCGCCGAAGCGCGCATGGTGAGCAAGGTGTTCGCAGCCGAGGAACGGGTAACCCGCGAGTCCCGCGATGAGGCTTCCCGCGCAAGCCTGTCGGCTATCGCGACGATGAATCAACTCGTGTGCGGGACACGTCGCGAACAGCATCGTGAGCCACAAGCTCAGTCCGATGCCAACGGCCTTCGCAGGCGACTCTGCCGCGCCGGCTCCAATCATCCACACACTGAAACCGACGACGCACAGCAACACGAATCCGTAGGCAAGCGGCAGACGATCCAGACAGGTCGCAATGCCTTCACGCCACATGATCGGAGTGCGTTGCCGGTAGGCTCCGAACACGCCGCGCGCGAGCGGGAAGATCAAGAACACAGCGCCGAACGCGAGGGACGGCCGCTCCAGCCACAGCCCCAACGCGAACAGCCCCGGCATCACAAAAACCGCCAGGTAACCCGCCGCCATGCGCAGCTGCAACAACATCGTGAACCCCCGACCAAGATCTTCCGCGAACTCAAATCAAGCCGTACTCCGCCGCCAGGTTGGCCGCCGCCTTGCGGTTCGGCACGCCGAGCTTCTGGTTGATGCGCTGAAACCGTGAGTCGATAGAACAAGGCGAGGTGTCGAGTTCTTCCGCGATCGTCTTTGTGATGTGCCCGACACGTTCGAGCCTCAGCAGCACCAGATCGTCCGGTGTGATCCGGGCATTCTTGATCAGCTCCCGCTTGATCTGGCCGATCCACCATTGGTGCAGCTCCATCGCCAGGCCACGGGCGGCGATGCGAAGCGCAACATATCCGTCGCCTTCAAAGAAGCCCGGCGTGTCTGACCCCAGACACAGCACCCCGATCCGCGTCAGACCACCGCTCGATGGTGCCGGAACGATCACCACTGACCGAAAACCGAAATGCGATGCCAGCTCGACGACATCGCGTTGCTTGCGTCCGAGCGGAATCTCACTCGCTAGGGCCGGGTCGGAGTGGTTCAAGGCATAGGCAAACCACGGGTCATTGCCGTACCAGGCGAATTTCTCGTACTCATGGCACCAGCTTGCATCGCAGGCGAGCAGGAAGCGATACGACTCGTGCGATCCGTCGTCACGCGTGAAGCTGGCGAACGCCGCCACGTCGGCACCGAGGCAATGCGCTGCCTCGGTCAACAACCGCACCGCTGCTGCTTCGTCGACAGCGTTCGGGATGCTCTGGACGATCTCACTGACCCGGCTCGCGTAGCCGGGTTGCGACGTCACTGACAGCAACGTCCGCGGTTCATCCGGGTTGTCCAAAGCAGGCACCTCCATTGCGTTTGAGGTTCACGTAGACCATCGGGTAGTCGAAGCGCACCGCGTCGGCATCGCACCAGCGTTTGAAGCTGATGTCATCCGTGAATAGGGCTGACTGAGCGACACGACCCGTGCCGGCGCGCAACTGAACGCGCTCCACGTAGACGCCGTCAGCCGTCGCAGCCAAGGTGAACTCGATGACCCCGTCATCGCTGCGCAAGGTCGTGCCGCGCACGCTATGCGAAAAGATCGCGCGAAGCCGTTTCATGATCTTGGTAGGGTTGCCGGCAGGCTTCGCACGCCAGATGATCGAAGCGATCCGGGGTTGGACGATGCGCCCAGCTGAAGAATGACTCCGCCGCACAGGCGCGACATTCCATGACGGCCACATGGAACTCGCCACCACACCCGCTGCATCGCAGGGGTAGCAGCCGGTCGCCATCCAGCAACTCGAACCCGTCGTCCTCGACCTGCGAGCAATGCGGGCACTCCACCGC
>JANLYV010000257.1:0-9339 GCA_031365825.1 Rubrivivax sp. | reverse complement strand
TCATCTCCGGCAGGATCCAGGTGCCGCTTTGGCCGCCACGCGGCGAGCTGGCGCAGGCCTGGATGACACGCTCGAAGGCGCTGTCGAAACGCACTTCGCAGCCGGGGTTGCGCATGAAGTGGCGCAATGTCTTGCGCAATGAGCGCGTGATGCGGAACTCGGCCACCGGCAGCACCATGCGTGGGTCGGGGCTCCACCACAGCGGCGGCTGGCCTGGCGAAAACCAGGGAAAGATGCCGCGCCGGTAGGCTTCTTCAAGCCGCGGCGTCGTGACGCTGCCACCGGCCGCGAGCAGGCCTGGCGCCTCGTCGTCCGGGCCCATCGCCAGGTAGGTCGGCGGCAGGGGCGTGTGGTCGTCGATCCACTGCAGCATGCCGGCGCCTCCCACTCGTACTCGCAGGCCCGTCAATCCAGTCCGAGCTCGCGCTTGAGGAAGGCGTACTCCAGCGCCAACATGCGCGCACGTTGCTCGTTATCCGCGGCGCCGCCGTGGCCGCCTTCGAGGTTCTCCCAGTACAGCACCGTGTGGCCGAACTCGCGCAGCCGCGCCGCCATCTTGCGTGCGTGACCGGGGTGCACGCGGTCGTCGCGCGTCGACGTGGTCAGCAGCACGGCCGGCAGCCTCACGCCGCGGCGCACGTTCTGGTACGGGCTCCAGCGCGCCATGCCGGCCCACGCCGCGGCGTCGTCGGGGTCGCCGTATTCGGCCACCCACGAGGCGCCGGCCAGCAGCCTGTGGTAGCGCAGCATGTCCAAGAGCGGCACCTGGCACAGCACGGCGCGGAAGAGCTCGGGCCGCTGCAACATCACCGCGCCCACCAGCAGCCCGCCGTTGCTGCCACCTTCGATGCCTAACTGCGCAGCGGTGGTGACACCGGTTTGAATCAGATGCTCGGCCACGGCAATGAAGTCGTCGTAGCTCCTCTGCTTGTTCGGCCCGACTGCGGCCTGGTGCCAGCCCGGGCCGAATTCACCACCGCCGCGGATGTTGGCGAGCACGAAGACGCCGCCGTGCGCCAGCCACTCGCCGCCACGCACGCCGGAGTAGTTGGGCAGCTGCGACACCTCGAAGCCACCGTAGCCGTAGAGCAGCGTCGGGCGCGCGCCGCTGCCTTGGCCATGCGCCGGTGTCACCAGGAAGTAGGGCACCTGCGTGCCGTCGGCCGAAGCAGCAAAACACTGCTGCACCTGCATGCCTTGCGCGTCAAAAAAGCTCGGGCGCGACTTCAGCGTTTCCAGCGCCGGCGCCGTCGTGCTGGCCAGCATCAAGGCGTCGGGCGTGAGGAAGTCGGCGTAGTTGATGAGCAGCGCCTCGGCCAGTTCATCGTCGACCAGCAGCGGCTCATGCAGCGCGGTGACGCTCAGCTGCCCCGGTTGCGGCAGCGGCAAGGCCTGCGTTTGCCATTGCCCGTGCACGAACTGCCTCGTCTCGACGCGGCTGGTGACCTGGTCGAGCAAAGTCAGCAGCAAGCGACTTTGCGTAGCGCCCAGGTCTTCGAGCGAGCAGGTGGCGCTGGGCGTGAACAAGGCTTCGAGTTCGAGCTGCCCCGCGAGGAAGCGCTGTGCGTTGGCCACCAGCAAAGCGCCGCGTGGCCAGACCGTGCCGGCCACGGCCCAATCGCTGCGCAATTCGATCAGCAGCCACTCGCGCCAGAAGTGCAGCTCGGCGTCTTCGGGTTTGGCGATGGCCAGCAGCGCGTCGCCTTGCTGCAGCCAGGCGCGCGAGCGATAAAAGTCGAGCGCGCGCTCGAACACGATGCGCTCGAAGCCCGGCGTGCGGTCGACCGTCACCGACACCGAGACATCGCTCGCGGCGCCTTCGAACACCAGCGGCGCATCGACCAGCGCCGTGCCGCGCTGCCAGCGCCGCAGCTGGCGCGGGTAACCGGAGTCGGTCAACGAACCCGGCCCGAAATCGCTGCCCACCAGCAGCGTGTCGGCGTCCTGCCAGGTCACGCGCGACTTGGCTTCGCCGATCTGAAAACCATGGTCGACGAAGGCGCGCGCCACGGTGTCGAACTCGCGCTGCACGCTGGCGTCGGCGCCGCCGCGCGACAGCGCCACCATCACATGCCGGTGCGCCGGCGCGAAGCTCACCGCGCCGGCCCAGACCCAGTTTTCGCCCTCGGTCAGTGCCAGTGCATCGAGGTCGATCAGCACATCCCAGCTCGGCGATTCGCGCCGGTAGTCACTCAGGCCGGTGCGGCGCCACAGCCCGCGCGGATGGGCGGCGTCGCGCCACAGGTTGTAGAGCCAAGGCCCACGGCGCACAACATAGGGAATCTGCTGCGGCGAGTCGAGGATGGCGCGCATGCGTTCACGCATCGAGGCCTGCCCCGACAAGGACTCGAGCGCGCTTTCGCTCTCGGCGTTGCGCTCGCGCACCCAGGCCAGCGCGCGTTCGCCCTCGACGTCTTCGAGCCAGAGCCAGGGGTCAATGTCGGATGGGGATGTCATGGGCTCGCCGGGTTGAGCCGCTTCAAGCTCAGCTCGACGCTGTGCGCGCCGTTGCCGACCCAGATGTGGCCTTCCTGCACCGTCACCTGCAGTTGCATCGAACGCTCGGCCAGTGAGGCGAGTTCCTGGCTTTGTTCGCTGGGCACCTGCCACACCGCCAGGTTGCGCAGGCGGGTGAGCTTGGTGGCGATGGCCGCCCACCACACCGGCACCGCACTGCTGTACGCAAACAGGCTGACCGAGTCGGCGCGCGAACAGGCCTTGATGAGGCGGCGGTCGTCAGGCTGGCCGACCTCTATCCACTGCACGAGCTGGCCGGTGAGATCCTTCTGCCATAGGTCGGGCTCGTCGTCGTCGGCCAGGCCACGGGCTGAGGCGAGTGCACCATGGTGGTCGTCGGCAGGCACGCACAGTGCGAAGGCCAGCAGGCGCACCATCAGCCGCTCGTCGGTCTCGCTCGGATGGCGCGCCAGCGTCAACGCATGGTCGGCGTAGAGCGCGCGGTCCATGTCGGCAATCTGCAGGTTGGCCTTGAAGACCGTGGATTTGAGTGCCATGCGGTCACTTCAGGTGTTGGTGGCCCTGCCGGTCGTGGCCAGGCGATTGCAAGGGTCAAGGCTTTTCAGCCAGTGCCTTGAGGTTGGCCAGGCCGGCGTCGAAGTCACGGCCGATGACGCTGTCGGCGAAGACGCTCCACCAGCGCAGCAGCAGGTTGTCGCCGCTGTTGCCGTTCACGATCCAAGTCAGGCGCGTGCCCAGGCCGGCATTGGCCAGGCGCAGCTCACCCTGTGCGGGCGTCTCGACGTTGGACATCTGCCATTCATACGAAAGGCGCCGGCCATTTTCGGCCGAGGTGAACTTCATGCGCCCCGCGCCTTCGGTCCTGCTGTTCCATGACCAGGTAGCGCCGACACCGCGCTCCACGCCGACGTAGGTATAGGTCGTGGCCGGGTCGCGGCGGTTCCATGAGGCCCATTCTTTCCAGCGCTTGGGGTCTTCCAGCCAGGCATACACGCGGTCGGGCGAGGTGTTGATGACGATGCTGCGCGAGACCGTGAACTTGGCCGGCAGCACGAACCCGATGCCCGCCATCAACAGCAGCAGTCCGACGACGATGCCAAGCACCCATTTGAGCAACCGCATGTACTTTTATCTCCTCGCTCGGGCTGCAGGACCAGCCAGCCAAGGCCGGATCATGACAGGGCCGCGACGGTGGCATCATTGCCGCCCTTGATGCAACGTGGCTGCCAAAAACCAGCCACCACGGGTGTTGACCATGTTCCTGTTCGATGCAAAGCGCGTGGGCTGTGTGCTGATGCTGTGTGGCGCCTGGGCCGGTTCGACCATGGCGCAAACCGCGCCGGCCAAACCTGCGGCCAAGGCGCCGGCCGCCAAGTCAGCCGACAAGGCGCCTGACAAGACGGCAGACGGTAAGACCTTGTCCTTGAGTGGAAAAGACGGCGCCGGCAAGCTGCTGACCCGCGACGAACTTCGCGCCTGCCTGAAGCAGCGCGATACGTTGGCGACCCGGCTTAACCAACTCGATGGCGATCGCACAAAGCTCAACCAGGAACGCGATGGCCTGACGCAGGAGCAGGCCGCGCTGAAGGTCGAACGCGAGAGCCTGGCGGGTATGAAATCTTCGGTGGATGAGCTCAACACCAAGACCAAGGCTTTCCAGCAGGAAGTGGAAACCTGGAACAAGCTGGTGGCCGATTTCACCGAGTCCAAGGCCTCTGGCGCGAACGCCGAAAAGCAGCGACTGGCCATCAACGAACAGGGTGAATCCTTGCGCAAACGCCAGCTGGAGTTGACCGAAGAGCGCAACGCCGTGCTGGCGCGTGGTGAAGGTCAGGTCAAGGAATTCAACGCACGCGCGACGGCGATTGACGCCAAGGTTGCCGACTGGAACGAGCGCAACCGCAAGCTCAATGGCGACGGTGACGCGCTGCAATTCGAGCGCGAGACCTGGAGCGCCGACTGCGGCGACAGACGCTACCGCGAAGACGACGAAAAAGCCGTCCTCAGCGGCAAGTGATGGAGTGAGACGATGAGCACCGACAACCCCCTGCTGCAAACCTGGTCGGCGCCATTCGGCCTGCCGCCGTTTTCGCAATTGGCGAGCGAGCACTTCGCGCCGGCCTTGCACGCGGCGATGCGCAAACAACGCGAAGAATTGGCTGCCATCTCGGCCCAGACCGACGCGCCCAGCTTCGACAACACGCTGGCCGCTTATGACCGTAGCGGCCGCCAGCTCGGCCGCGTGGCGTCGGTGTTCTACAACCTCACCGCCAGCGCCACCGATGACAACTTACAGGCCGTGCAGCGCGAGATGGCCGCGCCGATGGCGGCACACCACAGCGCGGTGATGATGGACGCCGCGCTGTTCGCCCGTATCGATGCGCTGCACACCCAGCGCGCGCAACTGGGCCTCGACGCCGAGCAGCTGCGCTTGCTGGAGCGTGTGCACCTGGACTTCGTGCGCGCCGGCGCCAAGCTTGAACCCGTGGCGCAGCAACGCTATGCCGCAGTGATGGAAGAGCTGGCTTCGCTCACCACGCGTTTCGCGCAGAACGTGCTGCACGACGAAAGCAGCTACATGCTCGAACTCAAGAGCGAGGCCGACCTGGCCGGCCTGCCCGACTTCGTGCGCGCAGCGGCGCGGCAGGCGGCGGCCGACCGTGGCCGCGAAGGCCATGTGATCACGCTCTCACGTTCACTGGTCGTGCCTTTCCTCACCTTCTCAGAGCGTCGCGAGCTGCGCGAGATGGCGTGGCGCGCCTGGACTTCGCGCGGCGAACACGATGGCGAGAACGACAACCGCGAAGTCGCGCGTCGCATCCTGACGCTGCGCAATGAACAGGCGCGGCTGCATGGCCACACCAGTTTTGCCGACTACGCGCTGGCTGACACCATGGCTGGCAAACGCGCGGCGGTGCAGGGCTTGCTGGACGAGGTCTGGCCGCGGGCGCTGAAGGCGGTGCAGCTCGAACGCGAAGCCCTTGAAGGCGCGATGCTTGCCGCCGGCGCGGGCGGTCTGGCGCTCGAAGCCTGGGACTGGCGCTACTGGGCCGAGCGCGTTCGGTTGGCGCGTTATGCCGTCGACGACGCCGAGGTCAAACCCTATTTCCAGCTCGAACGTGTGGTCGAAGCCGCGTTCGACTGCGCCGGCCGCCTGTTCGGCCTGAGCTTCAAGCCGCGGCCCGACTTGCCCGTGTACCACAGCGACGTCAAGGCCTACGAGGTCAGCGACGCCAAGGGCGCGCTCGTCGGCGTGTTCCTGCAGGACAATTTTGCGCGCACCACCAAGCGCAGTGGTGCGTGGATGAGTGCGCTGCGCTGGCAGCGGCGCAACGGCGGCGCCGACGTGCCGGTGATCCTGAACAACAACAACTTCGCCAAGGGCTCGGCGGGCGAGCCGACGCTGCTCTCGCTCGACGACGCGCGCACGCTGTTCCACGAATTCGGACACGGCCTGCACGGGCTGCTGTCGAACGTGACCTACGAGCGGCTGTCGGGCACGCAGGTGCTGCGCGATTTTGTCGAGTTGCCTTCGCAGATCTTCGAGCACTGGATTACCGAGCGCGAAGTGCTGCGCCGCCACGCCCGCCATTACCGCAGTGGCGAGCCCATTCCCGACGCGCTGATCGACAAGCTGCTGGCCGCACGCCGCTTCAACCAAGGGTACGAGACGGTGCGCTATACCGCCAGCGCCATCGTCGACATGGCCGCGCATGCGCTCACCGATGCCCAGTCGCCGGCCGACCTGTGCGCTTTCGAGCGCGAAGTGCTGGCGCGCATCGGGGCGCCCGATGCGGTGGGCGTGAACCACCGCCTGGTGCACTTCCAACACCTCTTCGCCGGCTCCGCGTACGCGGCGGGTTATTACGTCTACCTCTGGGCCGAGGTGCTCGACGCCGATGGTTACGGCGCCTTCGAAGAAGCCGGCAATCCGTTTGACGTGACGGTGGCGCAGCGCCTCAAGCAGTTCATCTACGCCAGCGGCAATTCGCTGGAGCCGGGCGCAGCCTTTGCTTCCTTCCGCGGCCGCGGCCCAACGGTGCAGCCGCTGTTGCGCAAGCGTGGGCTGCTGGCCGAAGCCGCGGCGACTTGACGCGCCGCCCATGATCGTTGCCGCCGACGTGCATGGCGTGGTGGTGGCGGTGCAGGTGCAGCCGGGCGAGGTGGTGGCGGCCGGCCAGACCCTCGCGCTGCTCGAATCGATGAAGATGGAAGTGCCGGTGCAAGCCACCGGTGCCGGCGTGGTGCGTCACATCGGCGTGACCGTCGGCGACGTGGTCAAGCTGGGTGATGTGCTGATGACCCTGGCGCCGGTGCTGACTAACGCCGAAACGGTGGTGACGCGGCGTCAGCAGAACGAATCCACCGAGGGCCAGCCACGGCCGGCCTTGGCCGCCTTGTTCGCGCGGCGCGAGCTGCTGTTGGACGATGCTAGGCTCCAAGCCGTGGCCGCACGCCACGCCGCGGGGCGACTCAGCGTGCGCGAGAGTCTGGCCTTGCTGCTCGACGCCGGCAGCTTCACCGAGTACGGCGGCTTCGCGGTGGCGGCGCAGCGCAGCCGGCGCGACGTCGACGAGCTGCAGCGGCAGACGCCGGCGGATGGACTCATCACCGGCACCGGCACGGTCAACGCCGATCGACACGGCGCGGCACGCGGTGCTGCGAACGGTGCGGCGAACGGCGCGGTGGCCGTGATGGCCTACGACTACACCGTGCTCGCCGGCACGCAGGGCGCCTTCAATCACCAGAAAAGCGACCGCCTGCTCGAACTCGCCGCGCGCCAGCAGTTGCCCGTGGTGCTGCTGGCCGAAGGCGGCGGCGGGCGGCCGGGTGACGTCGATGCCGCGGTGATTGCGGGGCTGCACTGCACCACCTTCGCGCGCTTCGCGGCGCTGTCGGGCCAGGTGCCGCTGGTGGGTGTCGTGGCCGGCCGCTGCTTCGCCGGCAACGCCGCGCTGCTGGGCTGCTGCGAAGTCATCATCGCCAGCGAAGGCAGCAGCATCGGCATGGGCGGGCCGGCGATGATCGAAGGCGGCGGCCTCGGGCGCGTGCATGCCGACGAGGTCGGGCCGCTGTCGGTGCTGGCGCCCAACGGCGTGGTCGATGTGCGCGTGGCCGACGATGCTGCCGCCATCGCCGCCGCGCGCCGCTACCTCGGCTACTTCCAAGGCAACGGCGATGAAGCCGCCGCTGCTGGCGGCGACGTCACCAGCCTGCGCCAGGCGCTGCCCTTGAACCGCAACGCGCTGTACGACCCGCGCCGCATCGTTGAGACCCTGGCCGACGCCGGCAGCGTGATGGAGTTGCGGGCCGAGTTCGGCATCGGCGTCATCACCGTGCTGGCCCGGCTGCGTGGGCGTACCGTGGCCGTCGCCGCAAGCCAGCCACGCCACCTGGGCGGCGCGCTCGACGCGCCAGCCTGCGACAAGCTCGCGCGCTTCATGCAGCTGGCCGATGCACGCGGCGTGCCGCTGGTGACGCTGGTCGACACGCCCGGCTTCATGGTCGGCCCGGCTTCGGAGCAGACAGCGATGGTGCGCCACGCCGCGCGCCTGTTCGTCACCGCCGCCGCCTTGCGCGTGCCGGTGGCCTCGGTCGTGCTGCGTCGCGGTTATGGCCTGGGCGCGATGGCGCTCACGGCCGGCCACTTCCATGCGCCGGTGGCCACCTGCGCCTGGCCGCAGGCCGAGTTTGGTGCGATGGGCATTGAGGGTTCGGTGCGGCTCGGATTTCGGCGCGAGCTCGAGGCCGCCGGCGTCGGGCGCGAGGCGCTGTTCGAGCGATTGGTGCAGGAAGCCATCAGCCGTGGCCAGGCCTTGAACATGGCCAGCCATCTGGAGATCGACGACGTCATCGACCCGGCCGAAACGCGCGACTGGCTGGTACGCGTGCTCGATGTCGCCTGCGCCGCGCCGCTGCCACCGCGCCGTCCGTTCATCGACACATGGTGAACGGCAACCGCCTCACATTGGCTTGAATCGCCGGGCGTACGCCTGGCTACATCGGTCGAAATCGCCAGGCATACGCCTGGCTCACGGGCAGCTTCTCGCTGCGGTCCTTCAAGTGCAGCGTGATGCGGCCGAGCGAGTCGCGATGCGCGCGCGCGATGGCGCTGGTGCGCACCACCACGCCGCGGTGCACCTGCCAGAACTGCTGCGGGTCCAGGCCGTCGGCCAGCTCCTTCAGCGGCTTGCGCACATGGGCTTCGTCGTGGTGCGTCACCACGCGCGTGTACTTCTCGTCGCTCTGGAAGTAGAGCACTTCGTCGATGCCGAAGAGCTTGATGGTTTCGCCGACGCTGGCGCTGATCCAGCGTAGCGGCTGGCTGGCGCCTGAAGGCTGGGCCATGCGTGCTGCCAGGCGCTCGACGATGGCGTCGAGCGCGGGCGCGGCTTCGCGCGCAACCAGCCGCTGTTTCAAGCGCAACACGGTTTGCGCCAGGCGCTCAGCCAGCACCGGCTTGAGCAGGTAATCCACCGCGCCGGCGTTGAAGGCTTCGACAGCATGGCTGTCGTAGGCGGTGGTGAAGACGGTGTGGCAGCGGCCGCTGGCGGCGCGTGCCACGTCCAGGCCGCTGGCGCCGGGCATGCGGATGTCGAGGAAGGCGAGGTCGGGCGCGAAGGCATGGAGTGCTTCGACCGCAGCCACGCCGTGTTCGCATTCGGCCACGATCTCGAGCTCGGGCCAGGCCACGGCCAGCATGCGCCGCAGCTCGGCGCGCGGCAGGTCCTCGTCTTCGGCGGTTCGTCGCCCGAGCTGACGTTGATGCCGATCAACAGCATGTAGCGCTTGCGCTTGCCGCTGGCATCGACAGTACCCATCTGCTCGGCGATCCACTGCTTCGCCGGCTCGGCATAGCGA
>JANLYV010000186.1:0-1582 GCA_031365825.1 Rubrivivax sp. | reverse complement strand
GCGCTCATGTCCCAGCGCCAAGGCTGATAGGAGAACAAAGAAAATGCTGTCAAGAACCGCTGACCACCTGTTCTGGATGGCAAGGTACATGGAGCGTGCCGAGAACACGGCGCGCATGCTCGACGTCAACTACCAGACGTCCCTGTTGCCACAGACCGACGACTCCAGCAAGCAGCTGTGGCAGGGTTTGCTCTCGATCAGCGAGCTCACGGCCAGTTATTCGAAGAAGCACCCGCAGCTCACGCCGCGCAACGTCATGGAGTTCATGGTGCGCGACGCGACCAATGCATCGAGCATCCTGTCGTGCCTGCGTGCAGCGCGCGAGAACGCACGTGCGGTGCGCGGTGCACTCACCACTGAAGTGTGGGAGACGCAGAACCAGACCTGGCTCGAGTTCAACCGCTTGCTCAAGGAGGGCGCCTTCGAACGCGACCCCGGCGCCTTTTTCGAATGGGTGAAGTTCCGCTCGCACCTGTCGCGCGGCGTCACCGTGGGCACCATGCTGCAGGACGAGGCGCTGCACTTCCTGCGCATCGGCACCTTCCTCGAACGCTCGGACAACACGGCACGCCTGCTTGACGTGAAGTTCCAGGCGCTGGCCAGCGACTACTTCGGCGCCGCCCCCGGCAAAGAGTTGCCCGAGGTGGACTTCTACCATTGGAGCGCGATCCTGCGTTCAGTCTCCGGCTTCGAGATCTACCGCAAGGTCTACCGCAACGTCATCCAGCCCGAGCGCGTGGCCGAACTGCTGATCCTGCGGCCCGACATGCCGCGCTCGCTCGCGGCTTCCGTGAACGAGGTGATGGTCAACCTGCGGCTGGTGGCTAACCAGCAAAGTGCGGACACTCTGCGCCGCGCCGGGCGATTGCAGTCCGACTTGCAGTACAGCCGCATCGATGAAATCCTGGCGATGGGCCTGCACCACTACCTGACGCAATTCCTCGACCGCGTGAACGACCTCGGCGCCGGCATCAGCCGCGACTTTCTCGTTCCCGTGGCGGCCTGAGGATCAATCCAGCCGCGCGCCCGAGCGCTTCACCGCATCGGCCCAACGCGGCATCTCGCCTTGCAGGAAGCGGCCGAAATCGGCGCTGCCAAGGAAGGCCGGGTCGGCGCCTTGCGTGACCATGCGCGTGCGCACGTCGGGTGTCTCGAGCGTGGCCTTGAACGCCGCTGACAAACGTTCGACCGCTGCGGCCGGTGTGCCTGCGGGTGCCAGCACCCCGTAGAAGCCCACGACCTCGAAGTCCTGCAAGCCGGCTTCGATCATCGTCGGCGTCTCGGGCAGCGCCGGGTTGCGCGCGCGGCTGGTCACTGCCAGCGCGCGCAGCTCGAACAGGTCGAACGTGAAGGTCAGCACGTCGAACGTGCAGGCCAGAAAACGTGCGATGCGCTGCGCCTGCGCCGAGTCGTGTTGCTCGGCCAACTCCACGAGGCGAAGTTAGGCATGCGCCGCCGCGCCGTGAGTCTGCGGCGCGCGCTCATCCCACATGTCAAGCTTGTCGGGTCTATCCATCGGCTGCTCTTGGTCGTCCTTCCTTTGCAACTGAAGACCGGTGTGCTCTTGGTCCGCGACGCTGCC
>JANLYV010000139.1:0-4770 GCA_031365825.1 Rubrivivax sp. | reverse complement strand
CCCTGGGGTCGCGCCGAACAACTCGCTGCGCTCCCTTCGGTCGCTGCGCTCAGACAGGTTCGGCGAGCTTGAGGACGAGCACGCGAGTACGCGTGCCGACCCCAGGGCCTGCGCTGCTCAGCTGCGCATACTCACCCCAGCGCCCGGCCGTGCACGGCCTTGCTGCCACCCGTCGTGGCGCGGCACGTCTCCCAGTCGGCTTTGCCGCACGGCCGCACAGACGCACTGACTCACGGTCGCAGCCCTGACATTGGCAAGGGTTCCCTCGGACACGAATGTGATGGCATGTGACCGAGCTTGCGTTCCTCGCACTTGCTTGCAGCAGCTGCGGGGTACGCGGTGTTAGCCTCAAACGGTGCGTGACCACCAAGATCGGCTGCTGCAAAACCTGAAGACCCTGCCCCTGCTGGCCAGCCTGCGCGGCCTCACGCTGGCCGAGGTGGTACCCATCGGCCATGTGCTGAAGAAGGCCGGCTGGTCGCTGGTGGATGTGCCGCTGAATTCACCGCAGCCGCTGGCCAGCATCGAGAAGATGGCCACCGCCTTCCCCGAGCACATGGTCGGCGCCGGCATGGTGATGAGCACGGCCGATGTGCGCAACGTGCGCGCCGCGGGCGCGGCACTGGTGGTGTCGCCGCATGTCGATGCCGGCATCATCCGCACCGCGCGCGACCTGGGCCTGGCCTGCCTGCCCGGCGTGGCCACGCCGACCGAGGCCTACACCGCGCTCGGTGCCGGCGCCACGGCGCTGCAGCTGGTCCCGGCCGAGCACATCACGCCAGCCGCTGTCAGAGCCTTTCGCGCGTTATTGGGTGCGACGGTGCCGCTGCTGGTGGGCGGCGGCGTGACGCTGGAAGTGATGGGCGACTACCTCGCCGCCGGCGCCAGCGGCTTTGCCATCGGCGCCGCGCTGTACCGCCCGGGCGACAGCGCCGCCGCCGTGGCGGTCGCCGCGGGCGTCTTCGCCACCTCGCTCGAGGCCGCGTCGGCGCGTCTGTAGACACCGCAGCCGATGAAGAGGTCGCGTTCCAGGCGCACGATGTACGAGGTCTTGGGCATGACGTCGCCGCTGGTCGGGTTGACGATGTCGTAGTCGATCCAGCCGCCGCTGCGGCCGTCGCTGGCTTCGGCCACGGCCCAGGCGTCGCGCAGGAACTTGTCGCCGTCGATGCCGGGCACGTCGTGCACGCGCTTGCCTTCCATCGCCGGCTTGGCGCCGTGCACGCGGTAGGTGCCGGCGCGGTCGATGACGAAGATGTAGAGGTCGCGGTCGACGAAGCCCGTGCCGGGCGTATGCAGCGCCCCGCTGGCCCCGGCAAGACCCACCGACTTGACCAGCACCAGCGCGCGCTTGACCAGGGTGGCCGCTTCGTCGGCGCTGCCTTGGCGCAGCTTGATCGAAGCCACCGCCGCGCCCAGCATGGCCGCGCGCCGCACCAGGTCGCCCGCCGCCGCGGCGGACTGGCCCACCATGTCGGCGTTCTGCCGCGTGATGGCGTCGAGGCTGCCCACACTTTGCGCCACTTGCTCGAGTTCACTGCTTTGTTGCGCGCTGGCCGTGGCAATGGCGCGCAGCGAGTCCGACGCCTGACGAACGCCGCTTACCAGGGAAGTTAGCATGTCACCGGCGTGCTGGATGCGGCCCACCGAGACCTGCACCTGCGCGCCCGAGCCCTGGATCAGCTGGCGGATCTCGCCGGCGGCGGCGGCGCTGCGCTGCGCCAGCTGGCGCACTTCGGTGGCCACCACCGCGAAGCCGCGGCCTTGTTCGCCGGCTCGAGCCGCTTCCACCGCGGCGTTCAGCGCCAGGATGTTGGTCTGGAAGGCGATGCCGTCGATCACGCCGATGATCTCGGCCTGGCGCCGGGCGCTGGCCTCCAGCTGCGCCATCGCCGCGACGGTGTCGCGCATGGCCGTGCCACCGGCCTCGGCGTCCTGGCGCAGCTGGTCGGTCACACGGTCGAGTGCGCCGGCCGCGGCGGCGTTGGCGGCCACCGCGTCGCTGAGCGACCGGGTCGACGCCAGCGTCTGGCGCAGGCTTGTGGCCTGGGCCTCGGTACGCTGCGACAGCGCCGCGCTGGCGCCGGCCACCTGGCCGCCCGCCATGCCCACGCGTGTGGCGCTGCTGCGCATCTCGGCCACCAGCGAGGACAGGCGTTCGTTCATGCGTTCGACCAGCACGCCGACATCGGCCAGTTCGTCGCGCCCGTGGAGGGTGATGCGGTGCGAAAGGTCACCCTTGGCGACGATGGCCATGCCGTCATGCAAGAGGCGCACCGAGCCATAGAGGCCGACACAGAACGCCAGGCTGAGGTAAGCCACCACGGCGATGGCGGCAAGGGACAAGCCCGTCACAAGCCACAGTTGGCGCTGGCTGCTTGCGGCGCGATCTTCCAGCCGCAGCCGCAATGCCTGGCTCTGGCGCAGCACGTCGGCGGCACCCGTCATGCTTTTGGGGTCGGCGCTCGCGCGGTTCGGGTCGGGCAGCTGCGCCGCCGCCGTCACGGCGCCATCGCGTTCGCTGACGGCGGCGTCGGCCTCGGCACGGAGCATGCTGAACTGGTTCACGGCCAGCAGCAGCAGCGGCAGCATCAGCAGCGCACCCATCAGCGCGAACTTGGCGCGCAGTCTCAGGCCGCGCATCAAGACGATGGCGGGCGCGAGCAAACGCGTGAACACATGGGGCATGGTCGATCTCCGGTCGCGATGAACCAGTGCGGCGTCGCGCCGCCGGCATCACCACAGGGGCGTGGCGAGGGTCGGCGCACAGTGTGACCGGGCCGTCAGCGCTGAATCGATCGAAATGCCCGTCGATGACGGGCCAATCTCGCCGCCGCGCTACTCCGCCGCGCCCAGTGCCACGCTCTGCTGCCGCGTCTGCCCGCCGCGCCACAGCGTCAACGTCACCTTGTCGCCGACCTGGTGGCGTTCCAGGTGCGCCAGCATGCCGTCGAGGTCGACGACTGCCTCGCCGTTGATGGCGGTGATGACGTCGCCGGCCACCACGCCACCGTCGCTGCCACGGCGAAACGGCAGCAGCCCCGAACGCGCCGCCGGGCTGCCCGCGGCCACCTGCACCAGGGCCACGCCCTTGGGCAGGTTCAGCGCGCGTTGCAGCGCCGGTGGCCCGGCCGTGACGCCCAATGCCGGGCGCACGAAGCGGCCGTCGCGAATGAGCCGCGGCACGATGCGATTCACCTCGTCCACCGGGATCGAGAAGCCGATGCCGGCGCTGGCGCCGCTGGGGCTGGCGATTTGCGTGTTGACGCCGATCAGCCGCCCGGCCGAGTCGAGCAACGGGCCGCCCGAGTTGCCGGGGTTGATGGCCGCGTCGGTCTGGATCACGCCGCGGATGGTGCGCTGGTTGAAGGACTCGATCTCGCGGTTGAGCGCACTCACGATGCCGGTGGTCAGCGTCTGGTCCAGCCCGAACGGGTTGCCGATGGCGTAGACGCGCTGGCCGACGATGAGGTCGCGGCTGCTGCCTATGGCCAGCGGCGGCAACGGCTTGTCCTTGGGCGCGTCGATCTTCAGCACGGCCAGGTCGCGGTCGGGAAAAGCACCCACCAGCGTCGCCTTGTGCGTGCTCTGGTCGGCCAGCGTCACGCGCGCGCCGCTGCCGCCCTGGATGACGTGGAAGTTGGTGACGATGTGGCCTTGTTCGTCCCAGACGAAGCCGGTGCCGGTGCCGCGCGGCACCTGCTGCAGGTTCGTCGAGAACAGGTCACGCTGCGTTTCCAGCGTGGTGATGTGCACCACCGAAGGAGAGGCGCGCTTGAAGACATCGATGTTCGCCAGCTCGTCGGCGGCCAGTGCCGGGCGCGGCGTGGTGGCGCGCGGGGCGGCCTCGGTGCGGCTTTGCACCAGCGCCGGCGCAAGGAAGAAGGCGGCGATGAGGCCGAGCACAGCAGTGGCGGCAAGCGCCAGGCGGCGCAGCGTGAGGGGTGGCGTCATGGTGCGTTGGCGTGTCGACGGTGACTGGAAGCGTCGCACATGGGGCCGCCACCGTGCCAGATCAAGGGCCGTTCACGAGACGATGTAGGCCGCCGCCGCCGTGGCGATGAGCGTGCCTTCGTCGTTCACCAGCCGCGCCTGCGTCGAAGCCAGGCGGCCGCCCAGCCGGGTGATCTCGGCCCGGCCTTCGAACGAGCTGCCCAGGCCCTGGCGCAGGTAGTCGACGCGCAGGTCGATGGTGCCCACGCGCGAGAAACGCTGCATCACCTGCTCGACGCTATCGGCAGCGTGGTTGGCGGCAATGCCCACCATCACCGCCAGCCCGCAGGCCGAATCCAGCGCGGCCGAGATCACGCCGCCGTGCAGGCGCCCGAAGGCGTAGTGGCCGATGAGTTCCGGCCGCATCGCAAAGCCGACTCGCACGTCGCCGGGTTGCAGCGACAGCACCTTCAGGCCGAGCACGCTGTTGAAGGTGACGCGGTGCTCGAAGAGCTGCTTCAGCGCGGCGTCAAAGCGCGCTTGTTCGTCGGCGCTGCGCATGGCGGCCGTGCCGGTCATGCCGCCGCCAGCGCGGACTTCAGCCCAAGCCGTTGCCGCGCCTCGGCCGGCGACGCCACCTCGCGCCCGGCGCGGCGTGCGCAGGCCGCCAGTGCTTCGATCAGCACGCCGTTGCCTTTGTCGAAGACCATAGGCGGCCAGGCCCATTGGCCGTCGTCCTTGATCTTCAGGTAGTTCAGGCTGCCGGCGTTGCACGCCGCGATCTCGGGCTTGACGCGGCGGAGGCAGGCCAGCGGGCCCGAGACATCACGCCCCACC
>JANLYV010000126.1:0-5582 GCA_031365825.1 Rubrivivax sp. | reverse complement strand
GTGGCCGCAAGGTGGCCAGGCCATCCAAGACCGCTGGTGGGACGAAGGTGCAAGCCACAAGTCCCGTAATCGCGAGCCAAGCCGAAAGGCCGAACTCAAAGCCAGCGCAGATGGCGGTCCCGCCGTGAAGAGGAGTCCAGTTGGAAACGACCGGTTTGACCTGTGAACGGATGGCTGCTGAATCCGGTGTGCCCGGAGGGCTGCAAGGCCTGAACGGCACGTTTTGTGTGAGGAGCAGACCTTGAGTCTCAATCGCAACGAGAAGGCAGCCGTGGTCACGGACGTGTCGGCGCAAGCCGCACGCTCGCAGACCTTGGCCTTGGCCGAGTACCGTGGCCTCACTGTGGCCCAGCTCGATAACCTGCGCCGCCAGGCGCGCGACAAGGGTGTGTACCTTCACGTTCTGAAGAACACGCTCGCCCGTCGCGCCGTCGCCGGCACCGGTTTCGAGGCGGCCCAGGCGGTCCTGGTCGGCCCGCTGATCTATGGTTTTTCCGAAGACGCCGTGTCCGCGGCCAAAGTCATTGCTGACTTTGCCAAAGGCAACGACAAGCTGGTCATCAAAGGTGGTGCCTACGCTGGCAAGGCGCTCGACGCGGAGGGCGTGAAGTCCCTCGCGGCGATCCCCAGCCGCGAAGTGTTGCTGGCCCAGGTGGCGGGCCTCTTGATGTCACCCATCCAGCGCTTCGCAAGCGTGCTGGGCGCGGTGCTCGAGAAGAAGGGCGGCGGCGCTGCTGCTGATGCCCCGGCCGCTGATGCCGAACCTGCAGCGGCCTGAGCTTCCAACCGTCTTCACTGTTCAAACATTCATTCGATTCAGAGGTAATTCAAATGGCATTCGATAAAGACGCATTCCTGTCGGCCATGGACAGCATGTCCGTGATGGAACTCAATGACCTTGTCAAGGCCATTGAAGAAAAGTTCGGCGTGTCCGCCGCCGCCATGGCCGCTCCGGCCGCTGGTGGTGGCGGTGCCGCCGCCGCAGTGGTCGAAGAGAAGACCGAGTTCAACGTCATGCTGCTCGAAGCCGGCGCCAACAAGGTGTCGGTCATCAAGGCCGTGCGCGAACTCACGGGCCTGGGCTTGAAGGAAGCCAAGGACCTGGTCGACGGCGCGCCCAAGGCCGTGAAGGAAGCGATTCCCAAGGCCGACGCCGAAGCCGCGCTGAAGAAGCTGCTCGACGCTGGTGCGAAAGCCGAAGTCAAGTAATTTGGCTCGGTGCTCCCGGGGGCGAAGTCCCCGGAGAGCACTTGCAAGCACCGGCTGCGGTGTTTGCAAGTGTTCTCTGATCCGACTGCAGAGAACAGGTTTGGTCGGACTCCGGTGCAATGCCGGGGTTGTCCGCCAGCGGCAGGTAGTGGCCTGTCACCAAGCTTCGAGCGCAATGTTCGATCAGCCAGTCGCCGACGAAACACGTCCCCGGCCAGGGGTGTGTTCTCGACACGGAGAGTTCAATGGCGCAAGCAACCCCCCATACGCCCTACACCTACACCGAGCGCAAGCGGATTCGCAAGAGCTTCGGCAAACGTGCCAGCGTACTGAATGTTCCCTACCTGCTGACGATGCAGAGCGACTCCTACGTCGCTTTCCTGCAGAAGGATGTTCCACCCGCCAAGCGCAAGCCCGAAGGGCTGCAGGCAGCGTTTCTCTCGGCCTTCCCGATCACGTCGCACAACGGCTTCGTCGAGATGAAGTTCATCGAGTTCAACATCGCCAAACCGCCGTTTGACGTGCGTGAATGCCAGCAGCGGGGTCTGACCTTCGCTGCGGCCGTGCGCGCCAAGCTGCAGATGATCATTTACGACCGCGAGTCGCATCCGGCCAAGGCCGTGAAAGAGATCAAGGAGCAAGAGGTCTACATGGGCGAAGTGCCGCTCATGACCGAGTTCGGCTCCTTCATCGTCAACGGCACCGAGCGTGTCATCGTCAGCCAGCTGCACCGCAGCCCCGGCGTGTTCTTCGAGCACGACAAGGGCAAGACGCACAGCTCGGGCAAGCTCTTGTTCAGCGCGCGCATCATTCCTTACCGCGGCTCGTGGCTGGACTACGAGTTCGATCCGAAGGACATCCTCTACTTTCGCGTCGACCGCCGCCGCAAGATGCCGGTGACGATCCTGCTGAAGGCCATCGGCCTCAACCCCGAAGCCATCCTGGCGCACTTCTTCGTCAACGACAACTTCCGCCTGATGGACTCGGGCGCGCAGATGGAGTTCGTGCCCGAGCGCCTGAAGGGCGAGATCGCGCGCTTCGATCTCACCGACAAGAGCGGCACCGTCATCGTCGAGAAAGACAAGCGCATCACCGCGCGCCATGTGCGCCAGCTTGAACAAAGCGGCACCGGCTTCGTCAGCGTGCCTGAAGACTTCCTCGTCGGCCGCATCATCGCGCGCAACATGGTCGACCCCGACAGCGGCGAAATCGTGGCCAAGGCCAACGACGAGCTGACCGAGCTGCTGCTGAAGAAGCTGCGTGTGGCCGGTGTCAAAGACATCCAGTGCATCTACACCAACGAGCTGAACCAGGGCGCCTACATCAGCCAGACCCTGGCGGCCGATGAGACCGCCGACCAGCTGGCCGCGCGCGTGGCCATCTACCGCATGATGCGCCCCGGCGAGCCGCCGACCGAAGACGCTGTGGAAGCCCTGTTCCACCGCCTCTTCTACAGCGCCGACACCTACGACCTGAGCCGCGTCGGCCGCATGAAGTTCAACGCCCGCGTCGGGCGCGATGTGCCCGAAGGTGCGATGACCTTGTCGAACGAGGACATCCTCGACGTCGTCAAGATCCTCGTCGACCTGCGCAACGGCAACGGCGAAGTCGACGACATCGACCACCTCGGCAACCGCCGCGTGCGTTGTGTCGGCGAGCTCGCCGAGAACCAGTACCGCAGCGGTTTGGCGCGTATCGAGAAGGCCGTGAAGGAACGCCTCGGCCAGGCCGAGACCGAGGCGCTGATGCCGCACGATCTGATCAACTCCAAGCCGATCTCGGCGGCGTTGAAAGAGTTCTTCGGCGCAAGCCAGCTGAGCCAGTTCATGGACCAGACCAACCCCTTGAGCGAGATCACGCACAAGCGGCGCGTCTCGGCCCTGGGCCCGGGCGGTTTGACGCGTGAACGCGCCGGCTTCGAAGTGCGCGACGTGCACCCGACGCATTACGGCCGCGTCTGCCCGATTGAAACGCCGGAGGGCCCGAACATCGGCCTGATCAACTCGCTCGCGCTGTTCGCGCAATTGAACGAGTACGGTTTCCTGGAAACGCCTTACCGCCGCGTGATGGACGGCAAGGTCACCGACCAGATCGACTACCTCTCGGCCATCGAAGAGGGCAAGTACGTCATCGCCCAGGCTAACGCTTCACTGGACGGGCATGGCAAGCTGGTCGATGAGCTCGTCTCGGCGCGCGAACAAGGCGAGTCGGTACTGCTTTCGCCCGAGCGTGTGCAGTACATGGACGTGGCGCCGGCGCAGATCGTCTCGGTCGCTGCTTCGCTCGTGCCTTTCCTCGAGCATGACGACGCCAACCGCGCACTGATGGGCGCCAACATGCAGCGCCAGGCGGTGCCGGTGTTGCGCCCCGAAAAAGCCCTGGTCGGCACCGGCGTCGAGCGCGTGGCCGCGGTCGACTCGGGCACGGTGGTCACCGCGCGCCGTGGTGGCGTGGTCGACTATGTCGACACCAACCGCATCGTTATCCGCGTGAATGACGCTGAAACGGTGGCTGGCGAAGTCGGCGTCGACATCTACAACCTCATCAAGTACCAGCGCAGCAACCAGAACACCAACATCCACCAGCGCCCGATCGTCAAGCGCGGTGACAAGTTGGCGGCGGGTGACGTGGTGGCCGACGGCGCATCCACCGACCTCGGCGAGCTGGCGCTCGGGCAGAACATGCTCGTGGCCTTCATGCCCTGGAACGGCTACAACTTCGAAGACTCGATCCTCATCAGCGAACGTGTCGTTGCCGAAGACCGCTACACCTCGATCCACATCGAGGAACTGGTGGTGATGGCACGTGACACCAAGCTCGGCAGCGAAGAGATCACGCGCGACATCCCGAACTTGAGCGAGCAGCAGCTGGCCCGCCTGGACGAGAGCGGCATCGTCTACGTCGGCGCCGAAGTCAACCCCGGCGACGTGCTCGTCGGCAAGGTCACGCCCAAGGGCGAGACCACGCTGACGCCTGAAGAAAAGCTGCTTCGCGCCATCTTCGGCGAGAAAGCCAGCGACGTGAAAGACACCTCGCTGCGTGTCGATCAGGGCACCAACGGCACCGTCATCGATGTGCAAGTCTTCACCCGCGAAGGCATCGTGCGCGACAAGCGTGCGCAGCAGATCATCGACGACGAGCTGAAGCGCTTCCGCCTGGACTTGAACGACCAGTTGCGCATCGTCGAGGCCGATGCTTTCGACCGTATCGAAAAGCTGCTGGTGGGCAAGCCCGCCAACGGCGGCCCGCAGAAGATCGCCAAGGGCACGGTGATCGACAAGGCCTACCTCGCCAGCGTCGAGAAGTACCACTGGTTCGACATCCGCCCGTCGGAAGACGAAGTGGCCAACCAGCTCGAAAGCATCAAGAACTCGCTCGACCAGACGCGCCACACCTTCGATCTCGGCTTCGAAGAAAAGCGCAAGAAGCTCACGCAAGGCGACGAGCTGCCGGCGGGTGTGTTGAAGATGGTCAAGGTCTACCTGGCCGTGAAACGCCGCCTGCAGCCCGGCGACAAGATGGCCGGCCGCCATGGCAACAAGGGCGTGGTGTCGAAGATCGTCGCCGTCGAAGACATGCCCTACATGACCGACGGCACGCCGGTGGACATCGTGCTCAACCCGCTGGGCGTGCCTTCGCGCATGAACGTCGGGCAGGTGCTCGAAGTGCATCTGGGCTGGGCCGGCAAGGGCATAGGCCAGCGCATCGGCGCGATGCTGCAAGAGCATTCGCGCACGACCGAGCTGCGCAAGTTCCTGGACGAGCTCTACAACAAGAGCGGCGGCAAGACCGAGCGCATCGGCGACCTGAGCGACAGCGAAGTCATCGAGATGGCGCAGAACCTGAGCCATGGCGTGCCGTTTGCGACGCCCGTGTTCGATGGCGCGGCCGAGAGCGAAATCCGCGGCATGCTGCACCTGGCCTTCCCCGAGGACATCGCCGCGCGCAAGGGCTTGAACGCCACGCGCACGCAGGCGACGCTGCACGACGGCCGTACCGGCGACGCCTTCGAGCGCCCGGTGACGGTGGGCTACATGCACGTCTTGAAGTTGCACCACCTGGTCGACGACAAGATGCACGCGCGCTCCACCGGCCCGTACAGCCTGGTGACGCAACAGCCGCTGGGCGGCAAGGCGCAATTCGGCGGCCAACGCTTCGGCGAAATGGAAGTCTGGGCGTTGGAAGCCTACGGGGCTTCATACATCCTGCAAGAGATGCTCACCGTCAAGTCAGACGACGTGAACGGCCGCACCAAGGTGTACGAAAGCATCGTCAAGGGCGAACACGCCATCGAAGCCGGCATGCCGGAATCCTTCAATGTGCTGGTCAAGGAAATCCGTTCCTTGGGCATCGACATTGAACTCGAGAAGAAC
>JANLYV010000122.1:0-7575 GCA_031365825.1 Rubrivivax sp. | reverse complement strand
CGCAGCATGTAGAACTTGCTCTTGTCGGCTTTGGGCAACTCGCTGCCGGCGCAGACGCGCACCATCTGGGCGCCACCTTGTTCGGCCTTGCCTTCTTCGCCGGGGATGTGGGCCAGGTACTTCGGCTGCTTCGGGTCGGTGACGTCGAGGATCGAGGTGCCGTTGTCTTCGAGCTTGCCGCTCATCGGGTTCAACTTCTTGTCGCCGTGGTGGCCGACATAGGCGATCCAGCGCTTGCCCTGCTTCTGAATCGTCGGCTGGTAGGCGGTGCGCGCCTGCAGGTCGCTGTAGCCCACCAGGCGCATGTTCAGCGCTTCGGGTTGCGCGGGCGCGGTAGCTTGCGCCGCGGCGAGACCGCTGGCCAGCATGGTCGCGCAGAGCACGCCGAGTCTTTGTGTCAGATGGGTTCGGGCCATGGTGGGGTCTCCTCGTGTCGCACGATGATGGCCTTGCCGGCGGCGCACGATCACCCGCATCGCCACCGATTGACGGGTCACAAGCCCACGCTATGGTCCAGCGCGTCACCACACCCGTATCCAACCCATGCCCGTCTCCTTGATGCTCAACGGCCAGGTGCGCAACAGCCCGGCCACCCCCGACACACCGCTGCTGTACGTGTTGCGCAACGACTGCGACATCCACAGCGCCAAATACGGTTGCGGCGCGGCGCAATGCGGCGCCTGCACGGTGCTGCTCGACGGGCGGCCGGTGCGCTCTTGCGTGCTGCCTTGCGCCAGCGTTGGCCAGGCCAACGTCACCACCGTCGAAGGCCTGGGCACGCCGCAGCAGCTGCACGCCTTGCAGCAGGCCTTCATCGACGAGCAGGCCGCGCAGTGTGGCTACTGCATCGCCGGCATGATCATGTCGGCCAAGGCCTTGCTCGACCGCAACGCCAGGCCGGGCGAAGCCGAGATCCGCGAAGCGCTGGCCGGCAACCTGTGTCGCTGCGGCACGCACAGCCGCATCGTGCGCGCGGTGCAGCGCGCCGCGAGGGGTACGGCATGAGCGCCCGCACCCATCACCCCACGCGGCGCCGCGTGCTGCAAGGCGGCTCGGCATTGACCGTCGCTTTCGGCCTGTGGCCCGCCCTGCCTGGTCTGTCGCAAACACCCGCCGCAAGCCCGCCCGCGCTGCCGGGCAGCCTGCAGACCGACCGCCGGCTCGACGGCTGGTTGCGCATCAACGCCGACGGCACGGTGACGATGTTCACCGGCAAGGTCGAGCTCGGCCAGGGCATCCTCACCGCACTGACGCAGATCGTGGCCGAAGAGCTCGATGTCGACCTGCGGCGCATTCAAGTCGTCTCGGGCATCACCGGCAGCACGCCCAACGAAGGCGTGACCTCGGGCAGCCTGTCGATCCAGGACAGCGGCAGCGCACTGCGCCACGCCGCAGCCGAGGCGCGTGCGCTCTTGCTGCAGGCAGCCTCCATACGCCTGGGCTGGCCGCTGGATGCGTTGGCGGTGAACGACGGCAGCATCAGCGCCGGCCCAGGCCCGGCGCGCATCACCTATTGGGAGCTGACCGATGCCGCACTGCTGCGGCGCGAAGCCAGCGCGCAGGTGGCGCTGAAGCCCGCCGCCCTGTACAAGGTGGTGGGCCAGAGCGTGCGCCGGCGCGACATCGCCGCCAAGGTGAGCGGCGGCGAAGCTTATGTGCACGACATGCGCCTGCCCGGCATGCTCTTCGGCCGCGTGCTGCGGCCACCCTCACCCGGTGCGTTATTGACTGGGCTCGACGAAGCCGCCGCGCGCGCCATGCCCGGTGTGGTGGCGGTGCATCGCGACGGCAGTTTCGTCGCCGTGGCCGCGCGGCGCGAAGAGCAGGCCATCAACGCGGCATCGGCCCTTCGCGCCAGTGCACAGTGGCGTGCCGGCGCGCCGTTGCCGCCCTCGGGTGCCGCACTCTTCACCCACATGCAGGCGCAACGCAGCGTCGACACGGTCGTCGCAGAGAAGAACGACGCGGCACCGGCCGCCACGCGCAACTTCGAGCAGCAGTACACGCGGCCGTTCCAGGCCCACGCGTCGATCGGGCCTTCGTGCGCGGTGGCGCAATGGGCGGGCGACAAGCTGCAGCTGTGGTCGCACACGCAGGGCGTCTACCTGCTGCGCAACGACCTGGCCAAGGCACTGCGTGTGCCGGTGGCCGACATCACGGTGGCGCACCGCGAAGGCTCGGGCTGCTACGGCCACAACGGCGCCGACGACGTGGCGCTCGACGCCGCGCTGCTCGCGCGCGCCTGTGCCGGCGCGCCGGTGAAGCTGCAGTGGATGCGCGAGGACGAGTCCGTGTGGGAGCCGCTGGGCTCGGCCATGCTGATGAAGATGGGTGCCGGCACCGACGCCGGCGGCAACATCGTCGACTGGCAACACGAACTCTGGAGCCACACCCACAGCACGCGGCCGAACGACCCCGACGGCTGCAACCTGCTGGCCTCGTGGTACCTCGACAAGCCGCTCAAGCCCGGCCCGGCGCGCAACATCCCGCAGCCCTCAGGCGGCAGCGACCGCAACGCGGTGCCGCTGTACAGCTTCGCGCGCCAGCGCGTGGTCAACCACCTGCTGGTGGACACGCCCATCCGCACCTCGGCGCTGCGCACGCTCGGCGCCTATGCCAACGTCTTCGCGCTCGAATCTTTCATCGATGAAGTGGCCGGCGCGCACGGCGCCGACCCGGTGGAGTACCGCCTGCGCCACCTGCGCGATGCGCGTGCGCGCGCGGTGATCGAGCGCACCGCGGCGCTGGCGATGTGGCAAGCCACGCCGGCGCGCGACACCCAAGGCGCGAAGGTGGCCGTCGCGCCGGGAGTGCTGAAAGGCCGCGGCATCGGCTTTGCCAGGTACAAGAACCTGGCGGCCTACTGTGCCGTCATCGTCGACGTTAGCGTCGACACGCGCAGCGCCGAGCTGCGCGTCGAGCGCGCCGCGTCGGCAGTGGACGCCGGGCTGGTGATCAACCCCGACGGCCTGCGCAACCAGATCGAAGGCGGCCTGATCCAGTCGGCCAGCTGGACGCTGATGGAGCAGGTGGACTTTGATGCCACGCGCCTGCTGGCACGCAGCTGGGCCGACTACCCGATCCTGCGTTTTCCGCAGGTGCCCGCGGTCACGGTCGAGCTCATCAACCGCCCGCTGGAGCGAGCGCTGGGCGTGGGCGAAGGCGCGCAGGGGCCGATGGCCGCAGCCATCGCCAACGCCTTTGCCCAGGCCACGGGGCGCCGCTTGCGCGACCTGCCGTTCACACCGGCGCGTGTGTTGCAGGCGCTGGCCTGAACGGGGCGTCTATTTGAAGTCGACCGGCTCGCCGTTGACGGCCCAGCTCACGCCGAAGCGGTCGGTGAGCATGCCGAAGGTCTTGGCCCAGAAGGCCGGGGCCATGGGCATCGTCACCTGACCGCCTTGCACCAGCGCGTTGAAGGCGCTGTGGGCCTGGTCGACGGTGTCGTATTGCAGCGCCAGCATCACGCCTTTCACGCCTTCGTAGTTGACCTGCGGCGGTGTGTCGCCGGCGAAGATCATTGCGCCGCCGGGCAGCGAGAGGCACGCATGCATGATGCCGTCGCCCGTGGGTGCCGGCCCCTCGGGACAACCGGCCGCAGATGCCGCGGAAGTGTCGGGCGCCGGCATGTCGGCGTAGCTCATCATGGTTTCGATCTTGGCGCCGAGCGCCTTTTCATAGAAGGCGAAAACCTCGCGCGTGTTGCCGCCGAAGCTGAGGTACGGG
This sequence comes from Rubrivivax sp., assembly GCA_031365825.1. Taxonomy (GTDB): domain Bacteria; phylum Pseudomonadota; class Gammaproteobacteria; order Burkholderiales; family Burkholderiaceae_C; genus Rubrivivax. Next base: position 3,849 of record JANLYV010000122.1, on the reverse strand, counting down.
GTCAGGGTGGTGGGCATGGGGGCTCCTGGAATGAAGGTGGATGAATTCAATCTGCCGGCAACTTGACGACGACCGGCGCGCCGGGAATTCGACCGTGCGCGTCAAAAAAGTTTTCGGTCACGGCAACTCGGCCGTGCCGCGCAGCCCGGCCCGGGCCGACGCGGCGCGCACCAGCCCTTCGTCGCGCATGGCCTGCGCAAAGCCGCGCAGGTACTCTGCCGCCGCCGCGCCACGGCTCTTGGGAACGGCGATGGCCAGTTGCTCCAAACCCCAGCGACCCTCGAAGATGCGCGCGCGCGGCAGCGTGTCGGCAAGTTCAAACAGCACGGCCTTGTTGGTGGCGTAGGCGTCGATCTCGCTTCGCTGCAGCATCTCGCCCGCGGCGCGCAACGACGGCGCCGTCACGACCCGCGCCTGGCGCAGCTCGCGCGTCAAGGTCGTCTGCGAGCTGCTGCCCAGGGTGACGCCGATGCGCATGCCGGGCCGGTCGACGTCGCTCAGCGACTGCACCGGCGAGCCGGGCAGGACCAGGTAGCCCAGCTCCAGCGCCAGCAGCGGCGGCGTGAAGTCGAGGTCTTGTGCGCGGGCCGGCGTGGCGTTGGTGACGGTGAAGTCGGCGCGGCCTTCCTTCAACGCCACCACGACTTCGGCGACACGATCGAAGACCAGCACCTGCGCCGGCACGCCAAGGCGTTGGGCGAGCTCGCGACCGAGCTCGACGCTCAGCCCGCGCATCTCTTCGCTGCCTGCGGCGCGCACCATCGAGGTCGGGCTGCCGGGGTAGACGGCGACGCGCAGCGTGCCGGTGGGGGCGAGTGCCTGACGCAGTTCGGGTGCGGGTGCGGGTGCGGACGTGGTTACGCTCGCGCAGCTTGTTAGCAGCGCGGTCAGCGCGATACCCGTCCACCGCAGGAAACGTCGACTCCTATTCATGGGTGACAGGCTAGTCATGGTGTTCAGTCCGGCTGGATGCGCGCTTCGCGGATCAGACGGTCATAACGCAGCCGCTCGCTCGCCAGCAGGCTCGCAAATCGCTCCACCGGGCCGGGCAGGACCTCGCCGCCAGCGTTGACCAATCGATCGCGTACTTCGGGCGCGGCCAGCGCCTTCTGCACTTCGGCATGCACGCGCGAAACCACCGCGCCCGGCAGCCCGGCCGGACCGACCACGCCGTACCACACCGACGCCTCGAAGCCGGCGAAGCCCGACTCGGCGATGGTCGGCACCTCGGGGAAGATCGTGCTGCGCGCGGGGCTCAACACGGCCAGCACGCGCAGCTTGCCCGAGCGCACATGCGGCAGCACTTCGAGCGCGTTCACGGCCACGGCTTGCAGGTGGCCGGCGATGACGTCGTTGATGGCCGGCGCGCCGCCTTTGTAGGGGATGTGATTCAGCTGGATGCCGGCCGCGCGCTCGAACAGTTCGATCGCCAGATGCGGCGTCGAGCCGTTGCCGGGGCTGCCGTAGCTGATGGTTTTAGGCGCCGCCTTGGCGCTGCTGATGAGCTTGGCGATGGAGTCGATAGCCGTCTGCGCGTTCGCCGCCAGCACCACCGGCACACGGCCGACCAGCGCCACCGGCGTGAAGTCGCGCGCCATGTCGAAAGGTGGCGGCTGGTACAGCGTCTGGTTGGCGGCGATGGAGTTGGCCGTGAGCATCAGCGTGTGGCCATCGGCCGGGCTTTCGATGAGCGCGCGCAAGGCGATGTTGGTGCCGGCGCCGGGCTTGTTCTCGACCACCACCGGCTGCCCGAGCGCGGGCGCGATGTGCTGGCCGACGGCGCGCGCGATGATGTCCACCGCCCCGCCGGGCGCGAAGCCGACGAGCAGCTTGATGGGCTTGGACGGGAATGCGGCAGGCTGCGCTCGCGCGGTGCGCGCCGACGCCAAAGCAGCAGCAAGAGCGAGGAAGTGGCGGCGTTCGATGATGCGCATGGCGAAGTGCTCCGTAGCGTCGGCAGGGTCGGGCATCAGGGGAGAGAGAAAGGCGCGCCGGGCACGGCGACCAGCGCTGCAAGGACACGATGGACATGCATCGCAAACGCCTCACTCAGGTTTGACATTGCCCGCCCTCACCACCTCGGCCCAGCGCGGAATCTCGCGCCGGATGAGATCGCCGAACACCTGCGAACTGCCCGGCATCGGTGTGGCGCCTTCAATGGCAAGTTGCTGCGCCACGTCGGGCAGCGCCAGCGCCTTGTTGATCTCGCTGTTCAGCCGCGCCACGACGGCCGCGGGCGTACCCGCCGGCGCCACGATGCCGTACCACTGGTCGGCCTCGAAGCCGCGGTAGCCACTCTCGGCCACCGTCGGCACATCGGGCAAAGCCACCAGGCGTTGCGAGCTCGACACTGCCAGCGCGCGCAGGCGGCCACTGCGCACGTGCGGGATCACGGCCGGCGCGCCGGTGAAGGTGCAGTCGACCTGTCCGGCGATGACGTCGGTGACCGAAGGCGCGGTGCCACGGTAGGGGATGTGCAGCATGAAGATCCGCGCCGCCAGCTTCAGCGACTCGAAAGTGATGTGCGCCGCGCTGCCATTGCCGCCCGACGAATACGTCAGCCGGCCCGGCCTGGCCTGTGCCGAGTCCACGAGCTCTTTCAGCGAACGTATCGACGACGCGGCGTTGACCACCAGCACGTTGGGCACACGCGCCACAAAGGCCACCGGCACGAAGCTCTTCAACGGGTCGTAAGCCAGCTTCGGGTAGATCGACGGGTTCACGGCCAGCGTGCCGATGTGGCCCATCAGCAGCGTGTGGCCATCGGGCTCGGCCCTGGCCGCTTCGGTGGCGCCGAGAGAGCCGCCGGCACCGGGCTTGTTGTCGACGAGCACGTTCACGCCCATTGCCAACGACAGCTTGGGCGCCAGCGCGCGGGCGAGGATGTCGGTGCTGCCGCCGGGCGTGAAGGGCACGATGATGCGCAGCGGCCGCGCGGTTTGGGCCGGTGCCGTCAAAGGTGCCGTGAGCACGGCGCCGAGCAAGGCGCGGCGCGTCAGATCGGCTTGAGGGTTAGGTAGTGGCATGCGATCAAAAGCCAAGCCAGCGGCGCGGGGTGTCCCAGAAGAGTTTCTGGCGGTCGGCTGCGGCTGGCAACAGCTGCTCGACCTCGCGCAGCAGCGGGCCGACATCCAGCCGCTGTGGGGCGCGCAGGAACGGCCAGTCGCTGGCCCACAGGCAGGCCTCGAGCGTGAAGGCTTCGAGCAGCGCGTCGAGGAAGGGCCTTGTGTCCGCAAGCGGCGGCGTCAACGCCGAGAACTTTTGCAGACCCGACAACTTCACCGCCACACGCCCCGTGCGCGCCAACGCCAGCAGCGCCTGGAAGCCGGGTTGCGCCACACCTCGCGCGGGATCGGGCCGGCCGCAGTGGTCGATCAACACACGCACCTCGCTGCGTGCGAGCAGCGGCTGCAAGTCAAGGAGTTGATCGCCCTGCACTTGCAGCGACAACAGCATGTTCAACTCGGCCAGCATGTCGAGCAGTGGCCCGGCAGACTGGTAGTGCGCCGTGCCGAAGACCGTGGCATTGAAGGCCACGCCGATGACGCCACTTGCGCGCAGCTCGATCAAGGCATCGCGGCCGATGTCCAGCGGCACGACGGCGATGCCCTTGAAGCGGCCCGCGCCGCGCGCCAGCGCGTCGAGCAGGCAGCGGTTGTCGAACTGGTAGCCCGAATTCGGCCCGACCAGCAGCGCGTGACGGATGCCGTAGGCCCGCATCACCTGCAGGTACTGGTCGAGCGTGCCGATCTCCTGGCCTGCGGGCCGGTAGGTCACGCCAGAACTAACGTCCGAAGGGTACGGGAAGCGCGCCGGGTCGAGCACGTGGCAGTGGCAGTCGACCTTGGG
>JANLYV010000099.1:0-3315 GCA_031365825.1 Rubrivivax sp. | reverse complement strand
TCGGTGCTGATGGACTCGGTGGACGAGTGGGGCCTGCGCGGCTTCGAGCTGACGAAGCAGCCGACGCGGGTGGGCCTTCCGGCGAAGGCGGGTGACATCACCGTGCCGGCGGCGAAGTACGCGGCGCCGCTGCGCCGCGGTGTCATGTCCAGCGACCCCACGGCCACACGCGGCGAATACCCGAAGGTGTTTGTCGCCTCCGGCAAGACCGCGCCTGCGCGCACCCCCGCGGGCTTGGTCGTGCGGCTGCCCTACACCGAACTACTGAACGCCGACGGCACGCCCAAGGCGGCGAAAGAGCTGTGGCAACTCATCACCAAAGCCGGGGTGCCGCGGCATGCCGAGGTCATCCTCTTTGCCGACGACGTGGCCGAGGCCGCTGTGAACTACTACCTGTTCAGGCTGATGGGCTGGCCCGATGTCAAGGTGTGGGTCGACTGAGGCGTAGCGCCTCAACGACGACACCTCAGGGCAGCTTCTTCTCCGCCTCGGTCAGCGGGCTGCCCCGGTCCATGACCACGCGCCACACCCCGGGCGCTTCGAGCCGCCAGACCGAGATGAAGCGGTTGGTGAGCTTGCCCGCGGGGTCGCGCACCAGGCCGGTGGAAAGTGCTAACAAACCATCGGCGGTGACTTCCACCTGGTCGGGCTCCCACGAGAACGGCGCCTGCGGCCCCTCGTAGAAGGCCTTCCAGGCGGCGGCCACCTCGGCCTTGCCACGCAACACGCCGCGGCCGAAGAAGAGTGTTTCTTCTGACAGGTGGCGCACAAAGTCTTCGTGCTTGCGCTCGGCCATGCTGCGCGCGAAGGCGCGCTCGGCGGCGAAGACCTGTTGCTGCAGCAGCGCCAGGTCAGGCGCGGCCACGGCGAGGGTGGCCGAAGCCCACAGCAGCGTCGCCGCCAGACATGGCCATGCCGACTTCATGAGTGAGCCGCATCGAGACGCGCCTCGTCCACGAACCAGGCCAGCAACATCAGCGCGGCCACGCCACCGATGGGGAACAGCAGCACCGCCATGCCGACCCAGCCCGGCACCGAACGGCCCATGCGCCGTGCAGCGATGCCCACGAAGACCCAGTGCAGGATGATGGCCGCGGCCATGGCCAGCGACACGAACACCACCAGCGGCACCGACGCCGTGGTGCGCGTCACCATCGGCGGCAGGAAAAGCACGAGGCAGCCCGCGGCCACCAGCAGCGCCACGGCCGAGGCCGCGAGCGCGCGTTGAACAGGTGATTCATGCATGCCAGCCTCCAGCCAGTACCAGTCGCCGGGCAGTTTACGCGCGGCCTCATGCGCCACACCCGCCTACCATCCCGCGCATGTCCCTCAGCACTGGCCGGCGCTGGATCGCCCACCTCGACATGGACGCGTTCTACGCGTCGGTGGAGTTGTTGCGCTATCCCGAACTCAACGGCCAGGCGGTGGTCATTGGCGGCGGCCGGCGCCACCAGCCGGTGCCGCAGGACGACGGCACGCGGCGCTTCTTCACGCTGCGCGACTACGCCGGCCGCGGTGTCGTCACCACCGCCACCTACGCCGCACGCGACCACGGCGTGCACTCAGGCATGGGCCTGATGAAGGCCGCGGCACTGGCGCCGCACGCGGTGCTGCTGCCCACCGACTTCGAGCAGTACCGGCGTTATTCGCGGCTCTTCAAGGCCGCCGTGGCCGAGGTCGCGCCGGTGATCGAAGACCGCGGCATCGACGAGATCTACATCGACCTGAGCCATGTCAGCGGCGCGCAGGAAAGCTTGGGCCACGACCCTTTCGGCGGCGTGCGCGCGCTGGCGCTGGACATCAAGAACAACGTCAGGCGTTGCACCGGCCTCACCTGTTCGATCGGCATCACGCCGAACAAGCTGCTGGCCAAGATCGCGTCGGAGCTGGACAAGCCCGACGGCCTGTCGCTCATCACCCACGAAGACCTGCCGCAGCACGTCTGGCCGCTGCCGGTGCGGCGCATCAACGGCATCGGCCCCAAGGGCGGGGCCAAGCTCGCCATGCTCGGTGTGCATACCATTGGCGAGTTGGCCGCCTGCGAGCGCGCCTGGTTGATCGAACACTTCGGCCGCAGCCACGGTGGCTGGCTGTTCGACGCCGCCCACGGCATCGACGAACGCGCCGTGGTGACGCACAGCGAGCCGGTGTCTATGAGCCGCGAGACCACCTTCGAGCGCGACCTGCACGCCAAGCACGACCGCAGCGAGCTCGGCCGCGTCTTCACCGAACTGGCCGAGCAGGTGGCGCTGGACCTGCAGCGCAAGGCCTACGTCGGCCGCACCATCGGCATCAAGTTGCGCTTCGATGACTTCAAGATCGTCACGCGCGACATGAGCATCATTGAAGCCACGCAAGACGCCACCACCATCCGCCTGGCCGCCGGCTTGTGCCTCAAGCGTGTCGACCTGGCGCGGCGCATTCGCCTGCTGGGCGTGCGCGTAGGGGGGTTGAAGCGACTCGAGTGACGCGCCGGCGTGACGGGGCACGATGCACCGACACCGGCCGCGCGCAAAATGTGCGCATGAACGCACCCGACCTGATCACCCAAGCTCGCCAAGCCCGCCAGGCCCTGTACGACCGCATGCTGCCGCACGGCATCACGCCGCTGTGGGAGGTGCTGCACGCGCTGGTGCCGCAGCAGCCGGCGGTGAAGACACAGGCCGTGCACTGGCGCTGGAGCGATGTCGCACCCTTCCTCGAAGAAGCCGGGCGCGTCATCACCGCCGAAGAGGCCATCCGCCGCGTGCTGATCCTCGAGAACCCGGGCTGGCCCGGGCTGTCGCGCGCCACGAGCACGCTCTACGCCGGCTTGCAGCTGATCCTGCCGGGCGAGGTCGCACCCTGCCACCGCCACACGCAGTCGGCACTGCGCTTCATCGTCAGCGGCACGGGCGCGTTCACGGCGGTGGACGGCGAGCGCACGACCATGCACCCGGGTGACTTCATCATCACGCCGGCCTGGACCTGGCACGACCACGGCAACGATGGCGCCGAGCCGGTGGTCTGGCTCGACGGGCTGGACATCGCCATCGTCGCCTTCTTCGAAGCCGGCTTCGCCGAGAACGACCCGCGCAAGACGCAGCCGCTGACGCGCAGCGAAGGCGAGAGCCTGGCGCGCTACGGCGCGGGCCTGCTGCCGCTGAACAAGCGCTCGCCTTTCGGCGCCACCAGCCCTATCTTCAACTACCCCTTTGCGCGCACACGTGAAGCGTTGGCACACCTGGCCAAACACAGCGCCAGCGACGCGCATCGCGGCACGCTGCTGCGCTACACCAACCCGCTGACCGGCGGCCACGCCATGCCCACCATCGC
>JANLYV010000061.1:0-5417 GCA_031365825.1 Rubrivivax sp. | reverse complement strand
GCCTGATGAGCGAGCATGTCGACGTCGATACCTCGGGCCTGCTGCAACGCGAGATCACGCTCGACCAGGCCGGCGACAAACTGCTCGAGAACATGCTGCGCACCGCCAACGGCCGCTACACCGCTGCCGAAGCGCTGGGGCACCGCGAGTTCGTGTTGACGCGCCTGTTCGAGAGCGCCTGAAGCCCATGGCACGCATCGTCATCCCCGAATTCATGGACGAGCGTGCCGTGGCGCAATTGCGCGCCGCGCACGAGGTGCTGTACGACGCGAAACTCATTGACGACGCGCCGCGGTTGTTGGCTGAGGCCACCAGCGCCGACGCCTTCATCGTGCGCAATCGCACGCAGGTGCGTGGCGCACTGCTCGCCACCCTGACGCGCTGCACCGTGGTCGGCCGTCTCGGCGTGGGCCTTGACAACATCGACGTGCCGGCCTGCGAAGCGCGTGGCATCGAGGTCATCCCGGCGACAGGCGCGAACGCGTTGAGCGTGGCCGAGTACGTCATCACCGCGGCGCTGCTGTTGCTGCGTGGTGCGTATGCCGCCACACCCGCAGTGGCGGCAGGCCAATGGCCGCGCATGGCCTTGTCGAGCGGGCGCGAGATCGCCGGCAAGACGCTAGGCCTGATCGGCTTCGGCAGCATTGGCCAGTTGAGTGCCGGCCTGGCGCGCGGCCTGGGCATGCACGTCATCGCCTCCGACGCGATGATGGACGCCGAGCACCCGGCCTTCGCCACGGGCGGCGTGCGTTGCGCCGCGCTGGACGAGGTCATCACCTGCGCCGATGTCGTCAGCCTGCATGTGCCGCTGGTCGATTCGACACGCGGCCTCTTCAATGCCGCACGCATCGGATCGATGAAGAAGGGTGCGGTGCTGATCAACACCGCGCGCGGCGGCATCGTCGATGAAGCCGCGCTCGCGGCGGCGCTCAAAAGTGGCCACCTCGGCGGCGCAGCGATCGATGTCTTCACCACCGAGCCGCTGCCGTCTGCGGCCCACTTCGAGGCCTGCCCCAACCTGCTGCTCACGCCGCACATCGCCGGTGTGTCCTTTGAAGCGAATGAACGCGTGAGCTTCATGATCGCCGAGCGCGTGCTGGAGGCGCTGCGCTGATGGCCCGCCTGAGCATGACGGACGTGCAGTCGCGCGTCGGTGCGGCGTTGGCGCGTGCCGGCGCCAGCCCCGCCATGGCGGCCAGCACGGCACGCGCGCTGGTGCTGGCCGAAGCCCAGGGCCTCGGTTCGCACGGCCTGTCGCGGGTGGCGCAGTACGCCACGCACCTGGCTAACGGCCGAGTCGACGGCACCGCCGTGGCCAGGGTCTTGCGCCGCAAAGGCGGCGCCTTGTTGATCGACGCCGGCGAGGGCCTGGCCTTCCCGGCCTGCGAGCTGGCGGTGGCCGAGGCCGTGGCCACCGCGCGCACGCAAGGCATCGCGTTTGCCGGCGTCAGCCGTAGCCACCACTGCGGCGTCGTCGTCGACCATCTGCGTGCCGCGGCCGACGCCGGCATGGTCGGCCTGGGCTTCGCCAACTCGCCCGCGGCCATGCCTGCGGCCGGCGGGCGTCACCCGGTGTTCGGCACGAATCCGGTGGCGGCGGTCTTCCCGCGTCGTGGCGCCGACGCGCTGCTGATCGACCTGTCGCTGAGCGAAGTGGCGCGCGGCAAGTTGATGGTCGCGGCCAGACTAGGCCGCGCCATTCCACTGGGCTGGGCGCTGGACGCCGAAGGCCAACCCACCACCGACCCCAAGGCCGGTATGCACGGCTCGATGTTGCCGCTGGGTGCCCTCACGAGCCCCAAGGGCGCGATGCTGGCGCTGGTGGTGGAGCTGCTCGTCACTGCGCTCATCGGCTCGCAATTCGGCTTCGAGGCCAGCAGCTTTTTCACCGACGAAGGCAACCGCCCACGCATCGGCCAGGCCTTCATCGTCATCGACCCGGCGGCGTTGGCCGGGCGCGACGACTTCCTCGATCGCATCGAAGTATTGATCAGCGAAATGCAGCGCGACGAGGGTGTACGCTTGCCCGGCGCACGGCGCGAGGCGCTGCGACGCAAAGCCCAGGCGGAGGGCATCGACGTCCCCGATGCCCTGCTGGCGAGCTGGGACTAAGCAGAACCCGCAAGGAGAGGATCACGCGCATGGCCAGACCGGTACGCGTGGCCTGCGTCGGCCACGCCTCGCTCGACCATGTGTTCGAGGTCGCGGCCTTTGCCAGCAGCCCGACCAAGACGCCGGCACATGGCTACCGCATGCAGGCCGGTGGCATGTCGTTGAACGCCGCGGTGGCCGCGGCACGGCTCGGCGCGCAAGTGCGTTTCATCGGGCGCGTGGGCGACGACGCGGCGGCTAACTTTCTAAGGGAGCGGCTTCGTGCCGAGGGCATCGAAGCGCGCGGCTTGGAGGCGGTGCCAGGCGCCGACACCTCGGTCTCGGCCATCGTCGTCGATGCACAAGGGGCGCGGCAGATTTTCAACCACCGCGGCGAGGCCATCGCGCGCGCGCACGCGCTGGACACGCGGCTGCTCGAAGGCGCCGATGTGCTGCTCGTCGACCCGCGCTGGGTCGAAGGCGCAGCCGCCGCGCTGGCCTGGGCGCGTGAACATGGCGTGATGAGCCTGCTCGATGCCGACGTGGCGCCGCGTGCCGACCTGCAACGCCTGGTGCCGCTGGCGGCCTGGGCGGTGTTCTCGGAAGCCGGTCTGCGATGCTGGGCGCCTGGGGCCGACGCGGCCACCGCTTTGCCTGCCGCATGTGCCACCGGCTGCACCATGGCCATGGTCACTTGCGGCGAACGCGGCAGCTGGCGCAGCCGTGGTGGGCCGGCGGTGCATCAGGGCACGCCGCAGGTCAAAGCCAGCGACACCACGGCGGCCGGCGATGTCTTCCACGGCGCGCTCGGCGTGGCGCTGGCCGAAGGTTCAACGCAGCCTGACGCGGTGGCCTGGGCCAGCGCCGCAGCCGCCTTCAAATGCGAGCGCGGTGAAGGTGTTCTGGGTGCGCCGCGGCGGCGCCAACTGGCAGGCTGGTTAAGGGCGCGCGGGCGCTGATTCAGACGGCAACGCCGTCGGCACTGGCGGCCAGGCCTTCGCCCCTTTGCGGCGTCAAGGTTGCCGGCGCCAGGTAGCGCTGGCGCCAGGTCTCGAAGGGCAGCGTGTCGGCGGCTTCGACACGCGCCTGCGCCTCGATCGATTCACGCGCTGCGGCGGCGAAGCGTGCCTGCATCTCGTCGCTGTACGGCAAGGCCAGCAGCGCCTGCTGGCTGGCCTGCGCGTGGTGGCGGCCGAAGCGCGTGTACGAGCCCTCGAACTGCTGCGACACCTGCGCGATGAGCTTGGCCGACGACAACCACTGCGGCGCGTCGAGCGTGCGCAAGGCTGCGTCCAGGGCCGCGGCATAGAGCTTGTCGCCACCTCCGTGCAGCACCTCGTCCAGCGTGGTGGCGATGGCGCGGCAAGGCGCCAGCACCTCGCTCGCCCATTCGCGCAGGCCCTGCTCGCGCTCACCGCGCTCGAGCATCAAGCCGCTCTCGCGGCCACGCGAGGCCGTGCGTTGCTGGTTGCGCGCCAGCTGCGCAATTTCGGCCGGTGAATCGAGCGGGCTGTCCGACAACAGGCAGTGCAGCAGGAAGACATCGATGACGCGCATCGTCTGTGCGGTGATGCCCACCGGCACGAAGGGGTCGAGGTCCATCAAACGCACTTCCACGTATTCGACGCCGCGCTCGCGCAGCGCATGCAGTGGCCGCTCGCCCGGGCGGATCACGCGCTTGGGCCGGATCGTGCCGTAGAACTCGTTCTCGATCTGCAACAGGCTGGTCGAGAGCTGGTTGTATTCGCCGCCCAGGTTGCGCAGGCCGATGCGTTCGTAGTCGGGGTGCGGCTGCGTCAACGCGCCGTGCAGCGAGGCGGCATAACTCTCCAAGTTGTTGAAGCTGGCGGCGATCTTCGACTGCGCGTCACTCTGATAGCCCAGGCGCCCCATGCGCAGCGAGGTGGCATGCGGCAGGTACAGCGTGTGCTCGGACAAACGCTCGAGCCCGTGGTCGCGCCCGGCAACGAAGCTCGGGCACACCGCGGGTGACGCGCCAAAGAGGTATAGCAACACGAACGAATGGCGGCGGAAATTGCGGATCAGCGCGAAGTAGTCTTCGCTGGAAAGCCCCGGCAGCGACCAGTTGTAGTGGATGCCCGAGATGGTCTGCATGCGCCGGCCGTAACGATGCGACAGGCCCATGCGGTACACGCTCTTGGCGCGGCCGATGTTGGATGAGCCGAAGGTGGCGATAGGGATGTTCTCGTCTGCCGGCAAGCCGCAGGGCATGCTGGCGACCCACATCATTTCATCGCTCGACTGTGCCGCGAGCGCGCGGTAGACGAACTGGTGCAACTGCTTCAGCTCGTCCTCGCAGCCTTGCACGCTGGCATGCACGCCGGTGATGAGCTCAAGCTGCGATTCGCTGTAGTCGGTGGTGATGTGTTCATGCGTCAGCGCCGAGCCCAGCGCCAGCGGGTGCGGCGTGGCCGCCAGCATGCCGCTGCCCAGCACGCGCAGGCTTTCCTTCTCGACGCCGCGGCGCATGCCTTGCAGCCGCGCGGCTGAAAGTTGGGCCAGACGTTCTTGCAATCGGTTCATTTTTGAGCTGCGGGTCACGGGACAGGCCGACACCGTAGCAGGTTTGTGTGGCCGTTGCAGACGGCGGGACAAGGCTTGAGAAGGGCCACTCCCCTCGCCACGGACAAGCTCCGAGTCCAAGATGCCACGGCGCCAGGCAGTAGGATGAACCCACCCAACCCGACACAGCACCATGACCGCCCCCACCACACCACCACGCGTCGGCCTCATCGGCCTGGGCGCCATGGGCAGCGGCATGGCCGCATCGCTGCGCCGCGCCGCCTTCGAATTGCATGTCTTCGACCTGCGACGCGAGGTGGCGCAAAGCTTCGTGCGCGACGGAGGCACGGCCCACGCCACGGCTGCCAGCCTGGCCGGCGCTTGCGACGTGGTGATCAGCGTCGTCGTCAACGCCGCGCAGACCGAAGCGCTGCTGTTCCACGATGGCGGCGTGGCGGCGGCGATGAAAGCCGGCAGCGTGTTCGTGATGTGCTCCACCGTCGACCCCCATGTCTCGATCGGCTTCGAAGCGCGGCTGGCCGAGCACGGCCTGCTTTACCTCGACGCACCGATCTCGGGCGGCGCGGCCAAGGCTGCTAACGCTCAAATGACGGTGATGAGCGCTGGCACGCCCGCAGCCTACGCGCGCTGCGGCGGTGTACTCGACGCGATGGCCGCCAAGGTCTACCGGCTGGGCGAGCGTGCCGGCGCGGGCAGCAAGGTCAAGGTGATCAACCAGTTGCTGGCCGGCGTGCACATCGCGGCGGCGGCCGAAGCGATGGCGCTGGGCTTGCGCGAAGGCG
>JANLYV010000041.1:0-5461 GCA_031365825.1 Rubrivivax sp. | reverse complement strand
TGAGGATGGACTTCGCGGCATGGTCACTCTCAGCCACCGCCGCCACTGCCAAGGCCAGCTCGCCGATCTGCCCGCGTGAGGCGCCGTAGACATGGCCGCGCGTATGCGCCCAGTCGCTGCCGCCGACGGCGTCGAACACCGCCTTGGCCAGCACCGAGTCGCGCCATAGGCCCGGTGATTCATCCTCGGCACGCCAGATCCGGCGCAGCGCTTCGCGCGCGATCCAGTAGCCGCTGCCACCATCGTCGATGAGCCCGCCGCGGCCACCGGCGCGGTGCAACTGCTGTTGCTCGTCGACGAACGCTGCGATCGAGCCCGTGCCGGCGTAGACCAGGTAGCCCTGCCCCGGCGCGAAGGCCGCGCGGCAGGCCAGTTCGACATCGTTGAAGAGGCGTACGCGCCGCGCCTCCAGCGCGAACGCTTGGGCCATCACCGCGACCAGCAGCGCGCTGTCGTCGCCGTCAAAACCGGTGACGCCGGCGCAAGCCGCGACGATGCGGCCATGGCCTGCCGCTGCGCCGGCCACAGCGCGCAACGCCTGCGCGATGTCTTCACGGCCGGTTGCGTCAGTCAACTGCAGGCCGCTGAACCCTGCGGCCTGGCCTTCGGCCACGACACTGCCATCGGCGCGCGCCAACGCCCAGCGGGTTTGTGTGCCTCCGGCGTCGAGGCCCAGGCCGAGCGCGGCGGTCGAAACAGGATCGAAGGTCATGCGTGATGCGGGGTGCGGGGTGCGGGGTGCGTCGCCTTTTTCGTAGGGGCCATTGTGGTTCAGCGCAAGGGCCGGCCTGCCCACACCTCAAGGCAAAATGTGTCCATGCCAAACGCCGTCTGCCTGCTGTTGCTAACGCTGGTGTGCGTGGGTGCCCAGGCCCAGCCGCTGCCCGAGGCCGTGCGCAGCGCCTTGATGCGCGCCGGGCTCAGCGAAACCGAATTCGGCGCGGTGGTGCTGCCCCTGGCCGCGGGGGAGCCGCTGGTCGTGCACCGCGGTGACGCGGCGATGCAGCCGGCGTCGACGATCAAGCTGGTCACCAGCGCGGTGGCGCTGGACCGGCTCGGCCCCAACCACCGCGGCCGCACCGAGCTGCTGACGGCGGCCACGCAACACGGCGAGGTGCTCGAAGGCGCGCTCGTGCTGCGCGGCGGCGCCGACACCGAGCTCGGCCTGCCGCAGCTGTGGGCGTTGCTGGCCGAGCTACGCTTTCAGGGCATACGCACACTGCGTGGCGACATCATCCTCGACCGCAGCCTGTTCAAGCCGGCGCGCAGCGACATCGGCCTGCCAGCTTTCGACGACGCGCCGGAGTTCCCCTACAACGTCGTGCCCGACGCGCTGCAACTGGCCGGCAATTTGCTGGCACTGGAACTCGAATCCGACGACACGCAGATCAAGGCTCGCGTGCTGCCGCCGCTGGCGCGCGTGGAGGTCGTCAACAAGCTCGAACTGACCGACGCACCCTGCGCCGACTGGGACAAGCGTGCCCACTGGCAGACGCCGCTAACCACCAAAGTGCGCGGCGTCATCCACATCGAGCTGCGCGGCCAGTTCCCGAAGAACTGCCAGCAGCGCCCGTCGCTGCAGCTGATGGACCGCACCGACCTGGCTGACCGACTGCTGCGCCACGCCTGGGCGAGCCTGGGCGGGCAGTGGCGCGGCCAGGCGCGCGAGGGCAAGACGCCGGCCGGGGCGCGCCTGCTCGCCAGCCGTGAGTCACGGCCCTGGGGCGAGGTGCTGCGCGTGGTCAACAAACGTTCGGACAACCCGCTTTCGCGTCTGTTGTTTCTGTCGCTGGGCCTGGCCTCGGCCAAGGCCGAGCCCGACACGGCCACTGCGGAGCTCGCCGCGCGCGAGGTCAGACGCTGGTTCAGCGAGCACGGCATCGCCACCGATGGCCTGGTGCTGGAGAACGGCTCCGGCCTGTCGCGCAGCGAACGCATCACACCGATGCAGTTGGCGCGTGCCATCCAGGCCGGCTTGAACGGCCTGTGGGCGAGCGAGCTCTTGATGAGCATGCCCGTGGCCGGTGTGGATGCCGACCGCTTCAGGAACAGCATCGCCGCCAGGCGCGCACGGCTCAAGGCCGGCGGCCTGCGCAATGTCGGCGCGCTGGCCGGCATGGTGATGGACGCCGACGGCAAGGCCTACGTGATGGTGGCCATCATCAACGCCGAGGCGCCGGCGCGCGGGCGGCCGGCGGTGAACGAATTGGTGGAGTGGATTGCCGCGTCGCGCTTGTCAGTCGGCGCTGCCGGCAAGTAGCCCCAAGGCGAGAAGACCCACGCGCACCATGCCGCACACCGACGCCCGCTTTCGCTGGTACGTGATCAGCCCCTTTCTGGTCGTCGTGGCCCTGCTCGCGGTGCTGGGTGTGACCACAGCAGAGATGTTGTCGGCCGTGCGCGCCTACGTCGGCGGCGAAAGTCTATGGTCCAAGGGGCAGAAGGACGCGGTCTACCACCTCAGCAACTATGTCGCGTCGCGTCGGGAAAGCGACTATCAGCGGTTTGCCGAAGCCATCAACGTGCCGCTGGGCGATCGTCAAGCTCGCATCGAACTCGAGCGCCCGGTGCCAGACTTCGCGCTCGCGCGCAGCGGCTTCGTGCAGGGTGGCAATCACGCCGACGACATCGCCGACATGATCTGGCTGTTCCGCACCTTTCGCCGGGTACCTTTCATGGCCGAAGCAATCGCCATCTGGGCCGAAGCCGACCTCGAGATCGCCGCGTTGAACATGCTTGCCGGCCAGGTGCACGAGCGCATCGCGTCGGGCGATACCGGCTCGGCGGATCTGCGCGGCCTGCTCGAGCGTCTGCCGGCGCTGAACGAACGGCTGACCCTGCTCGAGCAGCGCTTCTCGGCCACGATGGGTGACGCCTCGCGCACGACCCGGCGCCTGGTGCAGGCCGCCATGCTGCTGCTTGCGCTGGCCCTGGCCACCACTGCTGTGCTGGTCAGTTCACGCCTGCTGCGCCAGCAGGCACGCGGCGCGCAGGCCCTGCGCGCCAGCGAAGAGCGGCTGCAGCGCGCGCTCGAGTCGTCGAGCCTGTGTCTGTGGGACTTCGACGTGCACAGCGGTGATGTCTACCTGTCCAAGGAGTGGGCGCAGCAACTGGGTGAGCCCGCGGTCGAGACCGTCACCACCATCGCCGCGCTCTTCGATCGCGTGCCGGCAAGCGAGCAGTCCGCCCTGCGCGAGGCACTGACGCGCGCGCTGAAGGGCCAGCAGGCCTACTACCGCGTCGAGCACTCGGTCGTGCGCCGCGACGGCCGTGTGATCTGGATCCTGAGTGAAGGCCGGGTCATCCTGCGCGACACCGATGGTTCGGCGCTGCGCATGGTCGGCACCAACCGCGACATCACCGAACACAAGCAGCAAGAGGCGGCACGTTTGCGACTCGAAGAGCAGTTGCGAGAATCGCAGAAGATGGAGGCCATCGGCACGCTGGCTGGCGGCATCGCGCACGACTTCAACAACATTCTGGGCGCCGTGCTGAGCCAGCTGGCACTGGTCCGTGCCGACGTCGGCACGGGCCACCCTGCCCTGCCCGGGCTGCAGCAGATCGACCGTTCGGCGCGGCGGGCGCGGCGCCTGGTGCAGCAGATCCTGGCCTTCAGTCGGCGTGAACCGCAGCAACTGCTGAACCGGGCGCTGCGCCCCGTGCTGGAGGAGACCCTTGCCTTGCTCCGCTCGACGCTGCCGGCCGGCGTGCAGCTGGAGCTGGTGCTGGCCGACAAACCGCTGCACGTCGTGGCCGACACCACGCAGCTGCAGCAGGTGCTGATGAACCTGTGCACCAACGCCTGGCATGCCTTGCAGGGCAAGCCCGGGCGCATCGTGCTCGGGCTGGAGCCTGTGCACGTGCCCGGCGGCGAGGCGCAGCGGCTGGGCGAGTTGCCGCCCGGGGACTACGCGCATGTCTGGGTCAGCGACAGCGGCCACGGCATGGATGCGGCCACCCGCTCGCGCATCTTCGAGCCGTTCTACACCACCAAGCCGGTGGGCCAGGGCACGGGGCTGGGCCTGTCGGTGGTGCACGGCATCGTGACAGCGCATGGCGGCGCCATCCGCGTCGAGAGCGAACCCGGCCAAGGCAGCACGTTTCACCTCTACCTGCCGCTCGCGCCCGTGGAAGTCGCGCCGCCGCCGTCGACCTGGGGCGAACTGCAGCCCCTCGAAGGCCAGGGCCGGGGCCAGCATGTGCTGGTCATCGACGACGACGAGGTGATGGCCACCGTCATCACCCACCTGCTGCAACGGCTGGGCTACCGCGTCAGCAGCCAGCTCGATCCGCTGCAGGCCGTCGCGGCCGTGCGCGCACAGCCGCACGCCTTCGATCTCGTGCTCAGCGACTTCAACATGCCCGGGTTCTCGGGCCTGGAGGTGGCACAGGCCCTGGCCGACATCCGCGCCGACCTGCCGGTGGTGATCAGTTCGGGCTACCTCAACGAGACTGACCGCGCTGCGTTGCTGAGCGCCGGCGTGCGCGGCATGGTGCAGAAGGAAGACAGTGTCGACGAAATCGGCCCTTTGATCGGGCGACTGCTTGGCGCGTCGGCCTGAGGCGGCGCGTCGCAGATGTGCACGTGGCAGTCGCAGGCGCCTGCTGGCCTGCCGTGAGTCGCGGCCCTGGTGCGAGGTGCGGCGCGTGGTCAACAAACGCTCGGACCACCCGCTGTCGCGTCTGTTCCTACGCGATGGCGGCCATCATCAACGCCGGGGCGACGGCGCGAAAGAGACGCAGGGAAGGATTTCCCCGCGGCGGCGTATACAGGAGTGGCTGTGCATCGGCTGCGGCCTTCAGCCACCACACAACAGAGCCGGGGCACGCCCGGTCAACCACGGTCCTAGAGGAGACTCACATGAACATTCGAAAACAAGTGCTCGCCTTGTTCGCACCGGCCTTGCTGGCCGCTTTGCTGAGCTGCGGCAGCGACCCCGCGTTCGTGGTCTCGGGCACGGTGGCGGGCTCGGTCGGCCCGGTGGTGCTGCAGGTCAACGGCGGCGCCAGCACCACGGTGTCGGCCGCGGGCGCCTTCACCGTCGACGCCAACCTGCCCAAGGGCGGCGCCTACGAGTTGAAGGTCGCATCGTCGGCGCAGAACTGCAGCGTCGCCAATGGCAGTGGCACGGGGGTCGATGCCAACATCACCAACGTCGTGGTCACCTGCACGAGCGTGGTGCGATCGGCGTTGCTGGCCGGCGCGAACGAGAACCCGGCGGTGACCACCGCCGCCACCGGACGCGGTGCCGTGGTGGTGGACCCGAGCACACGCGTGATCAGCGGCGGCATGAGCTTCAGCGGCCTCACGCCCAGCAGCGGCGGCCACCACATTCACCAGGCGCCCGCGGGCAATGCCACGGCCAACGGGCCGGTCATCATCCCGCTCGTGCTGTCAGCCGACGGGCGCTCGGCGATGGTGCCGGGCGGCGTGGTGCTGACCGATGCGCAATACGCCGCG
>JANLYV010000039.1:0-3649 GCA_031365825.1 Rubrivivax sp. | reverse complement strand
CTGGCGCGTGGTCAGGGCCGCGACCTGCGTCGTCGTCAGCGCGCCGATCTGTGCCGAATCAAGTGCGGCCAGCGCGTCGGTCGACAGCGCACGCAGCGCGCCGGTGGCCAGGGCCGCCAGGTCGTCAGTAGTCATGGTGTCGGTCTGGGCCGAGCTGATCGAAGCCACCTGCACACTCGTCAACACCGCGAATTGCGAGGTCGGCAAGGCGATCAGGTCCGACGAGCTAAGGCTGGCCACCTGCCCGGTGCTGAGTGCCGCGTCCTGCGCGTTGGTGAGTGCGCCGATCTGCGTCGAATCGAAGGCGCCGAGCGCGTCGGTCGAGAGCACGCGAAACGCGGCGGTGCTCAGTGCCGCCAACGCATCGGTGGTGATGTTGTCGGCCTGGGCCGTGGTGATGGCGGCGGCCTGGGTCGAGGTCAGCGCGGCCACTTGCGTCGTGCCCAGGGCATTGAACTGTGCCGAGTCGAGCACGGCAAGCGATGCCGTGCTCAGGCTGCGCAGCGCCGTGGCGCTGATGGCCGCGATGTCGGCGGTGGTGATGGTGTCGGCCTGCGTCGAGGTGATGGCCGCCACCTGCGCGCTGGTCAGCACCGCGAACTGCGCGGTGCTGAGGGCGTTGAAGTCGGCTGAATCGAGGCTCGTCAATTGCCCGGTGGTGAAGGCCACCACCTGGTTCGTGCCCATCGCGCCGATCTGTGCCGAATCCAGCGCCTGCAGCGCGTCAGTCGTCAGGCCCTTGATGGCCGTGGCGGCCAATGCCGACAGGTCGTCGGTGGTCATGGTGTCGGTCTGCGTCGAGGTGATCGCGCTGACCTGCGCCGAGCTGAGTGCACCAAACTGCGCGGTGCCGAGCGCGTTGAACTGTGCCGACGTGAAGAGTGCCATGCCGGGACGCGAGATGAAGGGCGCCTGCGTCGCCGTCAACGCCGCCATCTGGGCGGTCGAGAAGGCCTGCCAATCCTCGGTGGTCAGCGCCATCAACGTGGCACTGGTCAGTGCCTGGATCTGGGCGGTGCTGAGGGCACCAATGTTCGTAGCCATGTGTTCTTCCTTCGCGTCGGACTTCGGGGCGTTGCACTTGCGGGAGCCATCAGGCGGCGCCCCGATGCGCTCGGGAAGCGGCCCATGACCTCTTCCCATTCCGTCGGGGTATCGGCAAAGCGGGCGGCCGGCTTGAGCGGCGTATCGCTGGAACTGGCAGGCCCGAGGGGCGCAATTCAGCGGCAGGCGGCGCGGCGGCAAAGATCCGCGGCGCAGGGTGTGAGGTCGGTCACGTGGCGGCGCGCTGGGCGGCGGTGGGGTGGCCCGTCGTCGCCTGCGCTATCGGCCGGCGGCGGTGCGGCTTGAGGGCCGCCTGTCGGCTACGTTCGTGTGGCGCGAACTTTGATACGGCGGCAAAGCCGAGGGCGGTCTGGTCGGTGCGGGCGCGAGCGTCGGTCAGCGCTGGCGGGCCGACTGCCCTCCCGAGCTTCGGCCTGGCGTCGCGCCGAACAACTCGCTGCGTTCGCTGCGCTCTCTACGCTCAAACACGTTCGGCGGGTCAGTTTGACGAAGCGCGCGGGTACGCGCGCCGACGCCAGGCCGAATCTCTTCCGGCGCCACTCGCTGACTGCCCGCACCGACCAGACCGCCCTCGGCCTTGCCGCCTGGAACTGTGGAGCGATCTTGAGGCGCGACGCCGCTACGGCCGCACCAGCCGCAGCACCTCGCCCACCCGCGCACGCGCCACGTCGTCGGCGTGGAAAGGCAGCAGCGGCCACTCTTTGCGCGAGAACAGGCGCAGCTGGTCGCTGACATGCGGCGAGGCCGGGTTGGTCGACTGGCCGTAGGTCAGGATGGCCTGCGCCACCGGGCCGCGCGCATCGAAGCTCACGCTTTGCACATAGCTCGTGCCGTAGTCGATGCGCAGGCCACGGGCGCTGATGCCCAGTGCGAACTGGTTGCCCAGGTTGTTGAGCACGCCTTCGAACTCATCGCCGCCGTGCAAGGCGATGACTTCGTCGGTGATGAGCGGGCGCTGCACGCTGCCCAAGGTGGCGTCGAGCGCGAAGCCCGCGGCGCGTACGCGCGTCGCCGCGCCGGCCAGTGCCTCCCAGACCTTGGCCGCGACGCTGGCCTCGTCCATCTTCAGGCCGCTGGGCGTGGCCACGGGTTGTGCGGCGTCAAAGGCGATTCGAAACACGCCGGGCACGACCCGCGCCGTGCGCCAGAACTCGCGGAAGAGATGCGCGCCGCGCGACTCGAGGTTGTTGCTGCGGTCCCAGCCACGCAGTGCGGTGCAGCCGTCACGCGCTTGCGTTTCGGCGGGCGGCTGCGTGGCGCAGGCCGCCAACAGGTCGGGCAGCACCACGCGTGCCATGAAGTTGCGGTTCTCGAAGAGCTGCTGCTGCGCCGCCGCCGCCGTGACCTTGCCACGTGACAGCAGGTCGGGGATCTCGCTCAGGCCGGCGCGTGTGCGCGGCCGGCTCAGGCTGGCGTCGCCCACCAGCGGCGAGATGCCGTCGAAGCGCTGCTGCGGGTGGGTGTAGAAAAAGCTGTCGTTGCTGTTGTGTACCCAGTCGCTACGCACGGCCACGGGCAATCGCGATGGCGGCGTGATGCCGGGCTGTGGTGAGGCCGGGTCGCGGCGCCAGTCGCATCCGCTCTTGCTGCCATCGAGCACCACCAGGCCGGCGCCGCGCAGCAAGGCCGCGGCGGGGCGGCTCGGCGCGCAGCGCTCCAACATCGCGGCGTCGACATCGGGCACGGCGCTCAGGTCGGCGTACAAGGCGTTGCCCTGGCGATCCGCGGCGAGCGTGTTGACGAACACCAGGCCGATGTTGTCCATGCCGCGGCGCAAGTCGTCCACGCTGGTAGCGCGGCCCATCGCCAGCCAGCTGTCGATGCCGCGCACGTTGGCGCTGATGGCGTCTTGCAGCGCGTAGGCGGTTTTCTGGCTCCACGTCAACCCGGCGTTAGGCAGCGTCACCACCGGGCCCCAGCGCGTGCCCCACAGCGTCAAGCTCTTGCGCTGCACCGTGCCATCCGCACCGCGCATGTCGATCGTTAGCGTGCGCGAACTCATCTTCTGCGGCTGGCCGTCGACGAGGTAGCTCGTCGGGTCGCCAGGCACCAGCGCCAGCTCGTGCAGCGTGAAGCGTTTGCCGGTGGAGACGGTGTGCGACCAGGCGACGTCTTTGTTGAAGCCGATCTGCACGACAGGCAAATGGCCGATGCCCGCACCCATCACGTCGAGCTGGCCCGGGATGGTGAGGTGCATCTGCCAGAAGCGGTTGACGCCGGCCCAGGGGAAGTGCGGGTTGCCGATGAGCAGGCCGCCGCCGTTGGCCGTGCTGTCGCGGCCGAAGGCCCAGGCGTTGGAGCCGAAGGGCGAATCGAGCAGGCCGAGCTCGCGCATGGCTTGCGCGGCACCGGCCACGCTCACGTCCAGAGTTAGCGGGGCGCTGCCGACGGTGGTGGCCGGCGGCGCGGCGCGCACGATGGCGTCGGCCAAGGCCGCGCTGCTGGCCTGCACCGTCACCAGCTCGACCAGCCGGCGGTGGTCGGCCAGCGTCATCGGCTGCACCCAGGGTTGGCCATTGCAGGCCACGGGTAGCCGGCCGGCATGGTCAGCAAGATAGCGGTTGTAGCCCTCGACGTAACCACG
>JANLYV010000024.1:0-38853 GCA_031365825.1 Rubrivivax sp. | reverse complement strand
TGCAGGCGCAGCATGATGATGACGTCAGCGTCGCGGATGCCCTCGTTCATGTCGTGGCAGACACGCACCCCCATCTCGCGCAGGTCGCCCGGCACCAGCGTCTTCGGGCCGACGGCGCGGATGTCGGGCACGCCGAGGATGGCCAGGCCGTGGATGTCGGAGCGCGCCACGCGAGAATTGACGATGTCGCCGACGACGGCCACGCTTAAGGAGGTGAAGTCGCGCTTGTAGTGGCGGATGGTGTACATGTCCAAGAGGCCCTGCGTCGGGTGCGCATGGCGACCGTCGCCGGCGTTGATGACGTGCACATGCGGCGCGCAATGCTGGGCGATCAAATACGGCGCACCGCTTTCGCCGTGGCGCACGACGAACATGTCGGCATGCATCGCCGAGAGGTTGGCCACCGTGTCCAGCAGGCTCTCGCCCTTGGCCGTGGACGAGCGCGCCACGTCGAGGTTGATGACGTCGGCCGAGAGCCGCTTGGCGGCGATCTCGAAGGTGGTGCGCGTGCGCGTGCTGTTCTCGAAGAACAAGTTGAAAACACTCTTGCCGCGCAACAGCGGCACCTTCTTCACCTCGCGTTCGTTCACGCTCAGGAAGCTGCCGGCGGTGTCGAGGATCTGCGTAAGCACCGCCTGCGGCAGCCCTTCGATCGACAGCAGATGGATCAGCTCGCCGTGACGATTGAGCTGCGGGTTGCGGCGCGACAGCATTCAGCCCTTCTCACGCAGCGCGAAGCTGAAGGCGCCGTCTTCGCCACGCACCAGCGACAAACGCTGCGTCGCCGGCAGGCTGATGCGCGCGGCGGTATAGGCCGCACTGATGGGCAACTGGCGGCCACCGCGATCCACAAGCACGACGAGCGTGACGCTGGCCGGGCGGCCGAAGTCGTAGAGCTCGTTCACCACCGCCCGCACGGTGCGGCCGGTGTAGAGCACGTCGTCGACCAGCACCACGTGGCGGTCGTCGATGGAGAAGGGCAGGTGGGTGGCGTCGGTACCCGTGGCCAGGCCGCGCGAGCCATAGTCGTCGCGATGCAGCATGCTGGAAATAACACCACAAGCACCGGGAAGATCGAGGTCGCGTTGCAGCCGCTCGGCCAGCCAGGCGCCGCCCGACCAGATGCCCACCAGCACCGCATCGCTCGGCATGAGCGTGCGCACGCCCTGGCGCAGGTCGAGGTACAGCGCTTCGGCGTCAAGCGTCAACATGGTGGCGCGCGGTTTCGCGGAAAAACTGGTCGAGGATGATGGCGGCGGCGGCGGCGTCGACATCGCGCGCGCCGTCGCTCAGGGCTTCGGTGGTGGTCCAGCGTTCGTCGACCTCGTGCACCGGCAAGTGGTGGCGGCCGTGCAACTGGCGCGCGAAGCGCCGCGCTTTCCATGTGTTCTCGTGCGCCGCGCCGTCGGGGTGAAACGGCACGCCGACGACCAGCGCCTGCGGCTGCCATTGCGCGATCAGTGCGGCGATGGCGGCCCAGCGTGCTTCGCCCGTGGCGGCGATGGTGCACAGTGCTTGCGCGCGTTTGAGCAGGCTGTTGCCGCAGGCGACGCCGACACGCTGCGTGCCGAAGTCGAAAGCCAGGAAGCACAGGTTGTGTGCGTCGGCCAGCGGCGCACTCACGCGTGCCCAACCTCTTGCGACAGCATGCGCGGGTCCACGCCCAACAACGACAATGCGCGGTCGTAGCGCCGGTCAACGGGCGTGTCGAAGATGATGGCCGGGTCGGCGTCGACGGTGAGCCAGCCATTGCGGCCGATCTCGTCTTCGAGCTGCCCCGCCTGCCAGCCGCTGTAGCCCAGCGTGATGAGCACGCGCTTGGGGCCGGCGCCGTTGGAAAGGGCTTCGAGCACGTCCTTGCTGGTGGTCATGTCCAGCCCGCCCGGCACCGACATGGTCGAGCTGTAGGCCGCGCCATCGTCGCCCGCGCGTTCGTGCAGCACGAAGCCGCGTTCGGTCTGCACCGGGCCGCCGAAGAACACCGGCTGCTCGGCCAGCTCTTCGCGGTCGAGCGTGAGTTCGACCTTCTCGAACAGGTTCTTCAGCTTGATGTCGATCGGCTTGTTGATGACCAGGCCGAGCGCGCCGCGTTCGGTGTGCTCGCACAGGTAGACCACGCTGCCCTCGAAGGTGCCGTCGGCCATGCCGGGCATGGCGATGAGGAACTGGTTGGTGAGGTCGATGCGGTTGCCGGAGGCCATGTCGGGCATTTTAGGCTTGGGCCCTTGGCGGCGGCACACTGCGCGCATGGACAAACCCGCCTTTGTCGCAGCCGCCGCACCGGCCAAGCCACTGGACCGCGCGCTGGTCTGGCTGCGCCGCGACCTGCGCGCCTACGACCACGCCGCGCTGTACCACGCGCTGCGCGCGGCGCGCCAGGTGTGGTGCGCCTTCGTCTTCGACCGCGACATCCTCGAGCCGCTGCCGCGCCAGGACCGCCGCGTCGAGTTCATCCGCGAGAGCCTGGTCGACCTCGACAGGCAACTCGCCGCGCTGCGCGAAGGCAGCGGCGTGCTCGTGCGCCACGGCCATGCCGTGCCAACCATCTCGGCGCTGGCCACCGAGCTGCGGGTGCAGGCGGTCTACGCCAACCACGACGACGAGCCTGCGGCGCTGGCGCGCGACGCCTTGGCGCGCGGGCGGCTGGCGGACATCGGCGTGGCGCTGCACCTGTCCAAAGACCACGTGGTGTTCGAGCGCGACGAAGTGCTGACGCAGACCGGCGCGCCCTACAGCATGTTCACGCCTTACAAGAACGCGTGGCTGAAAAAACTCGATGCGTTTCAGATGCGTGCCTACCCGGTGGCGCGCCATGCTGCGGTTTTGGCGCCGCTGGCGCCTGGGCAGCGCGGCGTGCCGACGCTGCACGACATCGGCTTCGAGACCACCAACCTGTCGAGCCTGAGGCTGCCTTGCGGCAGCCACGGTGGCGCGGCGCTGCTGCACGACTTTCTCGCCCGCATCGAGCATTACCACGAGACCCGCGACTTCCCCGCACTGAAGGGGCCGAGCTACCTGAGCACGCATCTGCGCTTCGGCACCGTGTCGATCCGCGAGCTGGCGCGGCATGCGCATGAACGTGTGCGCCACGGCTCGCGTGGCGCCGAGGTCTGGCTGTCCGAGCTGATCTGGCGCGACTTCTACCACCAGATCCTGCACCACCATCCGCATGTGGTGGGCCACGCGTTCAGGGCCGCCTACGAGCGCATCGCCTGGGAGCACGGCAAGCATGCCGACACGCTCTTCGCCGCCTGGTGCGAGGGCCGCACCGGCTACCCGCTGGTGGACGCGGCGATGCACCAGATCAACCAGACCGGCTACATGCACAACCGGCTGCGCATGGTGGTGGCGAGCTTCCTGGTGAAAGACCTGGGGCTGGACTGGCGCCGCGGCGAGGCCTACTTCGCACAGAAGCTGAACGACTTCGACCTCGCCGCCAACAACGGCGGCTGGCAATGGGCGGCGTCCACCGGCTGCGACGCGCAGCCGTGGTTCCGCATCTTCAACCCGGTGACCCAGAGCGAGAAGTTCGACGCCGACGGCCGATTCATTCGCCGCTACCTTCCGGCGTTAGCCAGGCTGCCCACGTCGGCGGTGCACGCGCCCTGGCTGGCGCGGCCGATCGAGCTGGCCGACGCCGGCGTGGTACTCGGCCGCGACTACCCGACGCCGATCGTGCTGCATGAAGAGGCCAGGCAGCGCACACTGGCGCGCTACGCGGTGGTCAAGACCTGATACGGATTCGCGTTCGATCGCATCGCAGTCCCGTTCGGGCTGAGCCTGTCGAAGCCCTTCGACAAGCTCAGGGCGATCGGAAATGCAAGCTCAGAGCGAACGGCGATTTGCATACGATTGATTGCGCATCGGGATGAATCGGGGCGGGCCGCCCGGCATGCTCAGAACAGCTCGACGTCGCTGGCCCGCGCCTCGTCGGCAAATACACCCTGGGCCAACAGTTCGGCATGGCTGCAGACGCGATTTCGGCCATGTTGTTTGGCGTGGTAGACGCACTTGTCGGCACGCTCGAATGCGCCCGATGGCGTGTCGCCTGAACGCACCGCGCAAAAGCCCACGCTGACCGTGATGTGGCCGACCTGCGGGAAGACATAGGCCGCCACCGTGGCGCGCAGGCGCTCGAAGGCGAGTGCCGCGTTGGCCTCCTCGCGTGCGCGCAGCAGCACCACAAACTCTTCGCCGCCGAAGCGGTAGAGCTGGTCGTGCGCGCGAAAGCAGCTGCGCATCAGGCGCGACAAGAGCAGCAACACCTCGTCGCCGATGAGGTGGCCGTAGTTGTCGTTGACGCTCTTGAAGTGGTCGATGTCGATCACCGCCAGCCAGGCCTGCGACACCGTGCCCTGGCGCCGTTCGGCCTCGGCCTCGATGCTGAGCACCGAACCACCGTGCAGCACAGCGGCGCTGCGCATGAAGGCGTCGTCGAAGGTCTTGCGGTTGAGCAGCCCGGTCAGCGTGTCGCGTTCGCTGTAGTCGAGCAGACCCTGGAAGTTGCGGAACACGCGCAGGATGCCCGAGACGAGCTTGACGTGTTCGGCCGAGAGCGCATCGACAGTCTCGATTTCGAGCACGCCGACGACTTCGCGCTCGGTCAGCAGCGGGAAGATCGACAACGCGCCGACACCGGCCCTGCCCGGCGCCAGCAGCCGCAGGTCGGCGCGGCGCATGCAGTCCATACGGTGCGGGTAGGCGGCCAGGGTGGGCAGCGAGTCGAGCTCGGCCCACAACGGGTCGGCCAGCGCCACCACGTCGCCGGCGCGCTGCTTGGCGCGCGTCAGCCAGCGCAGGTCGCTGCCGTCACCCACGCTGCGGTAGATGGCGACACACATCGGCCGCAGCACGTCTCTCAACGCGCCGACCAAGGTGACATCGAGCACATCGCGATCGCGGTAGCCGGTCAGCTCCGCGAGGTGTTCGACAACCTGCGACATACGTCAGCGGTCTCCTGCTGCAGTGACGCTCCCCGAAACCGATTGTGAACGAGGGTTGCCTCAGTGCAGGGCACCGGCACGGGCGTACTGCGCCACCAAAGCGAGCAGTTTGTCCTCGGGATAGGGTTTGCCGAGGTAGTGCTCGACGCCCAGCTGCGCCGCATGGTCGCGGTGCTTCTGCGCGATGCGCGAGGTGATCATCACCACCGGGATCAAGGCGCGCTGGCTGTCTGCGCGCAGCACACGCACCAGCTCGAAGCCGTCCATGCGCGGCATTTCGATGTCGCACAACATCACCGCCGGCAGCTCTTCGGCCAGCCGCTCGAGTGCGTCGACACCGTCCTTGGCCAGCACCACGCGATAGCCTTCGCGCTCGAGCAGGCGCTGCGTGACCCGACGCACCGTCAGCGAATCGTCGACCACCATCACCAGCGGCACCCGTGCTTCTGCCGGGGCCGCCACGGCGTTCACGGCTGCCGGCTGCGCCGAAGCGGCGCCCGGCGCTTCGACCCGGCGGCGGCGCACCTCGTCGCCATACAGTGCGGCCAGCGCCACCGGGTTGTAGATCAGGGCCACTGCGCCCGAAGGCAGCAGCGTCACGCCTGCCAGCGCCGGCATGCGTGCCAGCTGTGGCCCGAGGTTCTTGACCACCACTTCCTGGTTGCCCAGCACTTCGTCGACATGCAGTGCCACGCGTTGCGCCGCGCTGCGGATGATGACCACCGCCTGTGAACGCCCGGTGAGTGCGCCGTGGCGACTGCCTTGAAGCAGCTCGGCCAGCCAGAAGAAGGCCACTTGCTCGCCGGCGTAGGCGAGCTGGCCGCGCTCGTGCGCGCCCTGCACTTCGGCCGTGGGCACGCGGCGCACCACTTCCACCAGCGTCGACGGCACCGCCACGGTGCTGCTGCCGCAGCGCAGCATCACCACCTGCGTGACGGCCGTCGTGAGCGGCAGCACCAGGCGGAAACTGGCGCCCATCGCGGCACGGTTGTCGATCTCGATGCGCCCGCCCATGGCGTAGACCTCGGCCCGCACCACGTCCATGCCGATGCCGCGGCCGGCCAGTTCAGTGATGGTGCTGGCGGTGCTGAAGCCGGGCACGAACACCAGCTGCGCCAGTTCGGCGTCGCTGGCGCTGGCGTCGGCCGCAAGCAGCCCACGCTCGAGCGCCTGCTCGCGGATGCGCGCGAGGTCGAGCCCGGCACCATCGTCACGGAACTCGACCCCGACTTCGTTGCCGGACTGGGTGATGCGCACGGCGATCGCACCCGTGCGGTCCTTGCCCGCGGCGGCACGCGCGTCAGGCATTTCGATGCCATGCACCACGCTGTTGCGCAGCATGTGTTCGAAGGGGCCGACCATGCGCTCGAGCACGCCGCGGTCAACCTCGATCGAGCCGCCCACGATGTCCAGCCGCACCTGCTTGCCCATGTCCTTCGCCGCCTGGCGCACCACGCGGTAGAGGCGTTCGGCCAGGCTCTCGAACTCGACCATGCGCGTGCGCAGCAAGTCGTCCTGGATGTCGCGCGTGATGCGCGATTGCGCCGCCAACTGGTCTTCGGTGGACTGCAGCGTGCGCGTCAGGCCGCGCTGCACGGTGGCCACGTCGTTCACCGACTCGGCCATCATGCGCGTCAACTCCTGCAGCCGTGTGAAGCGGTCCATCTCGAGCGGGTCGAAGGCCTGCGCCGAGGCCTTGGCGGCTTCGATGCGCGAGCTGATCTGTGTCTCGGCCTGCACCTCGATGTCGCGCAGCTCGCGCCGCATGCGCTCCAGCGTGGTGGTGAGTTCGTCCAGTGATGATTGAAGATGGCGCACATCGGACTCGATACGCGCGCGGGCGATGCTGACCTCGCCCGCGCCGTTCACCAGCCGGTCGAGCAGGCCGGTGCGCACGCGCACGATGCCACTGCCCACGATGGCACTGGTGGCGCCGGCATCGGCCAGTGCCGGGCCTGCGCGAAAGCGCGACCAGTCGATGCGCAAGGCCGGTGCGGCGGACGGCGGTGCCGGCTCGGGCTCGGCCACTGCAGGCCAAGGCTCGGGTTCGCGTGCTTGCGCAATCTCCGGCACGGGTGTCGGCGGCGGCGCATGTGGCGCCGATGGCTCTGGCGGCGCCTCGACCACCGCCGGCCGCGCCTTTCGCGCGACTTCGAAGCCGCTGACGATGCGGTCCAGCCGGCCCAGCAGCGGTTCGATCTCGGCCTGCGTCAAGGCCTCGTGCGGCAGCAGCGCCTCGATCGCCGTTTCAAGCCTGTGCGCGAGCTCACCGACACGCATCGCACCGGCCAGCCGCGCGCCGCCCTTGAAGGTGTGCAGCGTGCGCATGCAGGCGTCGGCGGCGCTACGGTCGGCCGGGTTGGCGGCCCAGTCGCGCAGACGCGATTGCAATTGCGGCAGCAACTCGTCGGCTTCTTCCTCGAAGATCGGCAAAAGCTCGAAGTCGATGGCGTCGACGGCATCGACGGCGTGCACCTCGTCGTCGGGGTCGACCTCGAAGCTGTTCACGACCTCGGGCATGGTCGCGGCGGTGAAGGATTCGTTGGCGGCCGCGGCCAAGACGGCCACGTGCTCCACCACCGCCTGCGGCGCAGCAACAGGCACTGGCTTAGGCTCAGGCTCGGGTTCCGCCACAAACTGAGCCTCAGCCATGGGCGGCTCGGTGGACAGCGGCTCCACCACCATCGGCCAATGTTCATGGTCTGACAGGCGCGCCGTCAGCTCCTCCGGCACCGGGCGCAAGAAGCCCGCAGCGAACTGGTGCAGCAGGCGCCGGATCTCGTCGGCACTGTCGTTGAACAGTTCGGGTTCGCCGGCACGGCCCAGGCCGGCCGCGGCCGAGCGCGTCAGTGCATGCTCGAGCGCGCGCGCCAGCGCCGAGAGCTCGGCGTAACCCACCGTGGCCGAGTTGCCGGCCAGCGAGTGCGCCAGTGCCGCCGCGCTCTCGGGCACGGCACGTGTCTTGTGCTCGTGCGCCCATTCGGCCAGCTCGGTGACGAGGCGACGCGACTGTTCGTCGGCCTCGTTGAGGAAGATGTTGAACAGCGGAATGGCGATGCGCAGGCCGCCGATGAGCTTGACCGGCTCTTCCTCGGCGCTCTCGTCGGTGCTCTCGATAGCACCCGCCTCGGCGTGCGCGTGGATCACCTCGTCGACGGTTTCGTCCAGTGCACCCGGCGCCGTGGCGGCGGCTTCATCGGTGGCATCGAGCGCGGCCAGGTCCAGCTCGAGCGCCTCGCCCACCTGCAGCAGCTCCTGCCGTGGTTCGAGCGCCGGCTCGAACAAGGGCATGGCCGGCGGTGGCGCTTCGTCGACCGGGTCGAATTCGCCCAAGTCGAGCGTGAATTCGGGCAGCGCGGCGGCCTCGCCCGGCGTCAGGTCGCTCAGGTCCACCACCTCGGGCACGGGCAATTCGGGCTCGGATTCAGGTTCGGATTCGGGCGCTGCCGGCAAGGGCGGCAGGTCCAGGTCGCTGGCGCTTGGCAGGTCGGGTACGCGTGCAGCCAGCGTCGCCACCTCGGGCCACGGCACAAGTGCCGGCGCATCGCGCTCGGCGTCGAACTCGGGCTCGGCGTGCGTGTGCTCGTCCCGGCGCACCTCCGCATGGTCATCCACGTGGACATCGGCATGCACATCGATGTGTTCGTCGATGTGCACATCGGCTGCCTCGTCGTCAACCAGGGGCGGCAGGTCCAGCGCCACGCGCTGCAGCTCGGCGATTTCAGGCAAAGGCGACAGCTCGCTCGGCGCGAGTACGTCGTCGCCGGTATCGACGAGTGCGTCGTCCAGCGCGATCGCCGGTTCGGGCTCGATCGTCGGCAATTCGATCGGCTGGAACGACGCTGCGGGCGCACTGACCCATTCGACAGATCCGCCGCGCAGCACTTGCGCCTGTTGCATCAGCGCCGGGGCGCTGCGGGCGCCGAGGTCGCCGGCGTCGATGGCGGCTATCCACTGCTCCAGCTCGTTCAGCGCATCGGCAGTGAAGGCGTGCAGCGTCGGGTCGACGCGCGGGTCTTCCGACAGCCGCGCGTTATAGACCTGCTCGCAGGCCCAGGCGAGCTCGCCGAAGTCGCGCAGGCCGACCATGCGCGCACTGCCCTTGAGCGTGTGGAACGAGCGCCGCACCAGCGTGATGTCGCCCAGGCCTTCAGCGTTGGCCGCCAGGTTTTGCAGCGCCTGGCGTGCCGCAGCGATGACCTCGCGCGCTTCCTCAATGAAGATCTCGCGCATCTCGGCGTCGTCTTCGAGGCCGGTGTCGCCAGGCGCCACCGGTTTGGCATCGGCCCGCACCGCGGGTACCGGCGCCGAGACCGGCATCTCGGGGATGGGCACCGCCATGCTGAGCTCGCTCACGGCCTGGGCCAGGTCGGCGCGCACGGCTGCCTTGGACTCGCTGTCATGCGCATCGGCCAGTGCCTGCTGCGCCTGCGCGGCGACGCGCGCCAGGCCGGACTCGTCATCGACCACGGCGCGTTGCGACAGCTGTTCGAGCTGACGCGTCAGGTCTTCGTCGCTCAGGTGCGGCAGGCTCGCGGCATGCGCCAGCGACTGCGCTTCCTGCACCAGGCTCAAGGCCTCGCCGCCATCAGCCGCAACGTCGTCGAAGGGGCGCACGCCCAAGGTCGTCGGCCCGGTCGCGGCCACGAGGCGGCCTTCGGCGGCGTCGAAGCGGAACAGCGACTTGGCCAGCAGCGGCTGCACGCTGAGCATGTCGATGAGGAAACCCAGCGCGCCGAGGTTGTCGGCCAGCCGGTCGAAGCTGCCAGTCTGCGCCACGCGCTCGACATCGACTTCAGTGCTGGCCAGCTCGTCCACCGCGTTGCGCATGTGCGCCACGGCGAGCGAACCCTGTTCAAGGTCCAGCACCGAGAGCACGCCGCGCATGGCCGACAGCTGCGCCGGCACCGGCACCAGCACCTCGCGCTGCGCCGGGTCACGGAAATAGCGATCGATCTGCTTTTCGATCTCGGTCAGCGAGGCGCGCAATTCGTGTACCAGGCTGCCCATGGTCTGGCGATCGGAGACGCGGCGGTAGAGCTCCTCGATCCAGGGCTGCAGCGGCTGCATCGCGCCGCCGGCACGCGCCAGGTCGATGCGCTGCGCCACCTGCTGCGTGCGCTCACCCAGGCCGGGTGCATCGAACTCACCTTCTTCAATGACGGCGTCGAGCCACAGCACGGTGGTGGCCATCTCCATGGCCAGCGCCGTGCCTGGCGCCCCGCCCGAGCTGCTGGTCTGGGCCGAGGCCATCTGCAGCGCATGTGCCAGCACGTCGCCCGATGGGAAGAGCCGGCCGAGCGAATCGCCGAGCAGGGCGAAGGGTTCGGCCAGCCCTTGCAGCCGGCGCACGTCGCCGCCGGCGACTGCCGACCACACATCCTTGGCCGTGGCCACGCGCTTGCGTGCCTGGGCGATGACGGCCGGGTCGAAGCGGCCCAGGCGTGCCGTTTCGTAGTCGGTACCGGTGCTGGTGTCGCCCAGTTGCCAGGCCTCGCGCACCGCGCGCAGGCGCGGCGCGGCCACGCTGGCAGGCACCTTGGCGCGCGCGCAGAAGAAGAGCAGGTCGCTCGCCAGCCGCTCGGACACGTCGTCGTCGCTGCGCACGCTGGCGCGCAGTTGTGCCAGCAGGCGCGAGGCCATGCGTTTGGCGTAGACGTCGCTGTCCAGCAGGCCATGCGCTTGCGCGTCGAAGAAGGCCGCCGCCAGACGCCACACAGTGGCCGCCAGCGTGGCGCGGGCACCGGCGCCGAGCTCGGCGCAGAAATCGCTCATGTGCGCCATCGCCGGCGCATCGCTGCGGCGCATCAGCGCCAGCACCAGCGACTCCATGCCGTCGCGCGCATGTTCGTCGGCGATGCGCGGCACCAAGCCAGGCTCACCCGGCAGTTCCTGCCAACGCCAGTTCTGGCCCCACAGGTCGGCCGGGTGGATGCGGTCGCCACCCGCGAGCAGCTGCACCGCGCGGTATTGCGGGAACAGCGCGACGCTGGAAATCGGCCGGCGCGCCAGGCTGCGCTGCAGGAAGTCGAGCACCGCGAACGAGGCCGCCTCGATCGTCTCGATGGCCGCCATGTCCACCAAAGCAGGCTTGCCCGCGAGGCGCTGCACCGCGGTTTCACTGCTGCGCAGCACGCGCGCCGGGATGCTCAAACCGACGAGTTCGAGCGCACCCACGCCCTGGTGCAACTGCACTCGCGCAGCACGCAGGATGGTCACGTCGGCGCTGTCGACGTCCGACACGCCGATGGCCTGGGCTTCCTTGAGAAAGCGCCGCAGCGACTTGTGCGCCGCGTCCAGCGAACGCTGCAGTTCGCCCGCCACCCAGGCCAGCGCGCTGAGGTCGTCGCTGCCGCCCGCCGCGGTAGTTGTCGCCATGGAAGATGTGTCCTGATGTGTCCTGAACGGCCGCTTCAAGCCACCTTGAATCGCGCCACCGAGGCCTTGAGCTCCTCGGCGCTGCGCGAGAGTTCGCGCACCATCTGCGCGGTCGAGCGCGTGCCCTGGCCGGTCTGCTCGGTCACGGCGAAGATGTGCTGGATGTTGGCCGCCAGGTTGTTGGCCGAGCTGGCTTCGCGCAAGGCCTGGTCGGAGATGGCCTCGATCAGCGACGAGAGCTGGTTCGTGACGCGGTCGATGTCGCCCAGCGCCGAGCCGGCGGCGTCGGTCAGCTTCGCGCCTTCGACCACGCCCTGGGTCGAGCGCTCCATCGCGGCCACCGCGTCCTGCGTGTCGTTCTGAATGGTGCGCACGATGGCAGCAATCTGCCGCGTGGCGTCGGCCGACCGTTCGGCCAGACGCTGCACTTCTTCGGCCACGACCGAGAAGCCGCGGCCCGCGTCGCCAGCCGATGCGGCCTGGATGGCCGCGTTGAGAGCGAGCACATTGGTCTGCTCGGTGATGTCCGAGATCAGCTCGGTGATTTCGCCGATCTCCTGCGAGGACTCGCCCAGGCGCTTGATGCGCTTGGAGGTGTCCTGGATCTGATCGCGGATGGCGTTCATGCCGCCGATGGTGTTCTGCACCGCCGTCAAGCCGCTGCCGGCCGCGGCCCGCGACTGGCGCGCCACCTGCGCCGTCTGCTGCGCCTGCGCCGAGACGTTGTTGATGCGCCCGGCCATCTGCAGCACCGCCTCGCCGGTTTCGCGGATCTCGCGCAGCTGTTCGGTCGACGCGGCCAGCAGTTCGGTCGAGGTCTGTTCGACCTGCTGCGTGGTGTCGGTCACACGCGCCACCGTCGACTGCACCACCTCCACCAGCGTGCGCAGTTCTTCCACGGTGTAGTTCACCGAGTCGGCAATCGCGCCGGTGATGTCTTCGGTCACCGTCGCCTGTTGCGTCAGGTTGCCTTCGGCCACGGATTGCAGCTCGTTCATCAAACGCAGAATGGCGGCCTGGTTGGCGTCGTTCACGCGCTTGGCCTCCTGCTCCTGGCGTTCGGCTTCGCGGCGCTGGTCTTCGGCCAGGTGCGAGCGCGTGGTCTGGTCGAGCACGAACAGCCGCAACAGGCCCAGTGCACCCGCGGCCAGCAACAGAATCGCCAGCACCGAGCCAAAGAGTTGCGCGCCACTGAAGCGGCCTTCCTGCGCAAACTGACCTTGCAGCGCATCGAGGCCACGGCGCAGCGGCTCGCTGTCGTTGACGATGATCGTCTGCGCCTCGCGTGCCGCCACCAGGCCCTGCAGGTTGCCGAGGATGGTGCCGGCCTGGGCACGCAGCTCTTCGTACTGCTTCTTCAGTTGCACCAGGCGCTCGCGCACCGCCGGGTCGCGCGCCGCGGGCAACTTGAGTTCGGCACTGCCGTTGATCAGCCCGTCGGCGATTTCGCGGAACGAGTTCAAGTCCTTGCCCAGCAGGAACACCGCCTCGGGACTGACGCCTTCCATCGTCTGGAACTCGTTCGCGCTCTTGCCCATGCGCTGCGTCAACATCACCAGCTGGCCCATGGCCTGCACTTCGGCCGAGCCGGCGCCTTGCTGCAGCTTCAATGACGACACCGCCTCAGCCGTCTCCTGCAGGTCGCCCGACGAGCGGTTGATGGCGCGCAGCGCCTGGCCCACCTGCGTCAGCGTCTTTTGCTGCGCCAGCACGACGGTGGTGCTCTTCTCGGCGCGGTCGACCAGCGGCAGCAGTTTTTCGAGATCACCCTGCAGGCCGCCCGACGCCGCAGGCACGTCGCCGCCGTCGCGAAGTGAGCGTACGTTGCGCGTGAGCACATCCACCGCTTCGCGCATTTCGGGGAAGGCGGCCGCGCCGCCCAGCAGCGCCTGCGACACCGACTTGGCCAGCCGCTGCGACTGCGTCTGCGCCTGGGCCGTGGCCGCCACCTGGTCGCTGCTGCGGCTGCTTGAGAACAGCGCGTAACCAGCGAGCAGGATCAGACCGGCCAAGCCAACACCGGCCACCGTCAGGAGCGCGCGCTGCTGGCGGTCGATGGGCCATGCGCCGATCAGCGGCAGGCCACTGGCCGGCCGCGGTGCGGGCTCCTGGTCGTCGTCATGGCCCAGGGTCCCCAGCTCCGACGGCTCGGCCTCCGAGATGATCGAGGCTTCGCCCGCACGGCTGCGATCGGTGGCCAGGTCGATGCTGGGCGACAGCGTCGGCGACAGGGTCGACATGCCCGGCGACAGGCGCACCGTGTGCTCCATCATCGAACTGTTCGCACCCTGCTCGTCCAGCGGCAAGGGCATCAGCGATTCCTGCTCTTGCGGATGTGTGTTCTTGCTCTTGACCTTGTCCAGGAAGCTCATTTCGCCCTCACCGATTCAACTTGACCGCGTACACACAGCGCCGCACGGCGGCACCCCACCGAGCTCGCTGCCTCGCCAGGCCTGATGGGCCTCATGGGCCACCGGCACCACGCATCGCGGCAGCATCTGCCAACGCCGTCATGCCGATGGCCAGGTATTCAGCCTGCCGCGACAGCGCCGCCAGGTCGATCTCCTGCCAGACACGGCCCTGCGCATCGCGCCAGCGCGCACCCGCAAAGGCCGGGCGGGCAGTGGTGTCCTCCGGCTCGGCCTGCATCTGGTCGACATGGCGCAAGCCCGCCAGGTGATGCACCAGCACGGCACTATGGCTGCCCAGCGCGGCGTTCAGCGCCACCAGCAACGAGGTCTCGCGGTGCGCCGCCTGCTCCGGCAGGCCAAGGAAGAGGCCGAGGTCGACCACACCGTGCAAGCCACCGCGCAGGTTGGCCACGCCGGCGAACCAGGGCTCGGTATGAGGCACCGGCATCAAGGCACTGGCCGGGAAGATCTCGCCTGCACCCGACAGCGGAAAGAGGAAGCCATGCGTGCCGCACTCCACCGCCAGCCAGGCGGCGGTGCGCACTTCGGCACTGCGTACCTGCTGCAGGCGCGCGGCCAGGCGGGTCTGCAGTTCTCGAAGGGCTTCGCGGTTGGCCATGGAGGCGTGATCAGTGGCTGTCGAAGGCCCTGATCTTGGTGATCAGTTCCTCGCTGTGCACCGGCTTGACGATGTAGTCGCGCGCACCCTGGCGCATGCCCCAGACCTTGTCGGTTTCCTGGTCCTTGCTGGTGCACATGATCACCGGCACACCGGCATAGCGAGGGTCGCGCGTGATGGCGCGCGTGAGCTGGAAGCCGTTCTGTCCCGGCATCACCACGTCCATCAGGATCAGGTCGGGTTTGTCCTCGGCCAGCCGGCGCAGCGCCTCCTCGCCGTTCTCGGCAGTGCGCACGGCATAACCCTTGCGGCCAAGGATGTCGGAGAGGTGATGAAGCTCGGTCTTGGAGTCGTCGACAACCAAAATCTTGTGGATCGGCATGGGCTCTACCTTGTGCTGCGCTAGGTGCTCGCGGCGGTTCGTGGATGGGTGCAGCGCTGGGCCCGCGCTTACTGCGCCAAGGGCTTGCGAAAGGATTCCACCGCCTTGAGCAACTGCTCTTTGGTGAAGGGCTTGGTGAGGTACTCCTCGGAGCCCACCATGCGGCCGCGTGCCTTGTCGAACAGCCCGTCCTTGGACGACAGCATGATCACCGGCACCTGCGCGAAACGCGGGTTGCGTTTGATGATGGCGCAGGTTTGGTAGCCATCGAGCCGCGGCATCAGGATGTCGCAGAAGATGAGCTCGGGCACATGGTCGTTGACCTTGGACAGTGCGTCAAAACCATCTTCGGCCAGCACCACCTCGTGCCCACCCTGGCGCAGGAAGATCTCTGCACTGCGGCGAATCGTGTTGCTGTCGTCGATCACCAAAACCTTGGCCCCGGCGGGGGCAGGAACTTCGCTGCCGTCGATCAAAGTGTTGCCTCCAGGGTGGCCCGAATGTCGGCTGCGGGCGGGCGGCGGTTCAGATCTCCACCATCTCGAAATCTTCCTTGCGTGCGCCGCATTCCGGGCATGTCCAGTTCATCGAGACGGCAGCCCAGGCGGTGCCGGGTGGGATGCCATGTTCGGGGTCGCCGGCCGCTTCGTCGTAGATCCATCCGCAGATCAGACACATCCAGGTACTGGGTTCACTCACGTCGGGGAATTGGGCCGTCACTACAATGGGCGCGGATTGTAGCGAGGCACTTTCGCCGAGTTACAAGGAAATGTGAGCGCGGCACTGGCCTGCGCCCGCACTATCGCCAGGAATAGCACATGAGCCCCGAGAACGCGCCCCAACCGGACACCCCTGTCGAGGCGATGGAACCTCCGGCCCCCGCCTGCGTGATGTGCTTCAACGCGAGCGACCCCACCGGTGCCGGCGGCCTGGCTGGCGATGTCGCTGCCGTGGCCGCGATGGGCGCCCATGCGCTGCCCATCGCCACGTCGATCCTGATGCGCGACACGGCCGAGATCTTCGACCACCACGACATCGACGCCGACGCCGTGGTCGAGCAGTCGCGCTACCTGCTCGAAGACCTGACCATCGCCGGCTGGAAGGTCGGCTTCCTCGGCACGGCCGAGAACATCAGCGCCGTGGCCGAAGTGCTGTCCGACTACGCCGACGTGCCGCTGGTGTCGTACATGCCAAGCCTGGCCTGGCTCGAAGAAGACAAGTTGCAGCCCTACCTCGACGCCTTCCGCGAGCTCATCCTGCCGGCGACCGAGGTGCTGGTGGGCAGCCACAAGACGCTGACCGACTTCCTGCTGCCCGAATGGGACAGCGAGCGCCCGCCGTCGGCGCGCGAGCTGGCGGTGGCGGCGGCCGAGCATGGCACGCGCTACGTGCTCGTCACCGGCGTGATGCTGGCGCCGAATGCGAAGAGCAACGAACAGTTCATCGACAACGTGCTGGCCTCGCCACAAGGCGCACTCACCGGCGAGAAGTTCGAGCGTTTCGACGCCGGCTTCATCGGCGCCGGCGACACGCTGTCGGCGGCGCTGGCAGCCTTGCTCGCGGCCGGCAGCGAGCTGCAGGCGGCCGTGGCCGAGGCCTTGTCGTTCCTCGACCAGAGCCTGGACGCCGGCTTTCGCCCCGGTATGGGCAACATCGTGCCCGACCGCTTTTTCTGGGCGCTGCCACCACCCGAAGAAGGCGCCGAGGGCATGGAAGGAGCCGAGCTTGAAGCGCCCGAGCCCGCAGGCAAGGCGGCACCCCGGCGCGTGCACTGATGGCTGCAGGCGACGTCAAGGCGAGCAACGCTGCCGCCTTCGAGCGCGCACAGCGTGTCATCCCCGGCGGCGTGAATTCGCCGGTGCGCGCGTTCCGCGCCGTTGGCGGCACGCCGCGTTTCATTCGTCGCGCCGAGGGTGCCTACCTGTGGGACATCGAAGGCCGGCGCTACATCGACTACATCGGCTCCTGGGGGCCGATGATCCTCGGCCACGGCCACCCGGCCGTGCTCGAAGCGGTGCACAAGGCTGCCGTCGACGGCTTCAGTTTCGGCGCGCCGACCGAACGCGAAGTCGAGCTCGCCGAAGCCATCATCGCGCTCGTGCCCAGTGTCGAGCAGGTGCGGCTGGTGAGCAGCGGCACCGAAGCCGGCATGAGTGCGCTGCGCCTGGCACGCGGCTTCACCGGGCGCAAGCACATCGTCAAGTTCGAGGGCTGCTACCACGGCCATGCCGACGCGCTGCTGGTGAAAGCCGGCTCGGGCCTGGCCACCTTCGGTCACCCCACCAGCGCGGGCGTGCCCGAAGAAGTGGTGCGGCACACGCTGGTGCTTGAGTACAACAACGTCGCGCAACTCGAACAAGCCTTTGCCGCGCAAGGCGCCGACATCGCCTGCGTGATGATCGAGCCCATCGCCGGCAACATGAACTTCGTGCGCGCCGCACTGCCGTTCATGAAACGCCTGCGCGAGCTTTGCAGCGAGCACGGCGCGCTGCTGGTCTTTGACGAGGTGATGACGGGTTTTCGTGTCGCACTCGGCGGCGCGCAAAGCCTCTATGCCCAGGCCTTGCCGGGCTTCAAGCCCGACATCAGCGTCTTCGGCAAGGTCATCGGCGGCGGCATGCCGCTGGCGGCCTTCGGTGCGTCGCGCGAAATCATGAGCCGGCTCGCGCCGCTGGGCCCGGTCTACCAGGCCGGCACCCTGAGCGGCAACCCCGTGGCCACCGCCTGCGGGCTGGCCACGCTGCAGGAGATCAGCAAGCCAGGCTTCTTTACGGCCTTGAGCGCGAAGACACGCGCGTTGGTCGATGGCCTGACCCTCGCCGCACGCGATGCCGGCGTGCCGCTTGTGGGCGACTGCGAAGGCGGCATGTTCGGCTTCTTCTTCGCGCCCGAGCTGCCGCAGAACTACGGCGTCGTGATGGCCACCGACAAAGAGCGCTTCAACCGCTTCTTCCACGCCATGCTCGAGCAAGGCGTGTACTTCGCGCCAGCGCTGTACGAAGCCGGCTTCGTCAGCGCGGCGCACTCATCGGCCGACATCGCCAGCACGATCGAAGCGGCGCGCCACGCGCTCAGCGCCTAGCGTCCCGCGACATGCTCAGCAGCGCCGCACGC
The DNA here is from genome assembly GCA_031365825.1 of Rubrivivax sp. Lineage (GTDB taxonomy): Bacteria > Pseudomonadota > Gammaproteobacteria > Burkholderiales > Burkholderiaceae_C > Rubrivivax. The sequence continues at coordinate 21,006 of JANLYV010000024.1, read as the reverse complement.
ACGGCTGGCCAGAAGAGGTTCAGCGCCAGGCCGGCAAGTACCAGCGCTGCGGCCCACAGCTTCCATGCCGGCAGCGGCTCGTCCAGCCACAGGGCTGCGCTGCCCATGCCGAACACCGGGATGAACAGGGCCAGTGGCGCGATGGTCGATGCCGCGTGGCGCGACAGCAGCCAGGCCCAGGCGGCATAGCCGAAGAGGGTGTTGCCCAGCGACTGCCACAACACCGCGGCCCAGACCACGGCATCGGCCTCGCTCAGCCCGCGCGCCATGGCGTGTGGCCCGTCGAACAGCAGCGACATCAGCAACAGCGGCGGCAGCGCGAAGGCACTCGACCACACCACCATCGCGAGCATGTCGACGCGCCCGGCACCGCGTGCGGTGACATTGCCCACGGCCCAGGCCAACCCGGCCAACAGCACCAGCGCGAGGCCGGTGAACGTGGTGTGGGCATCGACATGCACGGCAATGACGCCCAGCCCGGCCAGCGCCAGCGCCAGCGCCGCCCACTGGTGGCGCCGCAGCCGCTCGCCTTCGAGCCACATCACCATGCCGATGGTGAAGAAGACCTGCATCTGCACCACGAGCGAGGTCAGCCCGGCCGAGATGTAGCCCGTCAACGCGATGTACAAAAGGCCGAACTGGCCCGCGCCGATGACCACGCCATAGGTCGCCAGGCGCCGCCAGCCGACCTGTGGCCGCGCGATGAAGAACGCGGCGGGCAGGAAGGCGAAGGCAAAGCGCAGGAACGCGAACAACACTGGCGGCAGCGTGTCCAGGCCACGCTTCATGACGACGAAGTTGCTGCCCCAGACGGCGACGACGGCCAGCGCCAGCAGGAAATGCCTCAGGGGCAAAGGTGCGTTCACGAAGCGGCCCGGCAAAAGCCGCATTGTGGGCGGGCGCCGTTTGGTGCCCGGTGTCGCGCCCGGTCGGCCGAATCAGCGCTTCATCAGCATGCCCAGCAAGTCGCTGACGTTGCCCAGCCCACCTGCCGGCGCCTGGCCATGCGGCGTGAGCCTGTCGACGATCTGCGGCAGCATCTGCGACAACTGCCCGGCAGCGTCGCCATGCGATACACCGAGCTGCCGCGCGATGTCGGCGATGGTGTCGTGGCCCAGCACCTGGCCCAGCTGGTCGGCCGACACCGGCAGGTTCTGGCCAGTGGATATCCACGAGCCGATGACGTCACCCAGGCCGCTCTTGCCGAACTTCGACACCAGGCCGCCGAGGCCGCCGCCGGCCGCGTCATTGCCGAGCATGCCGACCACGACCTTCAACAACGGGCCTTGCAAGTCGGCGCCTTGCGCGCCGGCAACACCCTGACCCTGGCCCAAAGCATCGATGACGGAATCAAGCAAACCCATGGACTACTCCCGTCGCGTTGGAAAGCCTCGATTCTGCAAGCGCCGCGAGGGCGGCCACAAGCACACTAACGTGCAGCGCAACGGCCCTGTGGGACCAAACCGACCCAGGCGAGCAGCGCCAGCGGCGCGGTCTCGGCGCGCAGCACGCGCGGGCCGAGGGTCAGCGGCCGCCAGTGCTGCGCCAGCGCCAGCGCTTCCTCGGCCTCGCTGAGGCCGCCTTCGGGTCCGCTGAGCACCACCATGGCGTCGTCGCGTTGAGCGGGTGACGGCAAAGTGGCATCGGCGCGCAAACTCAGCATCCAGCGTGCTGCCACGCCATCGCCACGGCGCATGAAGTCGTCGAACAAGGCCACGGCTGCAATCTTCGGCACACGCGTGCGGCCGCATTGTTCGGCAGCGGCAATGGCGATGGCCTGCCAATGCTCGCGTTTGCGCTCGGCACGCTCACCCTGCACGCGCAGCACCGAACGTTCGCACAGCAGCGGCTGGATGCTCGCCACGCCGAGCTCGGTGGCCTTCTCCACCAGCCAGTCCATGCGCTCGCCGGCGGGCATGCCCACGGCCAGCGTCACCGCCAGCGGCAGCTCGATATCGACGGCCAGGTGATGCAGCAGGCGCACACGCACCGCGCTGCGCGTCATGGCGCTGACCTCAGCCGCCCATTCGCCGCCGTGGCCGTCGAAGAGACGCAAGGCATCGCCCGGCTGCACGCGCCGCACCTGGGCATGACGCGCCGCGCCGGCACCGAGCGCGAACTCGGCGTCGGCCTGCAGCGGGCCGTCGACGAAGAGTCGCAGCGTCATGACCGGTGCAAAACGGTGGCCGTCAGGCCGGCGCCATCAGGTCCAGCGTCTCGGGGTGGCGCCGCATGTACAGGGCCACGTAGCTGCACAGCGGCTGCACGCGCAAGCCCTCGTCGCGGCACCAGGCCAAGGCTGCCGCCACCAGTGCGCCGGCAATGCCCTGACCTTCCAGCGCGGGCGGTACTTCGGTGTGGGTGAAGGCCACGATGTCGCCGTGGCGGCGGTATTCGCACAGCGCGAGTTGTTGCCCGATCTGGGCCTGGAAGCGTGATGCTTCGGGCTGGTGGATGACGGTGATGGGGGCGCGGCTCATGGCACCGATTGTCTCGCGGCGCGGGAACTCCCGGCGCTGGCACGGCTCTGTGTTGATCGCCTCCTACACTTTGCCCATGCACCCACGCGCGATCGTCCTCCTCTCGTTCCTGGCGTTCGCGCCGCTGCTGGCCACGGCGCAGACCAGGCCACCGCTGACACCGGTCACCAGCGTCGAAGGCATCAGCGAATACCGCCTGCCCAACGGCCTGCAGGTGCTGCTGGTGCCCGACGACTCGAAGCCCACGACCACCGTCAACGTCACCTACCGCGTCGGCTCGCGCCACGAGGGCTACGGCGAAACCGGCATGGCGCACCTGCTGGAGCACCTCATCTTCAAAGGTACGCCGACGACGCGCAACCTGTTCGGTGAATTCGGCAAGCGCGGGCTGCGCGCCAACGGCTCGACCTCGTTCGACCGCACCAACTATTTCGCCAGCTGGTCGGCCAACGACGAGACGCTGCGCTGGTACCTGTCGTGGCAGGGCGACGCCATGGTCAACAGTCTGATTGCGCGCAGCGATCTCGACAGCGAGATGACCGTCGTGCGCAATGAGATGGAGTCGGGCGAGAACAGCCCGAGCCGCATCCTCATCCAGCAAGTGATGTCGGCTATGTACCAATGGCACAACTACGGCAAGAGCACCATCGGTGCGCGCAGCGATGTCGAAAACGTCGACATCACGCGGCTGCAGGCCTTCTATCGAAAGTATTACCAGCCCGACAACGCGACGCTGATCATCACCGGCAAGTTCGACCGCGAGCGCACGCTGGCCTGGGTGCAGCAGTACTTTGCGCCGACGCCCAAGCCCACGCGCGTGCTCGAACGCAGCTACACGCTCGACCCGGCACAGGATGGCGAGCGCAGCGTCACGCTGCGCCGCAACGGCGGCTCGGCGCTGGTGTACGCGGCCTTCCACATGATGGCCGGCCCGGCGCCTGACTTCGCCGCCGCCAACGTGCTGGCGCAGGTCATCGGCGACACCCCGGGTGGGCGTTTGCACAAGCGCCTGGTGAGCACACAAAAGGCCGCATCGGCCTTCGGCTTTGCCTGGACGCTGGCCGAACCCGGCCCGCTGTTCCTGGGCCTGCAACTCGCCCCCGGCCAGGACCCCGAAGCGGCCAAGGCCGAGATGCTGGGTGTCATCGACGGCCTGGCCTCCGAGCCCGTCACCGCTGAAGAACTCGAACGTGCGCGCACGCAGTTGCTGAACGAATGGGACAAGGGCTTCACCGACCCCGAAGTGGTGGGCGTGCAGCTTTCCACCGCCATCGGCATGGGCGACTGGCGGCTGTTTTTCCTCGAGCGTGACGACACCCGCCGCCTGACGCTGGCCGACGTCAACCGCGTCGCTGCCGAGCGCCTGAAGCGCGACAACCGCACGCTCGGTGTCTACATCCCCACCGACAAGCCTGAACGCGCGCCGGCACCGCAGCGCGTGGATGTGGCCGCACTCGTCAAGGATTACAAGGGCGACGCACAGGCCGCGGCCGCGGAAGCCTTCGATGCCTCGCCTGCCAACCTCGACGCGCGCACGCGCAGCCATGTGCTCGCCAGCGGCATGAAGGTGGCGTTGCTGCCCAAGAGCAGTCGTGGCAGTGTGGTGCAGGCGCGCTTGCGGCTGAACTTCGGTGACGTGGCCAGCCTGCACGACCGGGCCATGTCCGCCAGCCTGCTTGCTGCCTTGCTCGACAAGGGCGGCGGCGGCTTGACGCGCCAGCAGCTCAGCGACCGCTTCGACAAACTGCGCGCCGAAGTCACGTTCACGAATGAGCCGCAGGCCTTGGTGGTGACGATGCAGACGCGGCGCGAGCAGTTGCCCGAGCTCATCGGCGTGCTCGGCGCCGTGCTGCGCGAGCCCACGCTCGCTGCGGCCGACCTTGACGAAGTACGCCGGCAGCGGCTGACGGTCCTGGAGAGCCAGCGCCACGACCCCAACGCCGTGGGCGGCAACGCGCTCGACCGCCTGGGCAACCCCTACGGGCCTGGCGACCTCCGCTACACGCCGACCTTCGAGCAGTCTGCCCAGGCGTTGCAGGCGGCGACGATCGAGCAGGCGCGTGACTTTCATCGCCGCTTCTACAGTGCGGCCGTGGCGGAATTCGCCGCCGTGGGCGACATGAATGTCGACGCCGTGAACCAGGCGCTGGCCCAGGCTTTTGGCGATTGGCGCACACCTGCCGCTGGCGCACTGGCCTTCATGCGCGCGCCGCGCCCGTTCATCACCGTTCCGGCGCAACGCCTGCAATTGGCCACGCCCGACAAGCCCAACGCCTACATGCGCTTGATCCAGCCCTTGCCCGTGGCCGAACTGCACCCGGACTACGCCGCGCTGATGGTCTTCAACGAGATCTTCAGTGCCGGCGGCGGCTCGCGTTTGTGGGAGCGCATGCGCGAGCGCGAGGGTTTGAGCTACGGCGTGAACTCGGCGATCCAATGGAACCCGTATGAGGCCAACTCCCGCTTCATCGTCGTCGGCATCTTCGCGCCACAGAACCTGGCGCGCATGGAGACGGCGCTGCGCGAAGAGATCGCGCGCGCACTCAAAGACGGTTTCGCCCAGGAAGAGTTCGAGCGCTTCCGCGGCGGCCTGCTGCAGGAGCGGCGACTCAACCGTGCGCAGGACGCCGCGCTCGCCGGCAGCCTGGCGCGCAACCTGCAGCTGCAGCGCACGTTTGCGGTGTCGCAGCAGGTGGACGATGCGCTGGCGCGATTGACCGTGGCCGAGGTCAACGCCGCCATGCGCAAGTACATCGACCCGGCCAAATGGGCCACGGCCTGGGCCGGCGACTTCAAGTAGCTGGCGGCTACTTCACCGCGTTGCCGATGTTGCTGATGCCCGAGGCGACATGCCCGGCGGGCACGTGCTGCGCCGCGCTTTCGATATGGCCGGTCTGGTCGTCGAAGAAGAAGTCGGGCTCGAACTCGCGCAGGAATTCGCCTTTGGCCAGGCCGCCGAGGAACATCGCCTCGTCGACCTCGATGCGCCAGTCCATCAGCGTGCGGATGGCACGTTCATGCGCCGGCGCGCTGCGTGCAGTAACCAGCGCCGTGCGCACGCGCATGCCGTCCACCTGCGCCAGCTGCAGCTTGTGCAATGCTTCCAGCAGCGGCTTGAACGGCCCCGGCGCCAGCGGCATGGCCGAGTGTTCGCGCTCGTGGCTCTGGAAGGCAGCCAGGCCGTCGCGTTGGTACACCTGCTCGGCTTCGTCGGAAAAGAGCACGGCGTCGCCGTCGAAAGCGATGCGCACTTCGCCCGGGTGGGCGTCGGACGCACGCGCGCTGTGCGGGTAGACGCGCGCCGCCGGCACGCCGGCCTGCAGCGCCGAGCGCACATCGGCTTCGTTCACCGACAGGAACAGGTTCGCCGCAAGGGGACGCAGGTAGCGCCACGGCGACTGGCCGCGCGTGAAGACGCCGCGCTGGATCGGCAGCCCGAAGTGCTGGGCCGAGCGGAACACCCGCATGCCCGACACCGGGTCGTTGCGCGACAGGATCACGACCTCGACGCGCGGCGCATCGCGGTTGAAGGCCAGCAGCTTGCGCACCAGCGAAAACGCCACGCCGGGCCGTGCCGGCGCATCCACCCGCTGCAGCTGCAGCTGCATGTAGGCGCGGTCGTCATGCGCTTCGAAGACGCGGTTCTCTTCTACGAAGTCGAACAGCGCGCGTGAAGAGATGGCAACGACCAGCTGACCATCGAAGTTGGTGGGCATGCGAACCATCATATCGACGCGTCTGCGCCACACCGAGAACAGCTACACACATTTGGTCATGCGGCCGCAACACAGAGCGGGCACACTTGCAGCGTTAGCACTTTTGATTCACCCGCCTTAAAGCCCTGCCACCATGAACGCCCTGCCCGCCGTCAATGCCCCGCTGCCTGCCCAGGCCGAGCAGGCCGACGAGTTCGTGGCAGCCGCGCCGCCGTGGCTCTATCGCAGCGAAGGTTTTGCCGAAGACCTGGACGGCAACGCCGGCACCGATGAAGGCAAGGACAAGGTTGCGGCTGGCTTGCGCATGGCCGCCCCGGCGCTGGCACTTTGCATCGGCCTGGCCGCCCTCCTGAGCCTGTACTGAGCCGGCGCTGAGCCGCCGCGGCAGCAGCCTGCTGCCCCATGCGCTGCCCCACAATGTTCGTGATGCCACCCCGATTCGCGGGTGCCGCCTGAACACCCTGCCAGCCCCGTGATCTCCATCCGCCACCTGCACTACCGCTGGCCGCGCGATGCGCGCGACTGCCTGGCCATCGACAAGCTCGACGTGGCGCGCGGCCAGGCGCTATTCCTGCACGGCCCCAGCGGTTGCGGCAAGAGCACGCTGCTCGCTCTGATGGCCGGCGTGCTGGTGGCGACCTCGGGCGAAGTCAAGGTGGCCGGGCACGACTGGGCAAGCTTGCCGGCACGCCAGCGCGACGCGCAACGCGCCGACAAGCTCGGCGTGATCTTTCAGCAATTCAACCTGCTGCCCTACCTTAGCGCCATCGACAACGTGCTGCTGCCCTGCCGCTTCTCGGCCGCGCGCGCGCAGCGGGCGGCCGAAGGTTCTGGCAGTGCCGAAGCCGCCGCGGCCAGCCTGCTGCAGCGGGTGGGCCTGGCGCCGGCCTTGTGGCCGCGACCTGCTGCTGCACTGTCCGTTGGCCAACAGCAGCGCGTGGCCGCCGCGCGTGCGCTCATCGGCACGCCTGAATTGGTGATTGCCGACGAGCCGACCTCGTCGCTCGACGCCGACCTGCGCGAAACTTTCATGACCTTGCTGCTGGGCAGCGTGCGCGACGCCGGCAGCACGCTCGTCTTCGTCAGCCACGACGATCGCCTGGCCGAACGCTTCGACCGACGCCTGTCGTTGCCGGCCATCAACCAGGCCGCGCGCGCATGAAGCCGCTGCTGAACCTGGCCGCGCGCAGCGCCTGGCATAGGCGCGGCACCTTGACCTTGGTGATGTTGTCGATCGCGCTGGCGACACTTTTGCTGCTGACGCTGGAGCGATTGCGCCACGACGTACGTGCCGGCTTTGCGCAGGCCGTCAGCGGCACGGACCTGGTGGTAGGCGCACGCACGGGCCCGGTGCCGCTGATGCTGCACGCCGTGTTCCACATCGGCAACGCCACCCAGACCGTCAGCATGGCCAGCTTGCGCGAGCTTGGCGCCCATCGCGCCGTGGCCTGGCTGGTGCCGGTGTCGCTGGGGGACTCACACCGCGGCTTTGCGGTGATGGGCACCAGCCCCGAGTACTTCAGGCGCTTCCTCTACGGCGAGAAGCAGCCGCTGGTGCTGAGGCAGGGGCGGGCATTTGCCGGCACGCTCGACGGCTTGTTTGAAGCGGTGATCGGTGCCGAGGTCGCCGAGCATCTGCACTACCAACTTGGGCAGCGCATCACGCTGAGCCACGGCGCTTCGGCCGAAGAGCATGCCGAGGGCGAGCTGCATCACGAGCACGACGACAAGCCTTTCACCGTCGTCGGCGTGCTCGCGCGCACCGGTACACCGGTGGACCGCACCGTACACGTCAGCCTGCAGGCCATCGAAGCCATGCACCTCGACTGGGCCGGCGGCGCACCGGTGCCGGGGCTGAAAGTCGCACCCGAGCAGGCGCGCAAGTTTGACCTCGAACCCAAGCAGGTCAGCGCCGCGCTGGTCGGGCTAAAGAACCGCGCGGCCGTTTTTCTGGTGCAGCGCTGGGTCGCCGAGTACACCCAGGAGCCGCTGCTGGCGGTGCTTCCCGGCGTGGCGCTGGACGAGCTGTGGCAGCTCGTCGGCGTAGGTGAGCAGGCACTGCTGGTGATGTCGGGCATGGTCGCGCTGGTCAGCCTGGCCGGGCTGGTGGCGGTGGTGCTGGCCGGCTTGAACGAGCGCCGGCGCGAACTGGCGGTGCTGCGCGCCGTGGGCGCCGGGCCGCGCCACGTGCTGTGGCTGCTGCTGGCCGAAGGTGCGCTCATCACCGGCCTCGGCGCGCTGCTCGGCCTGGGCTGCAGCCTGGCGGCTTTGGCGCTCGCCGCGCCATGGATTCAGGCGCAGTTCGGCATAACGCTGCAATCCAGCCTGCCCGGCGCCAGCCAGTGGGCTCTGCTCGCAGCGGTGCTCGTGGCCGGTATGCTTGCCAGCCTCGTGCCTGCGGCACGCGCTTACCGCCTGTCGCTGGCCGACGGGCTTTCGCCGAGGGTCTGATGTCGTCCACCCGCTTCACTCGATTCACGCGCTTGTTGGCCGCTGCCGCCCTGTGTGCCAGCGGCTGCGTCATGGCGCAGACCCTGGCCGCACCACCCACCCCCAGCGCTGCGCCGGCGGTGGCCGCCAAGCCGGCAGCGAAAGCCGCGCCAGTGATCGTCGGCGGCTTTCGCGTCATCAACTGGGAAGAGCTGGTGCCGGCGGGCTGGGACCCGATGAAGGAATTCAAGGGCCTGGACCTGAACTCCATGACCGACGGCGATCCGCGCGCACTGCAACTCATGAAGCGCGTGCGCGAGGTCTGGGACAACGCGCCGGCGAATGTGGCGCTGGACGGCCAGCCGGTGCGCATTCCCGGCTTCGTGGTGCCGCTCGAAGAAGGCAAGGACGGCCTGAAAGAATTCCTGCTCGTGCCCTACTTCGGCGCCTGCGTGCACAGCCCGCCGCCGCCCGCCAACCAGATCATCCACGTGCTGCCGCAGTCGCCCGCCAAGGGCCTACGCTCGATGGACGCGGTGTGGATCAGCGGCAACCTCGTGCGCACGCGCACCGATTCGTACATGGGAGCCAGCAGCTGGCGCATGGAAGCCCGCGTCGTCGAGCCCTACAGCGACAAGCGATGAGCCCCGATCGCCGCGACGTGTCGCGTCCCCCGAAACCCGCGCCGCAGCACGCACCTCAACGCCCATTGCCGCGCGACCTGACGCGCACCACGCTGGCCGTGCTGGTGCTGGCAGCGCTGATCGGCACCTCGTTGTGGGTGCTGCAGCCCTTTCTCGGGCCGGCGATATGGGCGACGATGGTGGTGGTGGCCACCTGGCCGCTGATGTTGCGCTTGCAGAAGCTGTTGTGGGGCCGGCGCAGCCTGGCCGTCTGCGTCATGACCCTGGTGCTGCTGCTGCTCTTCGTGGTGCCGCTGACGCTGGCCATCGGCACCATCGTCGGCAACGCCGACCAGCTGGTCGAATGGGCCAAGCTGGCCGCCGCGTTCGAGCTGCCGGACAAGGTACCTGCCTGGATCGAGCAGCTGCCCCTCCTCGGTGGCACGCTTGCCGGGCTGTGGCACCAGGCCAGCGATGCCGGGCTCAAGGGCCTGGCCGGCAAGCTGACACCCTATGCCGGCAACCTCACGCGTTGGTTCGTTGGCCAGGTCGGCAGCCTCGGTTTCCTGCTGCTGCAGTTCCTGTTGACGGTAGTGGTGGCGGCGCTGATGTACGCGCAGGGCGAGGCCGCAGCGCGGCTGGTGCGCCGCTTTGCCACGCGCCTGGCGGGGCAGCGCGGCAGCGACTCGGTGCATCTCGCCGGCTCCGCCATCCGCGCCGTGGCCCTGGGCGTGGGCGTGACGGCCGTGCTGCAGTCGGTGCTGGGTGGGCTCGGTCTGCTGGTGGCCGGCGTGCCCGGTGCCGGCTTGCTCACGGCGCTGATGTTCATGCTGTGCATCGCGCAGATCGGGCCCACGCCGGTGCTGGTGCCGGCGACGATCTGGCTTTTCTGGAGTGGGCAGACGGGCTGGGGCGTGCTGGTGGCCATCGTCACCACGGTGGCCGTGCTGCTGGACAACGTGCTGCGCCCGGTGCTCATCCGCATGGGCGCGGACCTGTCGCTGTTGCTGATCTTCTCCGGCGTCATCGGCGGCCTGCTGGCCTTCGGCCTGGTCGGCATCTTCGTCGGGCCGGTGGTGCTGGCGGTGAGCTACACGCTGCTGGAAGCGTGGATGGGCGATGGCGAAGAGGCCGCAGTGAAAGCTTCGGCCGATCCGTCTTAGGACCTCAACCGGCCGCGTCAGCCGGCTTGTTGGCGCCGGAACTCGTGCGCCAGGTCCTCAGGCAATGCCAGCAGCGGCGCCTCGATCACCTCCAGGCCGGTGCGCAGATCGAACGACGATTCGTAGAAGCCCTGGCCGTTGTCGCGCGGCTTGTGAGCCGAGCGCGCGTCGAAACCGGCCCAGTCGTTGCGATCGACGGCGCGGTTGATGGTGCGATGGATGGTGCTAACGGCCTTGGCGAGCATGGTGCGTTTCCTTCAGCGTTGATGGTCTCATCCATCCACGCGCCGCGGGGCTGTTGGGGCCCCCGCGTTTGTGGGACGCAGGCCCATGCATCGGCAGGAAGCGCGCGCTTTGTCACGCTTGGGGTACGCGAGGCTCAGGCCTTGAAGTGATCCTCCAGCCCGGCCCAGCACTCGGCGTAACGCCGGTCGAGCGCGCTGTGGCCCAGCGCATAAGCCGTGGGCAACAGGCGCCAGCGGCTTTCGAACATGAAGGCCAGCGTCTGTTCGAGCTTGTGCGGCGCGAGCGCAGCCGTGCTGGCCTTTTGGAAAGCCTCGGCGTCGGGGCCATGCGCCACGAAGGGGTTGTGCAGGCTCATGCCGCCGGGCTTGAAGCCTTCGGGCTTGGCGTCGTACTGGCCGTGCACCAGTCCCATGAACTCGCTCATGACGTTGCGGTGAAACCAGGGCGGGCGAAAGCTGTCTTCCATCACCAGCCAGCGCGGCGGGAAGATGACGAAGTCGCAGTCGGCCACACCGGCGCTGTCGCTCGGGCTGGTGAGCACGGTGAAGATCGATGGGTCGGGGTGGTCGAAGCTGATCGAGCCGATGGCCATGAAATGCTGCGTGTCGTACTTCATCGGCACCAGGTTGCCATGCCAGGCCACCACGTTGAAAGGCGAGGCCGCCGACATCGTGCGCCACAGCTGGCCGCCGGCCTTGCGCACCACTTCCAGCGGCCGCAATTCGGACTCGAAGGCGGCTACCGGCGCCTGAAAGTCGCGCGCATTGGCCAGGCCGTTGGAGCCGATCGGCCCAAGCTCGGGCAGCCGAAACGGTGCACCGTAGTTTTCGCAGACGTAGATGCGCGTCGGCCCGCTAACGGCCAAACTGAACGCCATGCCGCGCGGCAGCAGCGCGATCTCGCCTGGCGCCACGTGCATCAGGCCGAGCTCGGTGGTGATGTCGAGCTCGCCTTGTTGCGGCACCAGCAGCATCTCGCCATCGGCATTCACCAGCGCGCGCGCCATGCTCCGGTTGGCCAGCACGATGTGCGCGGCCATGCCGCTTTGCGACTGCACATCGCCGTTGACGGCGATGCTGCGCAAGCCGTCGATGAAGTCCAGCGGCTCGTCGGGCACGGCCATCGCGCCCCAGCGCAGCGGGTCGGGCGGCGCGGCCACACCATCGCCCGCGCCACACTTCCAGAACGCGTGCGGCAGCGGCACATGCGCGCCGGCACCGGCGACGACGCTGGGCTGGCGCCGGTAGGTCCAGGTGCGGCGGTTCTCGGCGCGCGGCGCGGTGAAGGCGCTGCCCGAGATCAGCTCGGTATACAGGCCATGCGGGGCACGCTGCGGGCTGTTGCGGCCCTGTGGCAAGGCGCCGGGCACGGCCTCGCTTTCGAACTGGTTGCCGAAGCCATGTTGGTATTGCAATGCACTCATCACGCCAATCCTTCGCGCGCTGCGGCCAGCGCTTCTCGCAGCACGTCCATTCGGCCAATCTGATTGGCCAAGAGCAACACCAGCCGCGCGTTCAGGTCATGGCTCTGGGCCTCGCTCAAGCCATGGTGCGCGTCGAGCAAGGCCTCGTAGAAGTCATCGGGCGCGTCAAGGTTGGGCTCTGTGTTGAGTGCGCCCACCTCAAGCCTCCAGCGCTTTCCACATCTCGATGTCGCGTTCGGCCGTCCAGATGCGCGGGTCGCGGTGCGCCGTCGCTTCGTCGTAGGCACGCGAGACATCGAAGGGCATGCAGTGGTCGAAGATCACCCAGTGGCCGTACTTGGGGCGGACGGCCGCGAGCGCGTCGGCATACACCGTCTTCAAGTCCTTGCCTGCCGCCGCGCCAGCCTTGACGCTGGCGAACACATCGGCAATGAAGTGGCGCGTGCCGTGCAAACCGGCGGCGACCTGTGCTTCGTTTTCCAGCGCCGCGCCGCGCCCCGGCACGAGCTTGGCCGGCTTGAGCGCGGCCAGGTTGTCCAGCGTCTGCGGCCAGTCGCTGAAATAGGCGTCGCCGGCGTAGGGCGTGGCGTCGAATTCGACCAGGTCCCCGGCGAAGAGGATGCGCTCCTGCGGCAGCCAGGCCACCGTGTCGCCTGCAGTGTGGCCGCGGCCCAGCTGCAGCAGCTGCACTTCGAGCTTGCCCAGCCACAGCGTCATCTTGCCGGTGAAGGTCAGCGTCGGCCAGGTGAGCCCGGCCGGCACCGATTCGACATTGCGAAACAGCCGCGGGAAGCGCCCGATTTCACTCGCCTTGTCGGCTTCGCCACGCTCCTTGATGAGTGTGAGCGTGTCCTCGCTCGCGATGATGTGCTCGGGCGCGTAGGCCGAAGCCCCGAGCACGCGCACCGCGTGGTAATGGCTCAGCACAACGTACTTGATGGGCTTGTCCGTCACCTCGCGAATGCGTCGGATGACGTCGGCCGCCATCACCGGTGTCGCCTGTGTGTCGATGACCATGACGCAGTCGTCACCGACGATCACGCCGGTGTTGGGGTCGCCCTCGGCGGTGTAGGCGTAGGCGTGCTCGGACAGCTTGGTGAAGCTGATCGTCTTGTCGGCCAGGTCGGCCTGGCTGGCGAAGGCTTTGCTCATGCGTGTCTCTTGTTTCAGTCGGTGGGAGTGGCAATGCTACCGGCGCTACCGCACCTACCGCCGCCACGGCCGCGGCCCATACTCCCCCCTGGCTGGCAACGTCACGTCGACGCTGTCGATTCACCCGCAACATTGGAGCGAGACCATGGGACTCATGTCATTCATCAAGGAAGCCGGCGAGAAACTCTTCGGCAAGGGCGAAGCCAAGGCGGCGCAAGACGCTGCGGCGCAAGCGCCAAATGCGGAGAACCTGGCCGCGCTGAGCAAGGCCGCGGGCGACGCGATTGCCACCTACATCGGCACACAAGGACTGCAGGTCGATGGCCTGGACGTGGCCTTCGATGCGGGCACGGGCGCCGTCACGGTGTCGGGCACGGTCGCCGACCAGGCGACCAAGGAAAAGGTGCTGCTGTGCTGCGGCAATGTGCACAGCGTGGCGGCCGTGAACGACATGCTGGTCGTGACCACGCCGCAGGACGAATCGCGATGGCACACCGTCGTCAGCGGCGACAACCTGTCCAAGATCGCCAAGCACTTTTACGGCGACGCCAACAAGTACCCGGTGATCTTCGAAGCCAACAAGCCGATGCTGTCGCACCCCGACAAGATCTACCCGGGGCAGATGCTGCGCATCCCGCCGCTGTAAGACTCAGCGGCGCGGCAGCAGCACCTCTGCGTCGCCTGCGGCGTAGAGGCGCTCCACCAGCCCGGCCCGCGCCTGCAACACGGCGCGCTGGTTGATCGAGCCTTTGTCGGTGAGCTCGCCGCGGTCGATCTGCGGCGGCTCGTGCAGCAACATCAGCCGCGCCGGGCGGTTGGAACTGCCACTGGCCTCGCGCCACAGACGGTCCAGCAATTGCTGGAAAAAGTCCAGCACCGGCGCGGCGGCTAACACCTGAATGACGCTGAAGCCGGCGGGCAGGCCGAAACGCTGCCGCGCCTCTTCGGCGCGCGCGAAGATCAGCAGGCCGAGCTCGTCGCGGTTCAGCCCGGCGACCACCACGTCCTGCACCAGCGGGTCGCCGGCAGCGATGACGCGCGCACGCAGCGGGCCGACGCTGACGAAGGTGCCGCTGCTGAGTTTGAAGTCTTCGGCGATGCGGCCGTCGAACATCAGGCCACGCTGCGGGTCATCGGGGTCGAGAAAGCGCACCGCGTCGCCGGTGCGGTAGAAGCCTTCGTCGTCGAAGGCTTCGGCGGTCTGCGTCGGCGCGCGCCAGTAGCCCGGGGTGACATTGGGCCCGCGGAAACGTACTTCGGTCTTGCCTGACTCGGGCACGAGCTTGACCTCGACACCAGGGCAGGGCAGCCCGATGTGCCCGGCCGGCATGCCCGGCCGAACCGAGAAAGTGCACGACGGCGCGGTCTCGGTCATACCGAGGCCGGTGATCATCGGCACACGCTGGCCGAGGGTGCTTTCGGCCAGTGCATCGAGCCGGTCCCACACCGCCTGGCTCAGCGTCGCGCCGGCGAACATGAAGGCCTGCACGCGGCTGAAAAGCTTCTCGCGCAGCGCCGTGTCGTGCTGCATCGCCAGCGTCAGTTCATCAAAGCCCTTGGGCACGTTGAAGTAGACGGTGGGCGCTATCTCGCGCAGGTTGCGCAAGGTCTCGGCCATGCCACTGGCCGTGGGTCGGCCCTCGTCGATGTAGAGCGTGCCGCCGTTGTAGAGGCAGATGCCGACGTTGTGGTTGCCGCCGAAGGTGTGGTTCCACGGCAGCCAGTCCACCAGCACCGGCGGCGCGTCGGTGAGGAAGGCCATGGCCTGGCGCAGCATCTGCTGGTTGCTGCACCACATGCGGTGCGTGTTGATCACGCCCTTGGGCTCCTTCGTCGAACCCGAGGTGAAGAGGATCTTCGCCACGCTGTCGGCGCCGATGTCTGCGTGCGCCGCAGCCAGGCTCGCGCCGGGCTGGGTGGCTAACATCTGAGCGACGCTGACATGGTGGCGGCCAGGCAGCGTGCCGCGGCCCAACGCCAGCGGCAAGGCCGGGTCGACCATGGCCTCGATCGCCGGCCCATAGCGTTCATCAGACGCAAACACCAGGCCCGGCGTGACCGTGCGCAGGATGTGGCGCAGCTTGCCGAAGTCCGTCGACAGCAGCGAATACGCCGGCGACACCGGCACCCACGGCACGCCGGCCCACATCGCACCCATGCTCAGGCTCAGGTGCTCGAGGTCGTTGTCCGACAGGATCACCAGCGGCCGCTCGGCCGAGAGGCCCAGGTCGAGCAGCGCCTGCCCCAGCGACTGTGCGCGCGCCAGCATCTGCGCGTAGCTGATGTGGCGCCAGTCGCCGCCGCCCTCGCGCATCGCGGCGAAGCTGTGCTCGGGCGTGGCCTGCGCCCAATGCGCCAGGCGTTGATTGAGCGTGGTCGGCATCTCACCCAGCGCTTCGGTCGAGCGCAGCAGCAGGCTGCCGTCGCCGCGGTGCTCAACCTGGGCCGAGAGGCAGCCCCCGACGCGGGCCGGGCGGTACAAAGGTGTGGCATTCATGGCCGGCCACTGTAGCCGGGCGCGGCACTACGATCACGGGCGAAGGAGAGCCCCGCCATGAACACCGCCGACCTCATCGCCATCGACGTGCACACCCACGCAGAGGTCTCGTGCTGGAACCCCTTCGACAGCTACGGCGAGGAATACGACCGCGCCGCCGACAAGTACTTCCGCTCCAACCGCCGCCCGACCATCGATGAAACGGTGGCGCATTACCGCGAGCAAAAACTCGGGCTGGTGATGTTCACGGTGGACAGCGAAGCACAACTCGGCCGGCGGCGCATCCCGAACGAAGAGATCGCCGAGGCGGCGAAGAAGAACGCCGACATGATGATCTGCTTCGCCAGCATCGACCCCCACAAAGGCAAGATGGGGGCACGTGAGGCGCGGCGCCTGATTGCCGAGCACGGCGTGAAGGGCTTCAAGTTCCACCCCACCGTGCAGGGCTTCATGCCCTACGACCGCATGGCCTGGCCGCTGTACGAGGTGATTGCCGAACACAAGCTGCCTGCGATCTTCCACAGCGGCCACTCGGGCATCGGCTCGGGCATGCGTTGTGGCGGCGGCCTGCGTTTGCAGAACAGCAACCCGATGCTGCTGGAAGATGTGGCGATTGACTTTCCCGACATACAGATCGTGATCGCCCACCCGAGCTGGCCCTGGCAAGACGAGGCCTTGAGCCTGGCACTGCACAAGCCCAATGTGTGGATCGACCTGTCGGGCTGGAGCCCCAAGTACTTCCCGCCGCAGCTGGTGCAGTACGCCAACACGCTGCTGCGTGAGCGCATGCTCTTCGGCAGCGACTACCCTCTGATCACGCCCGAGCGCTGGATGAAGGACTTCGACGAAGCCGGCTTCAAGCCCGAGGTCAAACCCGGCATCCTGAAGGCCAACGCGATGCGCTTGCTCGGGCTGAGCTAGCGCGGCACCGGCAGGGCGCTAACGCCCAAAATGAACGGCGGGCAGCACCGAAGCGCTGCCCGCCGTGAACGTCGACGGCTGTGAGGCCGATGGCCTTACTTCTTGGCGGCGCTGGCAGCCTTGTGCGGGGCCTTGGCGTGCTTCTTGGCCATCGCCTTGTCCTTGGCCTTGGCGCCGCTGGCGGCCATGGCCGGCGCGGCAGCGGCGTGCGAAGCGGCTTGGGCACCGACGACGCCGAAGGTGAAGGCGCAGGCGATCAGGGTGGAAACAATCTTGCTCATGGTCAGTCTCTCGTAGGAATGGTGGAGTTCGGGTCGGAACAGATGCGAGCAGGCCTCAGGCCGGCATGGACCCCGGGGGCTTCAAGTGAAACGCCACGCGGTCATTCGCGGGCGGCGCGGATGATAGCGGGCTTGGCGTCGGCTGGCATCGGTATCAGCCTGATATCGCGCCAAAGCGCCATGTCGGCGTGGCTATCATCCGACAGAGGCCCTGGCTCGTATCGGTTGACACTGCTTCCCAATAAGGCCTCGATGACGTTGCGCGCAACCCTGACTTTGGCCCTGGCCGTGGCGCTTTGCCAGCCGATGCTGGCCTGGCCCGCTCCTTACCTGCCCAGCTCCGACGCCCAGGTGCTGGAGCGCGCACCCACCCGTGCCGACTCACCGCGACAGCGCGACATGGCCAGCCTGCGCCGCGAGCTGAACGCCACACCGAACGACGCCGCCTTGGCCGTGCGCCTGGTCGAGCACTACCTGGTGGAGCTCTTCGCCGAGGGCGACCCGCGCTACCTCGGTTACGCCCAGGCAGCGCTGGCGCCATGGTGGAAGTTGGCCGATCCGCCGGCCGCGGTTCGCGTCAAACGCGCCGTACTCCTGCAATTCAACCACCAGTTTGCGCCGGCGCTGGTCGATCTTCAGGCCGCCGCGCAGACACGAGCGGACGACGCCGAAGCCTGGGCCTGGATCGCCGCCATCCACATGGTGCAGGCCCACTACGACGCTGCGCGCCAGGCCTGCCAGCGGCTGGTCACGCTCAGCAGCGAACTCATCGGCATCGCCTGCGTGGCGCAGGTCGACGGCACCACCGGCCACGCCGCGGTCGCCATCGCCGCCTTGCGCAAGGGCTTGCGTGAACAGACAGACGCCTCAGCCGAAGAGCGTCTGTGGGCCTTGACGCGCCTGGCCGAGGCGCAGGAACGCGTGGGCGATACGCCGGGCGCCGAAGCCGGCTACCGCGAAGCGCTGGGGCTGGGCCTGGAAGACAGCTACCTGCGCGCCGCCCATGCCGACTTTCTGCTCGACCAGGGCCGCGCGGCCGAGGTGCTGACGGCGCTGAAGGACAAGAGCCGTACCGACGTGCTGCTGCTGCGCCTGGCCATCGCCGCCAAGGCAACGAAGGATGCGTCGCTGCCCAGGCACAGCGCCGCCTTGAGTGCGCGCTTCGACGCGGCGCGCCTGCGCGGCGACACCGCACACCGCAAGGAGGAAGCACGCTTCGCGCTGCAGGTACTGGGCGATGCCGCACGCGCGCTGCCGCTGGCGCAGGCCAACTTTGAAGAGCAGCGCGAACCGGCCGACGCGCGCCTGCTGCTGGAAGCCGCGCTGGCGGCCAGGCGCACCGACGCCGCTGCACCGGCGCTGGCCTGGCTGCGCGCGTCGGGCATCGAGAGCCCGCGGCTGCGCGCGCTCGCGGCCAGCCTCGAGGCCTTGAAGTGATGTGCCGCCTGCTGGTGCTGTTGTGGCTCGTCAGCCTGGCCAACCCGAGCTTCGCGCACAAACCGTCCGACAGCTACCTGCGCCTGACCCTCACCGACAGCCCACGCATCGAAGGCCAGTGGGACATCGCCTTGCGCGACCTCGACCACGCCATCGGCCTGGACGCCAACGGCGACGGCAACATCACCTGGGGCGAGCTGCGCGCTCGCCACGGCGACATCGCCGCCTACGCGCTGGCGCGCCTGGCGGTGAACAACCTCGGCCGGCCCTGCCGCGCCAGCGCCGGCGAACAGCTCGTCGACGAGCACAGCGACGGTGCCTACACGGTGCTGAAGTTCAGCCTCGAATGCGCCGAGGCGCCCAGTGCTTTGGATGTTAGTTACACGCTCTTTGCCGATCTCGACCCCCTGCACCGCGGCCTGCTGAACCTGAACACACCCGGCGGCACGCAAAGCGCCGTGCTCGAGCCGGCCGCTGGCGCCCAGCACTTCACGCTGCGTGCGCCGAGCCGGCTGGCGCAATTCATGACCTACGTGCGCGAAGGCGTGTGGCACATCTGGATAGGCTTCGACCACATCCTGTTCCTGCTCTCGCTGCTGCTGCCGGCGGTGCTGGTGTGGCGCAGGCGCCGCTGGCAGCCGGTGGCGACTTTTCGTGTGGCGCTGATCGATGTCGTGAAGATCGTCACCGCCTTCACGCTGGCGCACTCGATCACGCTCACCCTGGCCACGTTGCGCGTGATCGAGTTGCCCTCGGCGCTGGTGGAATCGACCATCGCCGCGTCGGTCGTGCTGGCTGCGCTGAACAACGTCTGGCCGCTGTTTCACGGCCGGCGCTGGATGGTGGCCTTCGGCTTCGGGCTGATCCACGGTTTTGGATTCGCCACGGTGCTGGTTGAACTTGGGCTGCCGCAAGGCGTGTTGTTGCTGGCCTTGGTGGCCTTCAACATCGGTGTCGAACTCGGCCAGCTGGCCATCGTCGCAGCTTTCCTGCCACTGGCCTATGCGCTGCGCCGTACGGCGCTGTACCAGCGCGTGCTCTTGCGCTACGGCTCGATGCTGATCGCGCTGCTTGCATCCGTGTGGTTGATCGAGCGTGCGTTCGGGGTCGTGATCCTGAAGTTCTAGGGCCGCCGCGCCATGGCGTCGAAGGTGAGCATGATGAAGCGGCTTTCCCAGCTGTCGGGCACGCTCGCCGACAGGCGCAGGTCGACGCCGCGCAGCAGGTAAGCGCCCGCCAGCGGCAGGCGCACCTGGGCGCGGCCCTGGGCATCGGTCTTGAGCCAGATGCCGATGGGCGTCAGCGCGCTCTGCAACTCGACCGCGAAGTCAGGCAGCGGCTGGCCGTCGCGTTGCACCTGAAAGGCGATGGTGTCGCCCGCGGCAGGCGGGCGCAGCGGCCCGTCGAGCACGATGTCCAGGCCCATGGCCGCAGGGGCTGCGGCCGGTGGCTCGCCCGTCCCCAGGCGCTCGTCATAACGTTCAATGCGAACGTGCTTGGTATAGCGTTCGTGCCAGCCCACACCACGTGTTTGCATCTCGCGCCAGGCCTCGCGCACGGCTGCGGGCGGGTTGACTTCCTTGAAGTACAGCTCGACGGTGGCGGCGGCTATGTCGACCTCGAACGGCACCATTTGCGCCCAGCAGCTGATGGCGCCATGCCCGGCGACGAGGCTCGGTGCAGTCACCACCCGTGCGCGCAGCTGCAAGGCGCCGGGGGTGTCGCGCACGATGAGCAAGGGCACGCGCGGCGCGGCGCCGTGGCGGCAGCCATGGCGTGCTAGCGCGCCGGCGCCGACGCTGCTTTCCTGCTTCGGGAAGCGGTTGCCCGTGGCCAGCGCGAGCGCGATGTCGCCGGCACGCATTGCGGGCTGCACTTCGAACCAGCTGTCATGCGCCTGGGCTGCGGGCGTGAAGGCGCAGGCGGCCAGCAGCACAAGGCATCGACCGGTCGGCCCGAAGTCAGGGAACACGCGACGAAGCCAGTACGGGCGTGACGTGTCGGCGCTAGTCGGCATGGGCCATTCTGGCGCCATGCGCGCCCTCGCGTGGCTTGCCCGACGTCGCCCCGGCCACGCCGCAAAAACCGCGCAGCCCGGGCAGGTCGAGCACCGTCACACCGCCGAACTCGACGCGCAGCAGGCCCGCACGCTTGAGCTCGTGCAGGGCTTCATTGGCACGCTGGCGCGACACCGCTGAGAGCAGGCCGATCTCTTCCTGGCTGAGCTGCACGAAGTTGCCGGCGTGCGGGTACAGGTCGGGGTCGAACAGGCTGGCCAGGCAGCGTGCCACGCGCGCATCGGGGCCGAGCAGGCGGTCGAATTCGACGAGCCCGATGAAGAGGCTCAAGCGCGCGTTGAGCTGCGTCAGCAAGAAGCGGTTGAAGGCCAGGTTGGTGGACAGCAGGCGTTCGAAGGTGCGGCGCGGCACGCAGGCGATGCGCGTGTCGCGCACGGCCACACCGTCGTAGCGCCAGCTGCAGGCCTTGAGCAGCGAGCCCTCGCCGGCCCAGCCGCCAGCGGTAACGCCGGTGAACGTGGACAAGCGGCCATCGGGCAGCGAGACCGACATCTTCACCAGCCCTTCAATGATGCCGAACCACAGCTCGGCCGGCTCGCCGCGGCGCACGGCGTAGCCG
>JANLYV010000454.1:0-4085 GCA_031365825.1 Rubrivivax sp. | reverse complement strand
CAAGGCCTACAAGATGCACATCCGCGTGCTCTTGTCCAAGTACCGCAGCTACACGCCGTGCACGGCCTGCGGCGGTGCGCGCCTGAAGCTGGAATCGTTGCTGTGGCGCATGGGCGCGAAAGCCGACGCCGACGCCGTGCTAACGCCGAAAAAGCGCGTGCTGCCGGTCGGCGCAGCGTGGACGCGCGAGCAGCTCGAAGCGCTGCCGGGTTTGTGCCTGCACGACCTGATGCAGCTCTCGATCGCGCGGCTGCGCAAGTTCTTCGAGCGCATCACGCCGGCGACGGCTGCGACCAAGCCGGCCCTCCAATCCGTTCGCACTGAGCCCTTCGCCATTGCTCAGGACAGGCCTGTCGAAGTGCCTGGTGCCGCGCCAAAAGAGGCTTCGACAGGCTCAGCCCGAACGGAGGGGTTGGTTGCCGTGGCCGCAGGCAACATGCACAGAGACCCGCTGCACCTGCTCTACGAAGAAATCGGCACGCGGCTGAAGTACCTGTGCGATGTCGGCCTGGGTTACCTCACGCTGGACCGCCAGAGCCGCACGCTGTCGGGAGGCGAGGTGCAGCGCATCAACCTCACCACGGCGCTGGGCACGTCGCTCGTCAACACCCTGTTCGTGCTGGACGAACCGAGCATCGGCCTTCACCCGCGCGACATGAACCGCATCGTGCAGGCCATGCACCGGCTGCGCGACGCCGGCAACACGCTCGTCGTCGTCGAGCACGACCCGGCGGTGATGCTCGCCGCCGACCGCCTGATCGACATGGGCCCGGGCCCGGGCGAACGCGGCGGCCGCATCGTCTTCGACGGCACGCCCGAGGCCGCGCGTCACGCCGACACGCTCACCGGCGCCTACCTCGGTGCGCGCAAGCAGGTTGGCCTGGGCTTCAAGCGGCTGGTGCAGGAGTCCACGCCCAAACTCGTGCTCGAAGGTGCGCGCGAACACAACCTGCGTAACATCAGCGTTAGTTTTCCGCTGCAGCGCCTGGTGTGTGTCACCGGCGTTTCCGGCTCGGGCAAGAGCACGCTGATCCAGGACGTGCTCTACCCCGCGCTGGCGCGCCAGTTCGGCAAGCCGACCGAAACACCGGGCGCGTTCGACCGACTGCTCGGCGCCGACCATCTGTCTGAGGCCGTGTTCGTCGACCAGAGCCCGATCGGCAAGACCGCGCGCAGCAACCCGGCGAGTTACGTCGGAGCCTTCGACGAGCTGCGCAAGATCTTCGCCGATGCACCCATGGCACGCGAGCGCAGCTACAGCGCCGGCACCTTCAGCTTCAACGCCGGTGACGGCCGCTGCGCCACCTGCGGCGGCTCGGGCTTCGAGCATGTCGAGATGCAATTCCTCAGCGACGTCTACCTGCGCTGCCCCGACTGCGACGGCCGCCGCTACCGCGCCGAGGTGCTGGACGTGAAGGTGCTGCGCGGGCCGATGTCCTTGTCCATCGCCGACGTGCTCGACCTCACGGTGGCCGAAGCTGCGCACTGGTTCCAGAACGACCGCGAGGTGGTGGCGCGGCTGCAACCCATCATCGATGTCGGCCTGGACTACGTGCGCCTGGGCCAGCCCGTGCCCACGCTCTCGGGCGGCGAGGCGCAGCGCTTGAAACTCGCCGGGTTCCTGGCAGCCGCGGCTAACGCGCCAAGTCAGCGCATCGCGAAGAAGGGCACGCTCTTCCTCTTCGACGAGCCGACCACCGGGCTGCACTTCGACGACATCGCCAAGCTCATGCGCGCGCTGCGCAAGCTGCTCGATGCCGGGCATTCGCTGCTGGTGATCGAGCACAACCTCGACGTGATCCGCAGCGCCGACTGGATCGTCGACCTCGGGCCCGAGGGCGGCGAAGCCGGGGGCGAGCTGGTGTGCTCCGGCACGCCCGAGGATGTGAAGGCACATGCCACCTCGTTCACCGGCCAGGCCCTGCGCGAGTACGAGGTCTCACTGGGGCTGGGTGTCGCGCGGGTGGAAGACGGCACGCCCTTGCAGTCGGTGATTCGCGCGCCACGTGCCTTGCAGCCGGGCAAGCCGGACTGCATCTCCATCGTCAACGCGCGCGAGCACAACCTGAAGTCGCTGCACGTCGACATCCCGCGCGGCAAGTTCAACGTCATCACCGGCGTCAGTGGCTCGGGCAAGAGCACGCTGGCGTTTGACATCCTCTTCAACGAAGGGCAGCGGCGCTACCTTGAGTCCTTGAACGCCTATGCCCGAAGCATCGTGCAGCCGGCGGGGCGGCCCGAGGTCGACGCCGTGTACGGCATCCCGCCGACGGTGGCCATCGAACAGCGCCTCTCGCGTGGTGGTCGCAAGAGCACGGTGGCTACCACCACCGAGGTCTGGCACTTCCTGCGCCTGCTGTGGGTCAAGCTCGGCTTGCAGCACTGCATCAAGGACGGCACGCCGGTGCGCGCGCAAAGTGTCGACAGCATTGCCGCGCAGCTGCAACGCGACCATGCCGGACAGCATGTAGGCCTGCTCGCGCCGCTGGTGGTGAACCGCAAGGGCGTCTACACCGACCTGGCGAAGTGGGCCAAGGCACGCGGCCATACGCACCTGCGCGTCGACGGCGAATTCCTCACGCTCAGCCCCTTCCCGCGCATCGACCGCTTCAAGGAACACACGCTCGTCTGCCGGTGGGTGACCTGGTCATCGGCACCCACAACGAAGCGGAGCTGCGCGTGCTGCTGCAAAAAGCGCTGGAGCTGGGCAAGGGCGTGCTGCACCTGCTGCACCCGCTGGACGGCCTGGGTGCGGCAATGGATAACCCTGAAAGTACGCGCCATCTGAACGGCAGCGGCCTGGGCGAGGTCAAGGTGTTCTCGACCAAGCGCGCCTGCCCGACTTGCGGCACGAGCTACCCCGAGCTCGACCCGCGCATGTTCAGCTACAACAGCAAACACGGCTGGTGCAGCGGCTGCGTCGGCACCGGGCTGAAGCTCACGCGCGAGCAGCGCAAGGCCTACGACGACTCGGTGCGCGAAGACGACAACCAGGGTCGGGAGAAGAGCTTTCCCGCTGAAGAGGCCGAGGTCGAAGGCGTGGAAGACGTGGCCTGCGGCGAATGCCAGGGCGCGAGACTCAACCCGAGCGCGCGCGCCGTGACCTTCGACGCCCGGCCGATCGACGCCGTGGCGCGGCTTTCGGTGCGCGAGGTGCGGGCTTGGGTCGACGCGCTGGCGCTCACCGGCCGCGACGCCGACATCGCGCGCGACGTGGTCAGCGAGATCAAGAGCCGGCTCGAATTCCTGGAGGACGTGGGCCTGAACTACCTCACGCTCGACCGCGCCGCACCCACCTTGTCGGGCGGCGAAGCGCAGCGCATCCGGCTGGCGGCGCAACTCGGCAGCAACCTGCAAGGCGTGTGCTACGTGCTCGACGAGCCGACCATAGGCTTGCACCCGCGCGACAACGGCATCCTGCTCAAGGCGCTGGCCAAACTCGGCGAAAAAGGCAACACGCTGGTGGTGGTGGAGCACGACGAAGACACCATCCGCCGCGCCGAACACATCATCGACATCGGGCCCGGCGCCGGCAAACGTGGCGGGCGGCTGGTGGCTGAAGGGTCGGTGGCGATGTTGTCGGCGAGTGCCGAGTCGCTAACTGGCAAGCTGCTGGCACATCCGCTGAAGCATCCGCTGCAAGCGCGCCGCGGCGTCGCAGCGAGCCACTTGCGTATCGACAACGCACGCCTGCACAACCTGCAAGGCGTGACCCTCGACGTGCCGCTGCAGCGCCTGGTGGCTGTCAGCGGCGTCAGCGGCTCGGGCAAGAGCACGCTGGCGCGCGACGTGCTGCTGGCCAATGTGCACGCGGTGGTGGCGCTCAAGGCCAGCAAGGCCGGACGCGACGCGCTGGCGGCCAACAAGCTGCCACCACTGACAGGGTGCGACGGTCTCTCGGGCTTCGAGACCATCGACCGCGTGCTCGAAGTCGACCAGACGCCCATAGGCAAGACACCGCGTTCCTGCCCTGCCACCTACATCGGTTTCTGGGACGCCATCCGCAAACTCTTCACCGAAACGCTGGAAGCCAAGGCGCGTGGCTACAACGCCGCGCGTTTCAGTTTCAACACCGGCCAGGGCCG
>JANLYV010000599.1:0-14468 GCA_031365825.1 Rubrivivax sp. | reverse complement strand
CGCGGGTCGATGACGATGAGCTTGCCGCCGCGTGCGCGCAAGGCCTTGGCCTTGCCGCGGAAGTCAGGCACGGTCCACAGGCTGCCGTTGCTCACCGCCGGGTTGGCGCCGATGACCAAGAGCCACTGCGAACGTTCGATGTCGGGCACGGCAATGCTCAACCAGTGGCCGAACATCAGGCCGCTGGAAAGCTGCTTGGGCATCTGGTCCAGCGTCGAGGCCGAATACAGGTTCTTCGTGCCGAGTGCCTTGGCCAGACGCGTGAAATACAGCAGCAGACCGAACTTGTGCGCCGACGGGTTGCCCACCGTGACTGCCACCGCATCACGGCCGTTAGCTGCGAGGATGGGCGGCAGCCGGCGTTCGATCTCGGCGAAGGCTTCGTCCCAGCTCGCCGGAATGAAGCGGCCATCGCGCTTGATCAGCGGCGTGCGCAGGCGGTCAGGGTCTTCGTGCAGATCTTTCAGCGCATAACCCTTGGGGCAGATGTAGCCGGCGCTGAAGACATCGGCCTTGGCGCCGCGGATGGAGAGCACCTTGTTGCCCTGGGTCTGCACCTCCAGGCCGCAGCAGGCTTCGCACAAAGGGCAGATGCGGTAATGGCTGCGCACGCCTTCGGTGGTGCTGGTGGTGGTGTCTGGATTCATGATCAGCCTCAGTTCGCGGCGCGCACGGGCGGCGCCAGCTCGGCATGCGCAGCCAGCCAATCCACGCCCGGCTGGCCGTTGCCCTGCGAGGGGTGGAAGTCGGCGCGCAGGTACTGCTTCCAGCGTGGCACGAAAAAGCGCAACAGGCCATCGTGGCCGAAGAGAAAACGCGCCGCGCTGGCCCAGGTGGAGGCGCGCCACCATGTGCCATCACGCCATAGGTTGTGCAGTGTCTGGCGCAGCAGGTCGCTGCTGAAATGCCAGGTGATGACGTAGAACAGGCGTCGCCGCCAGGTCTCGCTGCCACCGGCCGCGCGGTACAGGTCGAAAGCCGTGCTGCGGTGTTCCGATTCTTCGCTGGAATGCCACAGCCACAGGTCGCGCAGCCGCGGCTCGGCGCCACGCAACGGCGCTTCGTTGCCGAGCAGGTACTCGGCCAGGATGGCGGTGAAGTGTTCGGTCGCCGCCGTCACACCGAGCCAGGCGCGCGCATCCAAACCTTCGAGCTGCGTCTGGCGCCGGCGCAGGATGCGCTGATGCCAATGGTTGAGGAGGCCTTGTTTTTCAAGGTGCTGGTTGAAGAGCTCGTGGATGCGCCGGTGCGTCGCCTCCTGCCCGATGAAACCCTGCACCTCGGTCGCGAAACTCTCGCGCGTGGCCACATCGACGTGGGCCAGGCCCATGCGCACGGCGTCGATGAAGACCTGCTCGCCCGCCGGGAAACTGAACGACAGCGCGTTGAACAGCGCCGTGCGAAACGCATCGCCGCCGTTCCAGTGCCGCGGCAGCGGCGTTTGCAGGTCGACCAGCAGTCGGCGCACGGTAAGTTCGGTCATGGCGTCGATTGTGGCAAAGCCTTGCGCGCATGATGTGTCAGATCGGCCGCTGCCGCACGACCACACCGCATGTGCCCCGGCTTGAGGACATTCGCATGAACCCCTGCATCAGCGCCCTCGTGCTCGGCCTGGCCACAAGCGGCGCGGCCAGCGCACAAACCTGCAGCGCGCGTGCCGGCACGCCACCCGTCGTCGTCGAGCTCTACACCTCGGAAGGCTGCAGCTCGTGTCCGCCGGCCGACCGCTGGCTGTCCACGCTGAAGGGCCGCAGCGACGTGGTCGCGCTGGCCTTCCACGTCAACTACTGGGACCGTCTGGGCTGGCCCGACCGATTTGCCAATGCCGAGCTGACGGCACGCCAGCACGAGCGTGCGGCGCAGGCGGGCAGCAGCTACGTCTACACGCCGCAAGTGATGGCCGACGGCCGCGACTGGCGGCAGTGGCCGCAGTTGCCCAAACGCGGCGTTGACGGGAGTGCGCCAGCACTGGCGCTGATGCAGCAAGGCGACAAGGTGACGGCAAGCATCGACGCCACAGCCGTCACCACACGGCTGTCCGGCTATTGGGCCGTGGTCGAAGACCAGCATGTGAGCCGCGTGCGCGCCGGTGAAAACGCCGGCGAGACGCTGCGCCACGACCATGTGGTGCGGCTCTATAAACCCGTCGCCGCCTGGCCGGCCGCCGAGCGGCAGCGCACAACGTTGGAGGTCAGCGCCGGCAGCGCCGAGTACCCGCGCCGCGCAGTGTTCGTGGTCACCGATTCGCTCACGCAAAAGCCGGTTCAGGCCCTGGCCCTGCCGTTGCGCAGCGGTTGCCCGTGAGCGCGTACCCAAAGCGTTAGCTCTAGCTCTGCTTCAAGGCCTCGACCAGGCCCTTGCGCACCTCGGGCCGTTCCTTGAACGGGTCGGTCGGGTTGCGGCCTTGCATGATGTCTTCCATACGCGTCTGCACCGAGCTCAGCGACTTCGGATGGCTGAAGACGTAGAAGCGGTCTTCGGCCATGGCATCGAACACAAACTGCGCCACCTGCGCCGCCGAGACCTTGCCGCTGGACACCGCCTTCTCGCTCAGCGCGCGCGCAATGAGCTGGCTGCGTGTGGGCGGCGCGTCGTCGCTCATGGTCTGCGGCCGGTTGCGCGCGCTGTGGGTGATGCCTGTGGGCACGAAGAAGGGGCACAGCACATGCGCGCGCAGCTGCGTCGTCACCAGCGCCAGGTCCTGGTAAAGCGTTTCGCTGATAGCCACCACGGCGTGTTTGGTGGCGTTGTAGATGCCCATGTTGGGCGCATTCAACATGCCGGCCATGCTGGCGGTGTTGACGATGTGGCCGCGGTAGCCGGCGTTCGCCGCGGCGGCCTCGAGCATCATCGGCGTGAACACGCGCACGCCGTGGCCGACGCTCATCAGGTTGACACCGACGACCCACTCCCAGTCCTTCACCGAGTGTTCCCACACCAGGCCGCCGGTGCCGACGCCGGCGTTGTTGAAAACGAAATGCGGCGCGCCGAAGCGTGCTTTCACCGCCGCCCCAAGCGCCTCGACTTCGGCGGCCTTGGCCACATCCAGCTGGAACGGCAGCACCGCCACGCCGAGTGCGCTGATCTCTTGTGTGGCGCGGTCGAGCGCATCGCGCTGCACATCGGCCATGACGACATTCATGCCCAGGCGGGCGGCGATGCGGCTGGCCTCCAGCCCGAAGCCCGAGGCCGCGCCGGTGATGACGGCGGTGCCGCCTTGTAGATGGCTCATGGGGTGCTGTCCTTGCTAACGGTGAAAGTAAACATGCATCAAAGCTCACGCGGCATCGCCCGGGCGATGATCGCGTCGAGGTTCAGGCCCTGCGGCAGCAGGCCGAAAGCATCGGCCGCCTGTTCCAGGCGCGACGCGCAGAAGGCGTCGAAGACTTCCGGCGGGCTGAGCCGCTGCAGCTGCGCCGCCTGCACCAGCAGCGCGACATCGCGCGCCAGCACACGGCCCAAGGCTTCGTCGGCGGCGCCGTCCAGGCTCAGCGCCACCCGTGCCGCGAGCCGCGCCACCGCCGGATGCGCGGCGCGTGCGGCTGCCGCCTCAACCATCAGCGCGTCGGCCACCGCGCCCTGGCGCAGCGCTCGCATCAGGTCCAGCGCCATGATGTTGCCGGCACCTTCCCAGATCGAATTCAGCGGCATCTCGCGGTAGATGCGCGCCATCACGCCGCGGCCCTGTTCTTCGACGTAACCATTGCCGCCCAGGCATTCCATGGTTTCCTGCGCGAAGTGGCTGCCGCGTTTGCAGACCCAGAACTTGGCGATGGGCGTGAGCACGCGGCGCATCAGCGCTTCGAAGCCGTCGGCGTCCTGGCCGTGCTCGCTGCGGTCGATGGCACGCGCCAGGCGCATCGCCAGCAGCGTCGCGGCTTCGCTCTCAAGCGCCAGGTCGGCGAGCACGTTTTTCATCAGCGGCTGGTCGATCAATCGTTTGCCGAAGGCCTGACGCTGCGAGCTGTGGTGCAAGGCAATCGACAAGGCCTGGCGCATCAACCCCGCGGTGCCCAGCGCGCAGTCGAGCCTTGTGAGCGCGCCCATCGCCAGGATCTGCGGGATGCCGCGGCCTTCATCACCCACGAGCCAGGCGGCAGCGGCGTCGAACTCCACCTCCGAGCTGGCGTTGGCCTGGTTGCCGAGCTTGTGTTTCAGGCGCTGGATGCGGACGGCATTGAGCGTGCCATCGGGTAGCCAGCGTGGCAGGAAGAAGCAGCTCAAACCCGAGGGTGTCTGCGCCAGCACCAGAAAGGCATCGCACATCGGTGCTGACATGAACCACTTGTGGCCGGTGATGCGCCAACGTGCGCCCCAGGCGTCGTGCCCATCCGGCACGGCGCGCGTGGTGTTGGCGCGCACGTCCGAGCCGCCCTGCTTCTCGGTCATGCCCATGCCCATGGTCAGCGCACTCTTTTGCGCCGCCGGCACGAAGCGCGCGTCGTAGCTCGTGGCCGCGAGCTTGGCGCCCCAGGCGGCGTGAATGGCGGCGTTGGCGCGCAGCGCCGGCGTCACGGCATAACTCATGGACGTAGGGCACAGCACCGACGACTCAAGCTCGGTGAAGAGCATGAAGCCCGCCGCGCGTTCGATGTGGCTGCCCGGGCCCTCGATCCATGGCGCGCCATGCAGGCGGTGGCGCAGCGCTGCGCCCAGGAGCACGTGGTAGCTGGGGTGGAACTCGACCTCGTCGATACGCCGGCCTTGCGCATCGTGCGTCAGCAGCTGCGGGTGATGCTCGTTGGCCAGGCGCGCGTGCGACTGCATCACGGCGCTGCCGGCTTCGTCACCCAGCGCATCAAAACGTTGGCGATCGAAGGCCGGATGGTCGGCCGCGAGCACCGCCAACAACGGGCGGTTGATGTGCCACAGGTTCACATCCTGCAGCACCGTGCTCTGGTTCATCACCTCGTGCGTCGGCGTCATCGCGGCCCCCGCAACATCTGGATGTGGTCGATGCCGTCTTCGAGGTAGACCTCACCCACCGCGGCGAAGCCCAGGCTTGCGTAGAAGTCCGCCAGATGCGCCTGCGCGCCGATGCGGATGGCGCGGCCCGGCCATGCGTTTTCGCAGCGATGGATGCCCTCTTGCATCAGCACACGACCCAGGCCCGTGCCGCGCGCTGAGGACGCGACGGCGACGCGGCCGATCGACGGCTCGGCATAACTGACGCCAGGATCGACCACGCGCAGATAAGCCATTAGCACGCCATCCACACCCCGCCCCAGCATGTGCGCGCTGTGGCGGTCCACGCCGTCGGGGTCAAGGAAGGCGACCTGCTCGACGATGAAGACCTGGCAGCGCAACGCCAGCGCGTCGTAGAGATCGTCCACGCCCAGCGCAGCGAAGCGGCACCAGCGCCAGTTCATGGAAACCTCAGATCAGCTTCACGAGTTGTTTGCCGAAGTTGTGGCCCTTCAAGAGGCCGATAAAGGCCTCAGGTGCGCTCGCCAACCCGTTGGCAACGGTCTCGCGGTACTTCAGCTTCTTGCTGCCGACGAGCGCGGCCAGCTCCTTCAACGCCGGCGGCCACAGCTGCATGTATTCGCTGCAGATGAAGCCCTGCACCTTCAGCCGCGAACGCAGGATGAGTTGCGGCGCGGCCATGGGCTGCACGTCGCCGTTGTAGCCGGAAATCATGCCGCATACGGCGATGCGGCCGAAGTCGTTCAAACGCTGCATCACCGCGTCGAGCACGACGCCGCCGACGTTGTCGAAATAGCCGTCGATGCCCTTGGGGCAGGCTTCGTCCAGCGCCGCCACGAGCGCGCCGACATCGCGGTGGGCCTTGTAGTCGATGCAGGCATCGAAGCCGAGTTCCTTCACCACATAGGCGCACTTTTCGGCGCCGCCGGCGATGCCCACGGCGCGCGCGCCGCGCACCTTGGCAAGTTGGCCGACCGCGCTTCCCACGGCGCCACTGGCGGCGCTGACGACCACGGTCTCGCCGTCCTTGGGCACGATGATCTGGCCCATGCCGACCCAGGCGGTGACGCCGGGCATGCCGACCGCACCGAGGTAGGCCGGCAGCGGCACGGTGCCGTCGTCGACCTTGCGCAGTGCGCCTGCCGCTTCGGCCGTGACGACGGAATACTCCTGCCAGCCGCCAGCGCCCACCACCTTGTCGCCGACGGCGAACTTGGCGTGGCGCGACTCGAGCACTTCGCCCACGGTGCCGCCGACCATCACCGCATCCAGCGCCTGCGGCTTGGCGTAGTTCCTGGCGTCGTTCATGCGGCCACGCATGTACGGGTCCAGGCTCAGGTAGTGGTGGCGCACCAGTACCTGGTCGCGCAACAGCTCGGGCACAGCTGTGCTGACGAGTCGGAAGTTAGCAGGCGTGGGCTCGCCGCTGGGGCGCGAGGCGAGCAGGATCTGCTGGTTCATCGTGGTCATGGGGGGTTCAGCCTGGGCTGCGTGGCAAAGGTGGGGGGTTGCGGGGCGCGCCGGGCAAGGCGCGCACGTACTTGAAAGTGCCACTGGCCTGCGCGCACAGCCGGTCCTGGGCATCGACGATGCGGCCTTCGGTGAAGGCCATACCCGTCGTGTGATGCAGCAGGGTGCCCAGCGCACGCAGCGGGCCTTCGGCCGGGCGCATGAAGCTGGTCTTCATCTCGATGGTGACGACGGCGCGCGCCTGCTCGGGGTCGTGGTTTTGAAGGCGGCTGCCGATACTTTTGGCGGCATGCGCCATCACCACATCCAGCATCGTCATCAACACGCCGCCATGCGCGACGTCGCGGCTGTTGAGGTGCACGGCGCCGAGGTCCATGCGCAGTTCGGCCTTGCCTTCGCCGAAGGCCCAAAGCTCCAGGCCGAGCTCGTCGGCGAAGGGTATGTGAACCGGGAACGTCAGCTTCTGCGCCACAGGCTCACCCGCCGTGCACGGCGCTGACGCCACCGTCGACCGCCAGGATCTGCCCCGTGATGTGCTTGCCCGCGGCGCTGGCAAAGAGCAGCGCCGCGCCTTTGAGGTCGTCGTCGTCGCCGATGCGGCGCAGCGGCACACGCGCGCTCATCTTGTCGACGCCGAAGTGTTCGAGCGTGCCCTTGGTCATCTTGCTCGGGAAGAAGCCCGGCGCCAGCGCGTTCACGGTGATGCCCATCGGCCCCCACTCGCCGGCCAGCGTGCGCGTGAAGTTCACCACCGCGCCTTTGCTCGTGCCGTAGGCGATGAACTTGACGTCGCTGGAGCCGCTCAGGCCGGCGATCGACGCGATGTTGATGATGCGGCCGCGCTTCCTGGGCAACATGCTGGCGCGGCCTACCGCCTGGCTGAACAGGAAGATGCTGCGGATGTTGAGGTTCATCACCTTGTCCCAGGCTTCGAGCGGGTAGTCCTCGGTCGCTGCGCCCCAGGTGGCGCCAGCGTTGTTGACCAGGATGTCGATCTGGCCCATGCGCTGCATGGTCTCGTCGACGACCTTCTGCACTTGCGCCGGGTCACTGGCATCGGCGGCGATCCAGCGCGCGTCTATGCCTTTGGCCTGCAGGTCGGCGGCGGCCTCTTCCAGGTCGGCGGCCTTGCGCGAACTCAGCATGATCCTGGCACCGGCCTCGCCCAGCGCTTCGGCAATCTGCAGGCCCAGGCCGCGTGAGCCGCCGGTGACCAGCGCCGTCTGCCCGCTCAGGTCCAGGAGTTTGTGGATGTTCGTGCTCATTGCAGGTTCCTTCGTCAAAACCAATCATCTTGCATGTTGCGGCACACGGCTTCGCGGCTGGACACCACCGCAAGCCAGGCGTCGACCTTGGGCAGCTCGTAAGCAAAGAAGTAGCGCATCGCCGCGAGCTTGCCGGCCTTCATCGTGGGCGCAGCATCGTTCGTGACCAGCGCCACATCCAGCCACAGCCAGGCGAGCACGACGTGGCCGAACGCCTGCAGGTAAGGCGTGGCGTTGGCCAGCGCCTCTTCGGGCACGCGGCTTGACCAGGCGGCTTCAGTGGCGGCGCCGAGCTGTTGCAACGCGGCGGCGAGTGCCGTGGCGTGCGCGGCAAGTCCATCGACCTTTGCAGCGGCCTCGATGCTAACGCCCATCCTGAGCGCCACCAGTTTCAGCCCGGCGCCGCCTTGCATCAACACCTTGCGGCCGAGCAGGTCCAGCGCCTGGATGCCGTGCGTACCTTCGTGGATCATGTTCAGCCGGTTGTCGCGCCAATGCTGCTCGACCGCGAAGTCGCGCGTGTAGCCGTAGCCGCCGTGCACCTGGATCGCGAGGGAGTTGGCCTCCAGGCACCACTCGCTGGGCCAGCTCTTGGCGATGGGTGTCAACATCTCCAGCAGCAGCGCGGCGTCTTTCGCCGCCGCGGGCTCGCCTGTGTGCTGCTCGTCCACCAGCCGCGCGCAGTACAGCGCCAAGGCCAGACCGCCTTCGACGTAAGCCTTCTGCGCCAGCAACATGCGCTTGATGTCGGCGTGTTCGATGATGGGCACCTGCGGCCGCGTCGCGTCCTTGCCGGTGCCGGTGATGGCACGCCCCTGGGGCCTCTGTCGCGCGTAGTCCAGGCTCGCCTCATAACCGGCGTAACCCAGCATCACCGCGCCAAGGCCAACACCGATGCGCGCCTCGTTCATCATGTGGAACATGCAGCGCAGCCCTTCACCCGGCGCGCCGACGCGGTAGCCGATGGCGCCGGCCTTGCCGCGCACCGGGAACCTGCCCTCGCCGAAGTTGAGCAGGCAGTTGGTGGTGCCGCGGTAACCGAGCTTGTGGTTCAACCCCGCCAGCGCGACATCGTTGCGCTCTCCGGTGAGTTCAGCTTGGTCGTTAGCCAGCCATTTCGGCACGATGAAGAGCGAGATACCTTTGGTACCCACCGGCAGCTTGCCATCCTCGCCTGGGATCTTCGCCAGCACCAGGTGCACGATGTTCTCGGTGATCTCGTGCTCACCGCCGCTGATCCACATCTTGTTTCCGCGCAGGCGGTAGCGCGGGCCGAGAGGCTCGCCCTCGAAGTCATCGCCGTCCGGCTCGGCGCGTGTGGCCACGTCGGACAAGGACGACCCGGCTTGTGGCTCCGACAAGCACATCGTGCCGAACCAGCGCCCGGCAAATTCGTGGCGCGCAAAAACCTGGCGTTGCAGCGGCGTGCCGTGTGCCATCAGCAAATTGGCGTTGCCGCTGGTGAGCATGGCGTAGCCGCCCATGGCCACGCTGGCCTTGCTGAAGAAGGCGTTGGCCGCCATCTCGATGACGCAGGGCAGCTGCATGCCGCCGTCTTCATAGCTCTGCGCCGCGGCGAGCATGCCCGAGCCGGCATAGGCGGCCAGCGCGTCGTGCGTGGCCTGAGGCAGGATCACGCGCTCGCCATCGAAGCGCGGCTCCTCGGTGTCGGACAGGCGGTTGAAGGGCGCGAACTTCTCGCGCGCGATGCGCTCGCAGGTGTCGAGCACCGAGGCGAAGGTCTCGCGCGAGTGGTCGGCAAAGCGTGGCCGCGCTGACAGCGTATCGACGCGCAGCCATTGGTTGAGCAGGAAGTC
This sequence comes from Rubrivivax sp., assembly GCA_031365825.1. Classification (GTDB taxonomy): domain Bacteria; phylum Pseudomonadota; class Gammaproteobacteria; order Burkholderiales; family Burkholderiaceae_C; genus Rubrivivax. The sequence goes on along the minus strand of JANLYV010000599.1, from coordinate 4,990 downwards.
TAGCGTGTCGCGCATACAGGGTGTCCGATGATCGGCGGTCACCGGCCTCAAGCCAGTGCGAACGAGGTCAAAGCCGCGCGCGCAATCGGCGCGCCCCACTCCTGCACGAAGTGGCCGCCCTCGGCCACTTCCAGTGGCGGCGGGCAGTGGCGGATGAGCTTGTGCAGCGAGCGCATCGCCGGCGGCCCGAGCACAGGGTCTTGCATGCCGATGGCCATGAAGCTCTGGCCATCCCAGCGCTCGCGCCAGAAGGCGGCGGCGTCACGACTGATGGCCACGCCAGGCGCATCAGCACCATCAGGTACGAGGTTAGGAAAGGCGCGCAAGGCAGCCTTGTAGCTGGCGTCAGGGAAGGGTGCGTCGTAGGCCGCAACTTCAGCCGAGGTCATGTCGGGCTTGCCACGCGCGATGAGTTTGCCCACGGGCAAGTCCGGTTGCGCATTCGAGTAGTTGCGCCACTGGCGAAAACCTTCGGTCACGCTGCCCAGACCGAGCGCGGTGTTCATCACCAGCAAACGGCTGAAGCGCTCGGGCATGGCCATCGGCAAGGTCAGTCCGAACAAGCCGCCCCAGTCCTGGCACACCAGCATGATGTCCTTCAGGTCGAGCGCGTGGATGAAGGCCAGCAGCATGCCGCGATGCAGCTCCCAGGTATGTGCGGCCGCGTCGACGGGTTTGTCGGAGCGGCCGAAGCCGATCAGGTCCGGCGCCACGACGCGCAAACCTGCGGCCGTGAAGACCGGGATCATGTGGCGATAGAGATAGCTCCAAGTCGGGTTGCCGTGCAGGCACAGCACGGTGGCTGGCGCATCACGCGCACCTTCGTCGATGTAGTGAATGCGATGGCCCGCGTGCTGCGCGTACAACGGCGCATAAGGCCACGCCGGCAGACCTGCAAAGCGCAGGTCTGGCGTGCGCAGCGCATCGTCGTTCACAGCACCTCGAAGACGCCCGCCGCGCCCATGCCGCCACCAATGCACATCGTCACGCACACGCGCTTGGCACCGCGGCGTTTGCCTTCGATGAGGGCGTGGCCCGTGAGGCGCTGGCCACTCACGCCATAGGGGTGGCCCAGCGCGATGGCGCCGCCGTTGACGTTGAGCTTCTCCATCGGAATGCCAAGACGATCGGCGCAGTACAGCACCTGCACGGCGAAGGCTTCGTTCAGTTCCCACAGGTCGATGTCCTCGACCTTCAGGCCCAGACGCGCCAGCACCTTGGGCACGGCGAAGACGGGACCTATGCCCATCTCGTCAGGTTCGCAGCCGGCCACGGCGAAGCCGAGGAAGCGGCCGAGCGGCTTCAAGCCCTTTTGCTGCGCGTAGGTCTCGCTGACGAGCACGCAAGCGCCGGCACCGTCGCTGAACTGGCTGGCGTTGCCGGCGGTCACCACACCACCGGGCATGGCGGTGCGGATGTCCTTGATGCCTTCGTAGGTGGTGCCGGCGCGGATGCCTTCGTCGTTGGCGACGGTGACTTCCTTGCTGCGCAGGCCCAGCACCGCGTCGGCCACGCCGGCCGTCACCGTGATCGGCGCGATTTCATCCTTGAAGAGGCCGGCTTCGAGCGCCGCCGCAGCCTTTTGCTGACTGCCCGCGCCGTAGCGGTCCATGCGCTCCTTTGGAACGTTATAGCGCTTGGCCACGGTCTCTGCGGTCTGCACCATCGGCCAGTAGATCTCTGGCTTGTGCTCTTGCAGCCAGCTGTCGGCCATCATGTGCGTGTTCATTTCCTGCTGCACGCAAGAGATGCTTTCAACGCCCCCGGCGACATAGACCTCGGCCTCGCCGGCGATGATGCGCTGCGCCGCCATGGCGATGGTCTGCAGGCCGCTGGAACAGAAACGGTTCACGGTCGCGCCACTCACCGTGATGGGCAGCCCGGCGCGCAGCACGATCTGGCGCGCGATGTTGGCGCCGGTGGCACCTTCGGGGTTGGCGCAGCCCATCAGCACGTCTTCCACCGCGCCGGGGTCGATGCCGGCGCGGGCCACGGCCGCAGCCACCGCGTGGCCACCGAGCGTGGCGCCGTGCGTCATGTTGAAAGCGCCCTTCCAGCTCTTGGCCAGCGGCGTGCGTGCGGTGGAAACGATCAGGGCTTGGCTCATGGCTAACTTTCTAAAGCAGGGGTCAGTGGTTACTGGGCCGCCTGGGTGAGCAGGCGGTGGTAGAAGCGGACCATGTCCGCAAGCTGGTCGATGGCGATGCGCTCGTCGGTGCCATGCGGGCGCGCCAGGTCGTCGGGCTTGAAACGTATGGGCATGAAGCGGTAGACCTGGTCGGCGATGTCGCCAAAATGGCGTGAATCCGTGCCCACCAGTACCAAGCTCGGCGCGACCATCGCGTCGGGGAAGACTTCGCGGATAGCTCGTTCGATGACGCGGTAGCCGTCGGCGTCGGCGGCCGAGACACGCGAGGGTTCGGCCGGCGTACCCAAGGGCTTGATCTCGATGCGATCGTCGGCCACCACACGCTTCACATGCGCCGCCACCGACTCGGCCGTGTCGCCAGGCAGGATGCGGAAATTCACCACCGCCTCGGCGCGACCCGGCAGCACGTTTTCCTTGTTGCCGGCGTTGACGATGGTCAGCGCCGTGGTGGTGCGCATCATGGCGTTGGTGGCCGCACCTTTGGCCAGCGTCGGCTCGATCAGCGGGCGGAACAGCCACAGGTTCGACAACGCCACGCGCTGGCCAAAACCGAGCTCGGGCGCGATGGTGGCGAAGAGTTCGGCCGCAGCGCCGCCGATGCCACCGGGCAAGGGGTTCTGGTCGACCCGCGTGAGCGCGGCGCTGAGCATGCCGATGGCGCTGCCGCCGGGCGCCGGCGGCATCGACGAATGTCCCGGTGGTGCCTGGGCCGAGAGGCGCAGCGACACCGAGCCTTTTTCCGCCAGGCCGATGAGCGCGATCGGCTTGGCCACGCCGGGCAGGATGCCTTCGGTCACAACCATGCCTTCGTCCAGCACGAAGTCGAGCTTCACGCCGCGCTCTTTGAGCAGCGCCACGATGGCCACCGCGCCGAGCCGGCCACCGACTTCTTCGTCGTGGCCGAACACCAGGTAGACCGTGCGGCGCGGCTTGAAGCCGGACTTGATCAGCGCCTCGACCGCTTCGAGCTGGGTGATGACGTTGCTCTTGTCGTCGAGCGCGCCGCGGCCCCAGACGAAGCCTTCTTCGATCACGCCGGCGAAGGGTGGCTTCTTCCACAGCGCCTCGGTGCCCGGCGCGATGGGCACCACGTCCTGGTGCGCCATCAGCGCGATGGGCTTGGTCTTGGTTTCGCTGCCTTGCCAGGTGTAGAGCAGGCTGTGCCCGCCCACCACCTCACGCACCAGCGTGCTGTGCACCAGCGGATAGCGGCTGCTCAGGTGCGCGTGCAGCGCCTCGAATTCGGCCGCCACGCCGGTGGGGTCGAGCAGGCCGCTTACCGTCTTGGCGCGAATGGCCAGGGCCATAGCTTCGGCGACGCTGGCCTTGTCGACGACCAGCGGCGCCAGCGGCGGCACGGTCACTTGCCGTGAGCCCTGGCGCAGGGTGTTGGCCACCAGCACCACCACCAGCAGCAGCAGCGTCGCGGCCAGCCACAGCAGAATGCGCTTGAGCATCAGCTAACTCGTTAGCTGAAGGTCTTGCCTTCGGCCACCAGCCGCGCCAAGAGCGGCGCCGGTTGCCAGAAACTGGCGTCGTCCAACGGGTTGGCGGCGAAGCGATTCATCTCCTGCACGACGTTGAACAGGCCCAGCGTGTCGGCATAACACATAGGCCCACCGCGCCACAGCGGGAAGCCGTAGCCGGTGAGGTAGACCATGTCGATGTCGCTGGCCTTGCCGGCAATGCCTTCGTCGACGATCTTCGCGCCTTCGTTGACGAGCGCGAACACGAGGCGGTGCACGATTTCCTGGTCGCTGATCTTGCGCGGCGTGACGCCGAGCGCGGCGCGGTGCTTTTCGATCATTTCCACCACCGCCGGCGACGGGATGGCGTCGCGTTTGCCGGCCTGGTAGTCGTACCAGCCGGCACCCGTCTTCTGGCCGTAGCGGCCCATCTCGCACAGCAGGTCGGCCGTCTTGCTGTAGCGCATGCCGGGCTTTTCCTGGTAGCGGCGCTTGCGGATGGCCCAGCCGATGTCGTTGCCGGCCAGGTCGCCCATGCGGAAGGGGCCCATCGCCATGCCGAACTTTTCCACCGCCTTGTCGACCTGCGCCGGCGTGCACCCCTCTTCGAGCAGGAAGCCGGCCTGGCGGCTGTACTGCTCGATCATGCGGTTGCCGATGAAGCCGTCGCACACGCCCGAGACCACGGCCGTCTTCTTGATCTTCTTCGCCAGCGCCATCACGGTGGCGAGCACATCCTTGGCCGTCTTCTCGCCGCGCACCACTTCGAGCAGCTTCATCACGTTGGCGGGGCTGAAGAAGTGCATGCCGACCACGTCTTGCGGGCGCTTGGTGAAGGAAGCGATCTTGTTCACGTCCAGCGTCGAGGTGTTGCTGGCCAGGATGGCGCCGGGCCTCATGACTTCGTCGAGCGTGCTGAAGACCTTTTCCTTCACGCCCATCTCTTCGAACACCGCCTCGATCACCATGTCGGCGTCTTTCAGGTCGGCGTAGTTCAGCGTGGTGGTCAGCAGCGCCATGCGCGCATCGAGCTTGTCGGCTTTCAGCTTGCCCTTCTTGACCTGCGCCTCGTAGTTCTTGCGGATGATGGCCACGCCCTTGTCGAGCGCCTCCTGCTTCATCTCGAGCATCACGACGGGGATGCCGGCGTTCAGGAAGTTCATCGCGATGCCACCGCCCATCGTGCCGGCGCCGATCACCGCGAGCTTCGCCACTGAGCGGATCGGCGTGTCGGCCGGCACGTCGGGAATCTTCGTCGTCGCGCGCTCGGCCATGAAGGCGTGGCGCATGGCCTTGCTCTCCGGCGTGACCATCAGGCCCAAAAACAGCTCGCGCTCGTAACGCATGCCGTCGTCGAACTTGCGTGCCGTGCTCG
>JANLYV010000453.1:0-2585 GCA_031365825.1 Rubrivivax sp. | reverse complement strand
CCACACAACAGGGCGATGAATTGTCGAGCCAGTGCCGGCTCGGCCGCGCCCGCAGCCACCGCCGCGGTGTAGAGCGTGGCCAGTTCGAACGCGGCGGGCAGGGCGGCCACCAGCGCCACGCCTTCGCTGTAAAGGATCTCGCTCACCTGCGTGCAGCCGATGGCCCGCGGCCCGCCTGCGGCCGCCATCTCGCGCATCGCCGTGGCGCCGTTGGGATGGGTGTGAAAGCGCGGCGCGAGCAGCTCGAAGATGCCGAGTTCGCGCATCACTTTGGCGAAATGGATGCCGGCGGTGGCGCGTTCGGGGTCGGGGAAGTAGATGGCGTCGGCCGCGAGCAACGCGTCGCGCAAGGCCTCGGGCGTACTCACATCGGGCCGCGGCGAGCCGCTCGGCGCGGCCAGGCCGGTGCGCACGCGGCCGAGGGCGCCAACGCCGGAAGCACGCAGACTGCCGCCGGCCACCAGGCTGGCCACCATGCTGTCGGTGACGACCATCACGTCGCAGGCCTCACCCGCCAGCAGCGCTTCTTTCATCGCGCCCACGGCGCCGTAGCGGCCGTTCACCGTGGCTCCGCTCAGCGCCAGCCACTGCGGCGTCAAGGCTTTGACCAGGCCCATGGCAGCGCCTGCACATAACAACTGAAGTGTGGGCATGGCGTGGCAGACCTACTCGGCCTTGGCGCCGGAGACCTTCACCACCTGCGCCCACTTCACGATGTCGGCCTGCAGGTAGCGGCCGAACTCGTCCACGCCCATGGTCATCGCCGTCGTGCCCTGCGCGGCCCAGGTGCGGCGCACTTCGGCGTTGCCGGTGATCTTCCCGATCTCGGCGTTGAGCTTGTTGACGATCGCCGCGGGCGTGCCCTTGGGTGCCATCACCCCGAGCCACAGCGTGGCCTCGTAGCCGGGCACGCCGGCTTCGCTCATCGTCGGCACCTCGGGCAGCACAGCCGAGCGCGCACGGCCGCTGGTGGCCATGGCTTTGTCTTTGCCCGAGTTGATGTGCTCGGCCATGGTCGGAATGGCGTCGAACATCATCTCCAGCTGGCCACCGAGCACGTCGGTGCGCGCACCGGCGCTGCCTTTGTACGGGATGTGCACGATGTGCACACCGGCCATGACCTTGAAGAGTTCACCGGCCATGTGGTACGGCGTGCCCGGGCCGGACGAGGCGTACGACATCGCGCCTGGTTTGGCCTTGGCGGCCTGGATGAGTTCGGGCAGCGTGTTCGCCGGCAGCCCGGCCTTGGCCACCAGCACCAGGTCTGAATAGTTGATGGGCGCGACGCCGACGAAGTCGCGCATCAGCGTGAAGGGCTTGTTGGCGATGAGCGACTCGTTCACCGTGTGCGTGTTCGACATCAGCAGCAGCGTGTAGCCGTCGGGCGCGCTCTTGGCCACGGCGTCGGTGCCGATGACCGAGCCGGCACCGGGCCGGTTGTCGATGACGAAACTCTGGCCCATGGACTCTTGCAGGCGCTGCGCGAGGAAGCGGCCGAAGACATCGGCCGAGCCGCCGGGGGCGAAGGGCACGATGATGCGCACGGCCTTGGTGGGGTAGTCCTGCGCCAGCGCAGGGGACAGCAGTGCGGCCAGGGCCAGACTGCCGGCCGCCAGCAAACATCTTCGGCCGGTTTCCAGCGGCAATTTCATGGTCGTCTCCGTCGCATCTTGAGGTGGGCCTCGTGGCGAGGCCGGGCGCAATGTAGCGGTGGGCCCAGGGTGGGTCAATGCGGCACTGCCCGCTTGTACCGTGTGCTTGCAGCCGGCACGATGCCGCGTCGATGGGTTCCGAGGACTGAACGTGCGCGTCTTGATCTTGCTGCTGTGCGCTTGCCTGCTTTCCAGCATCGCGCTGGCGCAGACGGGCTACCCCGATCGCGCCATCACGATCATCGTGCCCTTCCCGCCGGGAGGTGTGGCCGACACCGTGGCGCGGCCCGTGGCCGAAGCGCTGGCGCGCGAGTTGAAGCAGCCGGTGGTGGTGGAAAACCGCGCCGGTGCCGGTGGCGCCACGGGCATAGGCGCGGCCGCACGTGCGCCAGCCGACGGCTACACGCTGCTGCTGTCGCTGTCGTCGATCTCCATCCTGCCCGAGGCCGATGTGCTGCTCGGGCGCAAGCCGGCCTTCACGCTCAACCAGTTCAAGCCGATCGCGCGCTTCACCGCCGACCCCACGGTGCTGGTGGTGCGCGCCGACGCGCCGTGGAAGACCCTGGCCGAGTTCGTGGCCGACGCCAAGCGCAAACCCGGTGCCTACAACTACGGCAGCTCGGGCAACTACGGCACGATGCATGTGCCGATGGAAATGCTCAAGAGCAGCGCGGGTTTCCGCATGGTGCATATCCCCTACACCGGCGCCGGGCCAGCCGTGCTGGCGCTGCTGAGCGGCCAGGTCGACGCCGTGGCCAGCGGACCGTCGACGGTGGCGCAGCAGATCAAGGCCGGCAAGCTGCGTGCGCTGGCGCATTGGGGTGAGAGGCCGCTGGTGTCGTTGCCCGACGTACCCAGCCTGAAGCAGCTGGGCGTGCCGGCAACGTTTGCGCAATGGTCGGCGCTGTTCGTGCCGGCGGGCACGCCCGACGA
>JANLYV010000452.1:0-2737 GCA_031365825.1 Rubrivivax sp. | reverse complement strand
CAGCATGCGCGCGTGCAGCATGCCGGGCAGGCGGAAGTCGTGAACGTATTCCCATTCGCCGCTCAGCTTGGCCGGTATGTCGACGCGCGGCGTCGACTTGCCGATCCACTGGTAGTCGGCCGGCTTCTTCAGCACCACCTTGGGGTCCACCGCCAGCGCCAGCGGTGCCGATACGGCCAGCTCGCCATACGCGACCCGGCGTGCCGGGTCGGCCTTGACGAATACAGCGCCGTCTCGGCAGCTTGCGTCGTCAGCCGCCACGGCCAGCTTCGCCGCACCGCGCGCGAGCAACGCGGCCCGCGCCGTGGCGCAAGCGCGGCGCAGCTCCATGCCGCCTTGTGCGATGGTCGTGCTGGCGCCGGTGAGCCACTGGTCCGGCGTCAACGCGGTGTCGCCCATCACCATCGTGATGCGCTCGAACGGCACATCCAGTTCGTCGGCGGCCAACTGCATGAGCGCCGTACGCGAGCCGTTGCCGAGGTCGACCTTGCCGACGTACACGGTGACGCGGCCGTCGCCGGTGATGGCAACGAAGGACTCGATGCGCGCCTTGTCAACGGCCTTGGCCGGGGCAAGCGGTGACGAGGTGGCTGACACGGCCGCACCGGCCCACGAGAAGCCGACGACGAGTGCGCCAGAGGAAGCGAGGAATGACCTGCGATCGATGCTGTTCATGGTTGTGCTCCTTCAAGCCGTGACCGCTTGGCCCGACGCACGCTGCACCGCGCGCACGATGCGCTGGTGCGTGCCGCAGCGGCACAGGTTCATCGCCAGGCCCTCGCGGATCTGCGCCTCGCTCGGCTTCGGCGTGCGCTTCAGCAAATCGGCCGCCTGCATCACCATGCCGTTGATGCAGTAGCCGCACTGCGCGGCCTGCTCGGCTATGAAGGCCTGCAGCAGCGGCGAGGGCTTGGCATTGCTGCCCAGGCCTTCAAGCGTCGTCACCGCACGCTTGCCAACGGCCGAGGCCGGGTAGACGCACGAGCGCACGGCCTGGCCGTCGACGTGCACGGTGCAGGCGCCGCACTGGCCCAGGCCGCAGCCGAACTTGGGGCCGTGCAGCTCGAGCTGGTCGCGCAACACATACAGCAGCGGTGAATCGGCGTCGGCCTGGACTGACCGCTTGCTGCCGTTGACTTGGATGTCGAATCTGGCCATTGTCTGTCTCCTTGTGATGATCGTTAGCGTGCCGCGGCACGGGCGCGGATCTGCTCGAAGTCGGCCGGCAGCGGGTGCAGGTCCAGCCGGCGCCCGGCCTTCACCAGCTGGCTCGGGATATCGTGGCCGATCAGTGCCGGCAGCCGGCGGCTGGCGGCCAGCAGGCGCGTCAGGTCGACGCCGGTGTCGTAGCCCATGAGCTCGAGCGCGTGCACGATCTCCTCGGTGCAGACGTTGCCGGTGGCGCCCGGCGCGTATGGGCAGCCGCCGATGCCGCCGAACGACGCATCGAAGCGGTCGGCGCCGGCAGCTATGCCGGCCAGCACGTTGGCCAGCCCCATGCCGCGCGTGTTGTGGAAGTGCAGCGTCATCTGCGTCGCCGGCCAGCGCTCGCGGAAGGCACGCGTCAAGCGCGCCACCTGCGTCGGGTAGGCCATGCCGGTGGTGTCGCACAGCGTCACGCTGTCGGCGCCCATTTCCTGCACGTAGCGCGCGCACCAGTCCATCACCGTGATGTCGGCCACGTCGCCTTCCATGGGGCATCCGAAGGTGCACGACAGCGACACGTTGACCTTCACGCCAGCCTGCCTGGCCACCGCGGCCACTTCGGACAGCCCGGCAAAGCTCTGCGCCTGCGTCATACGCAAGTTGGCCAGGTTGTGGCTGGTGCTTGCCGACATGACCAGGTTCAGCTCGTCGGCCTTGGACTCGATGGCACGCTCGGCGCCGCGCAGGTTGGGCACCAGCGCGGTGTACACCACGCCCGGCACGCGGCGGATCTCGCGCAACACCATCTCCGCGTCGCGCAGCTGCGGAATGGCCTTCGGCGAGACGAACGAGGTGACCTCGATCTTGGCCAGGCCGGCGTCCGACAACGCGTCGACGAGCGCGATCTTCTCTGCGGTCTCGACAAAGCGTTCTTCGACCTGCAGCCCGTCGCGCGGGCCGACCTCCTGCATGTGAATGCGCTGGCGCGCACCGTCCCACACGGCATTCGCTGCTGTGTTCATGCCACCACCTTCCTGCCGCGCAACGCGGCGATGTCGTTGCCCGAGAAACCGATTTCGCCCAGTACCGCATCGGTGTCGTCGCCGAGCTTGGGCGCCGACGAGCGCACGCGGCCCGGCGTGCCGAGCAGCTTGGGCACGATGCCCGGCACGTCGACCACGTGGCCGTCGCGCGTGGGCTGCTTCAGCACCATCTCGCGCGCCTGGTAGTGCGGGTCTTCGACGATGTCCCGGGCGGTGTAGGCACGGCCGGCAGGGACCTTGGCATCTCCGAGGGTGGCCAGTGCGTCGGCCGTCGGCCGCTGCAGCGTCCAGGCCTCGATGGCGACGTCGAGCTCGTCGACGCGCTTGACGCGGCCGGCATTATCGGCAAGCGAAGGGTCGTTGCCGAGATCGTCGCGGCCGATCGCGCTCATCAAGCGATTGAAGATGCTGTCGCCGGTGCCGGCGATCAGCACCACGCCGCCGTCGCCGCAGCGGTAGGCGTTGCTCGGCGCGATGCCCGGCAGCGCGCTGCCCGCGGGCTCGCGCACGACACCGAAGGCGCTGTACTCGGGCACCAGGCTCTCCAT
>JANLYV010000566.1:0-2942 GCA_031365825.1 Rubrivivax sp. | reverse complement strand
GATGTCGGCAAGAAGCGCTTCCACCGCCGAGACTTGCGGTGGTGTGGATTCCGCCGGCGCCGCAGCGAAGAGGTCGACCTGTGCCGCGCCGGCGCTGGCCTGCTGCTCCAGCGCTTCGAGCGTGGCCAGTGCCTGGCGAATCAGCGCCGGCGGCATGCCCGCGAGGCGCGCCACCTGCACGCCGTAGCTGCGGCTGGCCGGGCCCGGCTCGAGCTGGTGCAGAAAGACGATGTCGTGCCCGCTCTCGACTGCACCCACGTGCAGGTTGGCGGCGCGTTCGTGCTTGCCCGGAAAGTCTGTCAGCTCAAAATAGTGGGTAGCAAACAGCGTGAAGGCGCGGTTGCGGTCGTGCAGCTGCGTGGCGATGGCGCCGGCCAGGGCCAGGCCGTCGAAGGTGCTGGTGCCGCGGCCGATCTCGTCCATCAGCACCAGGCTGTTCTGCGTCGCGCCATGGATGATGGCCGCGGCCTCGGTCATCTCGAGCATGAAGGTCGACTGCGCGTTGGCCAGGTCGTCGGCGGCGCCGATGCGCGTGTGGATGGCATCGATGGGCCCGAGCCGGCAGGCATCGGCCGGCACGTACGAGCCCATCGCCGCCAGCAGCACGATCAGCGCCACCTGGCGCATGAAGGTGCTTTTGCCGCCCATGTTCGGGCCGGTGATGATCAACAAACGCGTGCGCGCGTCGAGCCGGCAATGGTTGGCGATGAAGGCCGCGCCGCCGGTCTCGCGCAGGCGCGCCTGCACCACCGGGTGGCGGCCGGCCTCGATCTCGATGCAGGGGTAGGGTACGAACTGCGGCTGGCACCACTGCAGCGTGACCGCGCGCTCGGCCAGCGCTGCCAGCGCGTCGAGACAGGCCAGCGCGCGTGCCAGTGCCGCCAGCGTTAGCAAGTGCGGCTGCAGCGCGTCGAGCATCTGCTCGTACAGCAGCTTTTCGCGCGCCAGCGCGCGCTCCTGCGCCGACAGCGCCTTGTCCTCGAAGGCCTTCAGCTCGGGCGTGATGAAGCGTTCGGCGTTCTTCAGCGTCTGGCGCCGCAGGTAGTCGGTGGGCACGCGCGCCAGACCTGAACTCGTGACCTCGATGTAGAAGCCGTGCACCTTGTTGAATTGCACGCGCAGGTTGGCTATGCCGGTGCGGCTGCGTTCGCGGGCTTCAAGCTCGAGCAGGTAGGCATCGCAGTTTTCATTGATGCCGCGCAGCTCGTCGAGATCGGCATCGACACCCGGTGCGATGACACCGCCGTCGCGCAGCAGCACGCCCGGCTCGATGGCGATGGCACTGAGGATGTCCGCGATCTGCGTGTCCGGCGTCAATGCCAGGCGCATCGCGTCGAGCAGCTCGCCGCCCCAGGGCACGGCCTCGCGCAGCGTGGGCAGCACATCCAGCGTGGCGCGCAGGCCTGAAAGTTCACGCGGGCGCACCTGGCGCAAGGCGATGCGCGCCGTGGTGCGCTCGACATCGCTGAGGTGGCGCATGGCGTCGCGCAACGGCTCGAAGCCATGTTCGACGAAGCGCGCGATGGCGGCCAGCCGCGCCAGCGGCGTGGCGCGTTCACGCGGCGGCTGCAGCAGCCATTGGCGCAGGAGCCGGCTGCCCATGCCGCTCTTGCAGGTGTCCAAGAGCGACAGCAGCGTCGGCGCGTCGTCGCCACGCAGCGTGCGCACGAGCTCCAGATTGCGCTGCGTCACCGCAGGCAGCTCAAGCAGATCGTTGGCACGTGCCACCGTCAGGCTGCGCACATGCGCAAGCGTTTGCGACTGCGTGTGCTCGGCGTAACTCAGCAGCGCCGCCGCCGCGCTGTGCGCGACCTTCAGGTCTTGTGCATTCAGCCCGGCCAGCGTGGCCAGGCGCAGTTGCTCGCGCAACTTGCGCTCGCCCAGCGCGCTGTCGAACTGCCAGGCCGGCCGCGGCGTGCGCGCCGCGCGCGCTTGCTGTACCACCAGCGGCAACTCGCCGCCGTCGAACAGCAACTCGGCCGCATCGAGCCGCGCCAGCCAGGTGCCCAGTTCGGCCTCGCTGCATTCGGTCAGCCCCATCTGCCCGGCCGTCAGGCTCAACCAGGCCAGACCCCAGGTATTGCGCTGGCGATGGATGGCCGCAAGCACGGTGTCGGCGCGATCGGACATCAGCGACGGGTCGGTCAGCGTGCCCGGCGTGACAACGCGCACCACCTTGCGCTCGACTGGACCTTTCGCTGTGGCGACGTCGCCCACTTGCTCGGCAATGGCCACCGCCTCGCCCAGCCGGATCAGACGTGCGAGATAGGCCTCGAGCGCATGCACCGGCACGCCGGCCATCACCACCGGCTCGCCGGCACAGGCGCCGCGGCTGGTGAGCGTGATGTCGAGCAGGCGGTGCGCCTTGCGCGCGTCGTCGAAGAAGACTTCGTAGAAGTCGCCCATGCGGTAGAAGACGAGCGTGTCGGGGTACTCGGCCTTGATGCGCAGGTACTGCTGCATCATGGGCGTGTGACCCGCCAGGTTGACAGCAGCGGGGCTGGTGGGCTGCGGGCCGGGCGGCGGATGCGCTGCGATCATCGTTTCAGGGTGGGTTGGCGGGGCAGGATGCCATTGTGGAGGTGGCCTGCGCCGAAGCCGCCTGCCGGGCGTGAGGCGGTCGCCCCGGGGTGTCGCGAGACTTGATAGCATCACCTTCATGTGATCAAAGATCGCATCACTTTGTTTTGCGTGTCGCGTTGCCCATACTGCATCCATGCGACACAACAAGCGCCTCTGCTCCTCGATGCCCTTCGGCAAAGACGTCGCGCACGAGTCGTGCACCGCAGTCGTCGTTCGCGCTCGACGCCCTGACCTCGTGTCGGCCGCCTGGCTGATGAACCCATGCAGGGATGCGTCGTGAACCCGTCCCAAAACTATCTGCCGGTCCGCGAGCAGTGGCTGCAGCGGCATCACGAGGACGCCCTAGAGCCTGCCCTGCC
>JANLYV010000190.1:0-1900 GCA_031365825.1 Rubrivivax sp. | reverse complement strand
GCCGCCGTGCCCATCGGCACCGGCACGCCGCGTGTGGCGATGTTCTCCTTGATGGTGACGGACACGCCGTCGATGGCCGACAGCGACGCGCCTTTCATCCATCGCGCTTCGGAGGCACGCGCCATCCCCAGCGCGCCTTCGGGGTCGAAGGCGTACATCGCGCACAGTTGCGGCTCATGTGCTTCGATATGCGCGATGGTGGCGCGTGCCACCTCCACCGGCGAAAGGCTGCGTGCGGCGTAGGCCGCACTCAGCTCGGCGGCGCTCCATTCGTTCAGCGCGGTCATGGTGTGATCTCCTGTTTGATCGGGGTTGCCAACAAGCCCGTGCCGCTACCGGGCAAGGCGGCGAGCAGGCGCCGCGTGTACGGGTGCTGCGGCCGGCTGAACATCGCACCGGGCTCGCCTTGTTCGACGATGCGGCCCTGCTGCAGCACGATGACCTCGTCGCACACCAGGTCGACCACGGCGAGGTCGTGGCTGATGAAGAGGTAGGTCACCTCGAAGCGGTCTTGCAGGTCCTGCATCAGGTTCAGCACCTGCGCCTGCACCGAGACGTCGAGCGCGCTCACCGGTTCGTCGGCGACGATCAGTTTCGGCCGCGTGATGAGCGCCCGCGCGATGGCGATGCGCTGGCGCTGGCCGCCGGAAAATTCATGCGGGTACTTGTCGAGGTCGGCGGCGCGCAAGCCCACAGCGTCTAGCACCTCGGTGGCCCGTTCGACATCGTCACGTGCCAACGGTTCGCACACGGTCTGCAGGATCTTGCGTCGCGGGTCGAGCGAGCCGTAGGGGTCCTGGAACACCATCTGAAAACCGGCGCGGGCGCGGCGCAGTTCAGCGCCTGGCAAGGCGTGCAGGTCGCGGCCTTCGAATAACACCTGACCCGAGGTGGGCGCTTCGAGCGCCATCACCAGCCGCGCCAGCGTGCTCTTGCCCGAGCCCGACTCGCCCACCAGCCCCAGGCTCTTGCCACGCTTCAAGGTGAAGCTCACGTCGTCGAGTGCGCGCACCTTGGGCGGCGCGGCCAGCAGGTGTTCGCGCGGCAGGCGGTAGTCCTTGCTCAGATGGCTGACTTGCAGCAGCGCCTCGCTCATCGTGCGTCGAGCCGGATGCAACGCGCCGTATGGGCATCGATCAGGCTGTCGAGAAGCCCGCCAGCCACCACCACAGGCGCTGGCAAGGCGGCGCGGCAGTCGTCGATGACCAGGCCGCAGCGTTCCGCGAAGGGGCAGCCGGCGGGCAGGTCGATCAGCTCGGGCACGCGTCCGGCGATGGTGGCCAGCCGCGTGCCGCGCTTCAACCCGAGGCGCGGCCGCGCGGCGAAGAGGCCCTGGCTGTAAGGGTGCGCCAGCCGCGCGAAGACATCGGCAGTGGCACCGCTTTCGACCACGGTGCCGCCGTACATCACCAAGAGGCGCTGCACGCGGTCGGCCATCACGCCGAGATCGTGGCTGATGAGCACCAGGCCCATGCCATCTTCGCGCACGAGTGCGGCGATGAGGTCCAGCACCTCGCGCTGCAGCGTGACGTCGAGCGCGGTGGTGGGCTCGTCGGCGATCAGCAGATCAGGCCCGCAGGCCAGCGCGATGGCGATGACCACACGCTGGCGCTGGCCGCCCGAGAGCTGGTGCGGGTAGGCGTCGAGCCGTTGCGCCGCCTGGGGCAACTGCACCTTGTCGAGCAGGCGCAGCGCTTCGGCGCGCGCGGCGCGGCGGTCCAGACCCTTGTGCAGACGCAGCGATTCGCCGATCTGCCGCGCGATGGTGTGCAGCGGGTTCAGCGCCGACATCGGCTCCTGAAAGACCATGCCGATGCGCTCGCCACGCAGCGCGCAGTAGGCCTCTTCATCCAGCGTGGTGAGCTCGCGGCCGTGGAAGCGGATCGAGCCCGAGACCTTG
>JANLYV010000448.1:0-24529 GCA_031365825.1 Rubrivivax sp. | reverse complement strand
TCTTTCGCGATGAAGCCGGCCGCTTCGGCCTGATCGACCGCGACTGCCCGCATCGCGGTGCCGACCTCAAGTTCGCGCGCTTCGAAGGCGACGGCATCCGCTGCCCCTTTCACGGCTGGAAGTTCGACGTGAGCGGCCGCTGCCTGGAAACCCCGGCCGAACCCGCCGGCTCGACGCTGTGCACGCGCGTGCGGCAACGCAGCTACCCGTTGCTGCAGCAAGCCGGCGTGCTCTTCGCCTGGCTCGGCAATGAGGGCGCGGCGCCGCCTGCGCTGCCGGCGTTCGATTGCTTTCGTGCACCGGCCACGCACAGCTTCGCCTTCAAGGGGCTGTGGCAGTGCAACTGGTTGCAGGCCTTCGAAGTCGGCATCGACCCGGCGCACCCTTCGTTCCTGCACCGCTACTTGCAGGACGAGTCGCTGGACGACGCCTATGGCCGCCAGTTCCGTGCGGCGAGTGCGGGCGACGTGCACGGCGAGCGCTGGCCGATGACGCGCGTGATGCGCGAGTTCTGCGCGCCCGACATCCGGCATGAGGAAGTGACACCCGGCCTGACGCGGTTGACCACGCTGCGCGCGATGAATCCGCAGCTGATGCATGTGCGCGTCACGCACGCGGCGTTCCCGCACACCTTCGTCATCCCGCTGTCCGAGACCATCACCATCACGCAGCTGCATGTGCCGGTGGACGACACGCACACCTACTGGTTTTCGTTTTTCACCAGCTTTGATGCACCTTTGGACAAAGAGACGATGCGCCGGCAGCGCCTGGCCGGCATGACGCTGCCCGACTACGTGCCGAAGAAGGGCCGCGCCAACGACTGGGGCTACAACCCCGACGAGCAGCGCACGCGCACCTACCTCGGCATGGGTGAAGACGACATCAACGTGCACGACCAGTGGGCGGTGGAAAGCATGGGCGCCATCGCCGAGCGCACGCGCGAGCACCTGGGCACGAGCGACAAGGTCATCATGGCCAACCGGCGTGCGTTGTTGCAGGCCATCGCCACCGTGCAGGCCGGCGGCAAGGCGCCGATGGTGCTGAGTTCGACGGAGGCCGCCGCGCTGCAAGGCCCCGACACCATCGACTGCATTGCGCCGGCAGCGTCGTGGCAAACCTTCTGGACCGAAGGCGCGGCTGCCAAGCGCGCCCAGGCGCCGTGGCTGAAGGCCGGCGCGTGACGCATCGGATGGCCGAGACAGCTAACGCCGAAGAGGTTGGGCAGCTGCTGGAGCGACTGCGCGACGAGCGCATCGAGCGTGTGCGTGTCGCCTGGTGCGACCTGCACGGCGTCTTCCGCGGCAAGACCTTGATGCCGCACGCCGTCGCCGACGCGCTCGCGCAAGGTGTCGGCATGGTCAGCACGCTGATGCTGAAAGACACGTCCGACCGCACGGCCTACAAGGTGTTCGAGCCCGGCGGCCTGGCCGAACTCGAAGGATTCGGCTTCGCCAACAACCTGCTCTTGATACCCGAGCCCGCGAGCTTTCGTGTGCTGCCCTGGGCGCCGGGCACGGCGTGGATGTTGGGCCAGCTGACGCACGCCGATGGCACGCCGGTGGCCATCGATCCGCGCCAGGTGCTGCACCTGGCCATAGAGCGCCTGCGTCGCGCCGGTTTCGGCCTGAAGTGCGGCCTCGAAGTCGAGTTCCACATCTACCGCATAGCCGACCCCGGCCTCGATGCGGCGTTGGCCGACTGGCCTGGCGAGCCGCCCGCGGTGAGTCTCATCCACCCCGGCTACATGTTGCTCGGTGAAGGCCATGCCGACCTGGCCGACGACGCGTTGCGCATCGTGCAGCACACGGCGCTGGGCTTGGGCCTGCCCTTGCGTTCGCTGGAAATCGAACTCGGCCCGAGCCAGGTCGAAGCCGTGTTTGACGCCACCGATGCAATGTTGGCGGCCGACCAGATGGCGCTGTTTCGCAACGGCGTCAAGCAGGCGCTGCGCCGCGCCGGCTACCACGCCACCTTCATGTGCCTGCCGCCGTTTCCCAACGTCATGGCCAGCGGCTGGCACCTGCACCACTCGCTGGTCGAGCTGGCGAGTGGCCGCAACGCCTTCATGCGCGAATCAGCAGCCCCAGTCAGCCGGGAAACTAACGCCGAACATACGCTGTCAGATACCGGCGAAGCCTGGCTTGCCGGTTTGCTCGGCCACGCGCGTGGTCTGGCCGCGTTTTGCACCACCACCGTCAACGGCTACGGCCGCTTCAAGCCCAACGCCATGGCGCCGATGGCTGCGCTGTGGGGACGCGACAACCGCGGCGCGATGTTGCGTGTGCTGGGTGGCGCGGGGGATGCGGCCACACGCATCGAGAACCGCCTGGGCGAGCCCGCGGCCAACCCGTATCTGTACATCGCCGCGCAGATCCACGCCGGGCTCGATGGTGTCGAGCGCGGCCTGCGCGCGCCGCCGGCCACCGTTTCGCCTTACGCCGATACCGCGCCGGCCCTGCCCACGAGCCTGGGCGAAGCGCTCGACGCGCTGGCCGCCGACGCGCAGTTGTGCGCGGCTTTCGGCACGGAACTCGTGCACTGCTGGACACGCATCAAGCGCCACGAGCAGTCACGTTTCGACGCCGCGACCGACAAGCTCGAGTGGCAGCGGCGCGAGTACTTCAGCCGCTTCTGAGAGCCGTCTATCGATGCCCAGCGTGACCTTCATCAGCGCCGCCGGCGCAGCCGTCACGTTGGACGCCGCAAACGGCCGCAGCCTGATGCAGGTGGCAGTCGACAGCGACATCACCGGCATCGCCGCTGACTGTGGTGGCTGCCTCAGCTGCGCCACCTGCCATGTCTACGTCGACGCGGAGTGGGTCACACGTCTGCCGCTGCCATTGCCCGACGAACTCTCGATGCTGGAGATGACGGCGGCAGAGCGCCGGCCATCGAGCCGCCTGAGCTGCCAGATCGTCATCGACGCGTCGCTGCACGGCCTGCTGGTGCGCCTGCCACAGAATCAATACTGAATTTGAAACGAGGAGGCCTCTCTTGAAGACCCTGGAACAGCTGGCCAAGCTGTGCGCCATCCTGGCCGGTGTGCTGTTGACGGCCATCACCTTGATGACCTGCGTCAGCCTGATCGGCCGCAACACCGTCGGCTGGACCATCGTCGGCGACTTCGAGCTGTCCGGCGCAGCAGCAGGCGCGGCCATCGCCCTCTTCCTGCCCTGGTGCCAGGTGGCGCGCGGCAACATCATTGTCGACTTCTTCACCGCACGCGCGAGTGAGAAGACTAACGCCCAACTTGACCGGTTCGGCGCCTTGCTCTATGCGTTGGCACTGGGCCTGATGACCTGGCGCACGGCGCTGGGCGGCCTCAAGGCCTGGGCGTCGAAGTCGGGCACGATGATGATCGGTTTCCCCGAATGGGTGATCTATTGCGGCATGGTGCCGCCGCTCTTGCTGTGCACGCTGATCGGGCTGGCGCAGGCCTTTGGCGCGCAGCGCGAAGGGAGTGCCCAATGACCCCGATCGCGATGACCATCTCGATCTTCGCCATCATGCTGGTGCTGATGGCCTTGCGTGCGCCGATCGCCATCGCGATGTTTGCCGCGGGTGCGGTGGGCTATGTCGCCCAGGCCGGCTGGCTGCCTTTCTCGAACTTCCTCAACACCCAGGCCTTCGCGCGTTTCGCAAGCTACGACCTGAGCGTGATACCGCTCTTCATCCTGATGGGCAACTTCGCCACGCAGGGTGGCATTTCGCGCGCGCTGTTCCAGTTCGCCAGCGCGGTGATGTCGCGCTTCAAGGGCGGGCTGGCGATGGCGGCGGTGCTGGCCTCGGCCGCCTTCGGCGCGATCTGCGGTTCGTCGGTGGCCACGGCCGCGACCATCACCTCGGTGGCTTTGCCCGAGATGCGGCGCCACGGCTATTCGGGCCGCCTGGCCACCGGCACGCTGGCCGCGGGTGGCACGCTGGGCATCCTCATCCCGCCTTCGGTGCCGCTGGTGATCTACGCCATCCTGGCCGAGCAGAACATCGCCAAGCTCTTCGCCGCGGCGATGGTGCCGGGCATCATCGCCATGCTCGGCTACATGGTGGCCATTGCCATCTACGTGCGCCTGGTGCCGGGCCACGCGCCCGACCACGACGACGTCGACGCGCCGCGCATGACACCGGCCTTGTTGTGGGGTGTCGGCCCTATCGCGCTGATCTTCCTCATCGTCTTCGGCGGCATCTACGGCGGCCTGTTCACGCCCACCGAAGGCGCGGCGGTGGGCTCGGCCGCCACCTTCCTGGCGGCGCTGGCCAAGCGCGAAATCACCTGGGCCAGGTTCAAGCAGTGTTTTTATCTCACGGCCGAATCGAGCGCGATGATCTTCCTCATCTTCCTCGGCGCCGACCTGATGAACGCGGCGCTGGCGTTGACGCAGGTGCCAGCGCAACTGGCCAACGTGGTCAACAGCTGGGGCCTGTCACCGGTGATGGTGGTGGCGGCGATCCTGCTGTTCTACGTCGTGCTCGGCGCGGTGATGGACGAGCTGTCGATGATCCTGCTCACCATCCCGATCTTCTTTCCCATGGTCATAGCGCTGGACTTCGGCATGCCCAAGGAATCGGTGGCCATCTGGTTCGGCATCATGGTCTTGATGACGGTGGGCTTCGGCATGCTGGCGCCGCCGGTGGGGCTGAACGTCTACGTCGTCAACGGCATGGCCAAGGACATTCCCATCGCCGAGAGTTACCGCGGCGTGATGCCCTTCCTCATCAGCGACACCATCCGCACCATCGTGCTCTTGATGTTTCCGTCGATCTCGTTGTGGCTGGTGAAGTTTCTCAACTGAAGGAAAACCCGCGCTTCCAGCCGTGTTGATTTTTCGTTGAATACCCTGTTTCCCAATCCCCTCGATTCCATCGCCAGGAGACCCATCAATGAAGCGTCGTTCACTCATTCAAGGCGCGGCCGCAGCCGCCATCGGCACGCCTGTGCTCAGCGGTTTCGCGCAGCAAAGCGTCACGCTCAAGTTCCACACCTTCATGGCGCCGCAGTCCAACGTCTGGCTGACGATGCACAAGCCGTGGATGGACAAGGTGGAGAAGGACTCGGGCGGACGCATCAAGTTCGAGGCCTACCCGGCGATGCAACTCGGCGGCACGCCGGTGCAGCTGTACGACCAGGCGCGCGACGGTGTCGTTGACGTCGTCTGGACGCTGCCCGGCAACACGGCCGGCCGCTTTCCGCGCATCGAAGTCTTCGAGCTGCCGTTCATGATGAACAACGCCGAGGCCACCTCCAAAGCCTATTGGGAATATTTCCAGACGCAGGCTCCCGACGAGTTCAAGGAAACGCAGGTGCTGGCGCTGCATGTGCACGGCCCGGGCATGTTTCACTCGGCCAACAAGGCCATCAAGTCAGCGGCCGATCTCAAGGGCATGAAAGTGCGTGGCCCGACGCGCCAGGTGACGAAGATGCTGGGTTCGGTCGGCGCGACGCCGGTGGGCATGCCGCTGCCGCAGATTCCCGATGCGCTGTCCAAAGGCACGGTCGAGGCCTGCGTCATCCCCTGGGAAGTGGTGCCGTCGGTGAAGGTCCACGAGCTCACCAAGTTCCACAGCGAATTCCCGGCCAACGGCCCGGCGCTGTACACCACCACCTTCGTCATGGCCATGAACAAGCCCAAGTACGAGAGCCTGGCACCCGACCTGAAGAAGATCATCGACGCCAATTCGGGCCTGGCCACCTCGGCCTGGCTGGGCAAGACGCAGCAGGGCAACGACCCCAATGGCCGCAAGGCCGCAGTCGACCGTGGCAATGCGATCTACACCTTCAGCGCGGCCGAAGCACAAGAGTTCTTCAAGCTCTCGGCACCCATCGACGACGAGTGGATCGCCGACATGGACAAGCGCGGCTTCAAGGGCAAGCAGCTCTTCGACACCGCCAAGGCGCTGATCGCCAAACACGGCAAAGGCTGATCACGACCCCATCAAGCGGCACGCGCCTGAGCCCGCCACGCGGCGAGCAGGGCGCGTGTTTCTTCGTCGGGGCGCGCCGGCAGCTTGCGGTAGTCGGTGCAATCACTCTGGCGCGACATCAGCTTGTGGTTGATGAGCTCGCGCCGCAGCGTGGCGTGGTCGCCGAAGGTGTTGGCGCCCCTCAGGATGGCATTGACCTCGGGCTCGGTGTAGCTGCGCTTGGCATCGAAGCGCGTCCACATCGTCCACATCACCAGGCGCTGCACCGTGAACTTCACCGGCCAGCGTGACAGCCGCCCGCTGGCGTCGAACTGGCCCAGCGCCTTGCGCGCGTTGGCGCTCAACTCTGGCGTTAGCGCTGACACTACCGCGACGGCTTTGACGATTTGGATGTCAGAGGGCGGCGCGGCCTTCAGCGCCTGGAAGTTGCGTTGGCCGGCGGCGCGCGCGATCAGGTTCAGCAGTTCCACATGGCCTGGTGGCGCCGGCTTGGTACTGTGGCGCTGGTGCAGGGCCAGGCCGAGCGCGCGGGCGAAGGCCGCGAGGTCGGGCACGGTGAAGGGCAAGGGGGTGCGTGGCATGTCGATGCTCCTGCCTGCGCTTTGAACCCTGCGTGGCAGGGCACCGGTGGTTGCCGTCTTCCGGCTTGGCGCACGCGTGGGGAGTCGTGGACAAAGCCTGGATGCTGAGGGCAGGTTTAGCACGTGAATCAACACGCGGCAACGCCTGGGTGAACTGCCGACCGGGCGCGATTATGCCTTCGCGCTCTTGCTGGTGTTCGTGCTCGTGTTCTTGCCCGTTTTCCGGCGCTTGTTTCCCTGGGCACCGTGGCGCGTGAGCCAGCTGAAAAACTCTTCGTACCACTGCTTCGAATTGCGCGGTTTGAGCACCCAGTGGTTCTCGTCGGCGAACCACAGCAGCCGCGCATCGACGCCGCGCGCCTTGAGCGTGTTGTAGTACGCCAGCCCGTTGTGGTCGGGCACGCGGAAGTCTTGCGCGCCGTGCATCACCAGCGTCGGCGTGTCCATGTTCGCGGCAAAGGTCATCGGGTTCTGTGACGCGACCTTGGCCGCATCGTGCCAATAGGTCGCGCCCAGGTCGAGATGGCGCTGGGTGTAGGAGTCGGCGCTCCAGGTGGCCACGCGGTCGAACACGCCGGCGTGGCACACATAGGCGCGGACCGGCCCCAGCGGCCAGGGCGGCAGATGGCCGTTCATCCACGCCACCATGTAGCCGCCGTAGCTGCCGCCGCTGGCGTAGAGCCGGCTTGAATCGGCCCAGGCCTGGGCCAGCAGCCAGTCGGTGCCGGCCTGGATGTCCAAGGTCTCCAGTTCACCCAGCCGGCCGGTGATGCTGCGGCGGAAGTCGAAGCCGAAGCCGCTGGAGCCGTGGTAGTTGACCTGTGCCACGACCAAGCCCTGCGCCGCCAGCAGGTGCGCGTTCCAGCGGTAGGAAAAGGTGTCGCCGAAAGCGGAGTAAGGGCCGCCGTGGATCATGTGCAGCAGCGCGCACTTTTTCTTCGCATCGAAGCGCGGCGGCAGCACCAGCCACATCTGCACCGCGTCGCCTAGCGCGCCCGTGACGCTGACTTCACGCACCTCGCCGAGCTTCATGCGCTTGAGCAGTGCATCGTTGAAGTGCTCGATGCGGCGCGAGCCGTTGGCGTCATGGGCGTGCACCTGCACCGGGTGCCGCAGCTTGTCGGCGAGGGTGACGATGAGCTCGTGTTCGCC
Source organism: Rubrivivax sp. (assembly GCA_031365825.1). GTDB lineage: Bacteria > Pseudomonadota > Gammaproteobacteria > Burkholderiales > Burkholderiaceae_C > Rubrivivax. The sequence continues at coordinate 16,877 of JANLYV010000448.1, read as the reverse complement.
CGTGCCGGCGACGTCGAGCCCGTGCACCCAGCCACCTGCCACCGTGCGCGTGATGCCGGCGCTGCCGATGTCGTAAGCCCAGGCATGGCAGCGGCCACGCTCTTCGGCGGTGAAGTGCAGGCGCTGTGCGTCGGCCGACCAGCGCAGCGGCAGGTTCACGTCCAGCGCCCACGGCACCGCGTGCTCGTCCCAGCGCCTGCCGCGGGTGATGAAGGTCAGCTGCCCCAGCGCCATGTGGTGGCGCCCAACTTCGGCTGCGACCAGCGCAATGTGCCGGCCATCGGGGCTGTAGCGCGGGCCGATGAAGTCCCAGCGCGGATGCGAGGCGATGGTCTTGAAGCGCTGCTCGCGCAAGTCAAGTTCCACCAGGCTCAGGGGCTGCCCGGCCATCTTCGGCGTCGCCAGGTTGGCGGTGAAGACCAGCTGGCGGCCGTCTGGGCTGAGGTCGAAATGCGCCAGGCCCGGGTCATCGCGCGGCAGCTCAAACGCGGTGCCTTCGAATAGGTTGTTAGCACGGCCGCTGGCCAGATTCAGCCGCCACAACTGCGGCACGCGGCCGAGCGGCAGGTTCTGGTCGAAGTAGCGGTACTGGCCGTCGCTGGTGGCGTAGCCGGTCTCCTTGCGTTCGCCGAAGGTCCGCTGCTGCTTGGTTTGTGCTGCGGCACCTTTCAGTTGAGGCCAGGTCCAGGCGACGAAGACGACGTGCTTGCCGTCGGGCAGCCAGCGAAAGGCTTCGATGCCGGGGCCGAACTGGCTGACACGCTGCGCTTCGCCACCGTCGGCGCCGATGAGGTAGAGCTGCGGCGTCTTGTCGGCCACGCCTTGCTGCTCACGCTTGGCGACGAAGGCGATGCGGTCGCCGCTGGGCGACCACGCACCCTGGCTGTCCTTGTCGCCGCAGCTGGTCAGCGCACGTGGCTTGCCGCCGACGGTGTCGAGCAACCACAGCAACGAGCGGCTGCGGTTGTCTGCCATCGAGGGCGTGCTGACCGAAATCAGCGCGCGCCGGCCGTCGGGCGCCAGCGCCAGGCCACTGACGCGCTGCAGTTGCCACAGGGTGTCGATGGTGATCGGTTGAGCTTTGGACATGCACCTCAGTATCGATGCGTGGCGTGCCATTGCATCGACATGTCCACACACAGCGCTTGGTGAAAACCCGAGTTCGAATAGAATGCGACCTCGGCTTCTTCGTGAAGCCGTTCGTTCATCCCCTTCGACCTTCGTTGGTGAGCCCTTCACCAGCCGCGAGACACAGCCAGCTGTGAGTCGCATCAGTGGTCGGCGGCGATGCCGTCGCCCTGATCTGCGAGCCCATGTTTTGGAGCCAATTCGGTCCTCACGTGGTGCGTCTCGAATTGATGCGACTTGTCCCTGACGGTGCCCTTTGGGGTTGACCGTCTGCGTGCCTGTGTTCGCGCTGATGCGTGGCCGCTGCGCGTTGATCCTTTGAAGGTTGAAGAGCATGAGTTTCGAATCCCTGGGCCTGCACAGCGCGTTGCAACAAGCCCTCAAAGACGCCGGCTACACCGAGGCCACCTCGGTGCAATTGCAGGCGATTCCACCGGGCCTCGCCGGCCGCGACCTGATGGTCAGCAGCCGCACCGGCAGCGGCAAGACGGCGAGCTTCATCCTGCCCGCATTGACGCGGGTGCTGGCCGCGCGTGCAGCCGCCCAGGCCAGCGGCGTGAAGCGTGACAAGGGCAGCAGCAGCGGCCCGCGCGTCCTGGTGCTGACACCCACGCGTGAACTGGCGATGCAGGTCGCCAAGGCCGCCGTCACCTACGGCCGCCATGTGCAGGGCCTGCGCGTGGCCACCGTCGTCGGTGGTGTGCCTTACGGCGCGCAGTTGAAGGCGCTGCGCGGCCCGCTGGACATCCTCATCGCCACGCCCGGCCGTTTGATCGACCACATGGGTTCAGGCCGCGCCGTGTTGGCCAACCTGGAAATGCTGGTGCTCGACGAAGCCGACCGCATGCTGGACATGGGCTTCATCGAAGACATCCAGCACATCGCCTCGGCCATGCCCGAGGCGCGCCAGACGGTGATGTACAGCGCCACCTTCGGCGGCCATGTCGGCGCCTTGGCGCGCGATCTCACACGTGATCCACTGCGCATCGACGTCGCCAACCACGACACGACGCATGCCGACATCGAACAGCGCCTGCACTGGGCCGACGACCTGACGCACAAGAACGCGTTGCTGGATCACATCCTGACCGAGCGCAGCGTCGAACAGGCGCTGGTCTTCACCAGCACGCAGCGCGACGCCGACTGGCTGGCCGACCGCCTGCACGACATGGGCCACTCGGTGGCCTCGCTGCACGGCGGCATGCCGCAGGGCCGGCGCACGCGCGTGCTGCAAGGCCTGCGCTCGCAGCACTTGCGCGTACTCGTGGCCACCGATGTCGCCGCGCGCGGCAGCGACGTGCCGACCATCAGCCACGTCATCAACTACGGCCTGCCGATGAAGGCCGAGGACTACGTGCACCGCATCGGCCGCACCGGCCGCGCCGGCCGCTCGGGCCTGGCGGTGACGCTGGCCGAGCGCCGCGACTCGGGCATGGTGCACAGCATCCAGCGCTTCACGACGCAGCGCATCCCCACGGCGGTGATCGAGGGCCTGGAGCCCAAGCGCGCGGAACCACGTCCCGACGCGCGCCCCGCACAGCGCCCGCCGGCACGTGGTGGCTTCGGCCGCCCGGGCGGCAAGCCCTCGTTCGGCGGCCACGCGCCGCGGCCGCACGGCGGCGAGTTCGCGCCCAAGCCTGCCGGTGAATTCGCCGGCAAGCCGGCGCGCACGTTCGCCGGCAAACCTGATGCAGGTTTCGGCGGCAAGCATGCCGCCGGCCCGAACGCGAAGCCCTGGGCCAAGCCGCGCCCGGCAGGTGCCGGCAAGCCGGGCGGCTACAAGCGCCCGGTCTGACATCATTGGCGCATTGATTTTCTAGGCCGACCCGGCGCGATACAACGCCCGTTCGGGCTGAGCCTGTCGAAGCCCTGCGCCGGTCGCCGGCACTTCGACGGGCTCAGTGCGAACGGGTCGGGGTGCCGGCGTGACGGGCCAAACCAGAGGGCACCCATGAGCACCATCCATTTGATCGGTGGCGAAAAAGGCGGGGTCGGCAAATCGCTGGTCTCGCGCTTGCTCGCGCAGTACTTCATCGACCGCGAACTGTCGTTCACGGCCTTCGACACCGACCGCTCGCATGGCGCGCTGCTTCGCTTCTACACACACTACGCGGCGGCCGTGGCGCTGGACCGGCCCGACGGCCTGGACGGCATCGTCGAAGCCGCCGCCGCCGACCCGCAGCGCCGCGTGCTCGTCGACCTGGCGGCGCAGACCACTGCCGCACTGGCACGCTGGTTCGACGAATCGGGCGTGATCGACGTGACGCGCGACCTGGGCGTGGGCCTGCGCTACTGGCATGTGATGGACGCCGGGCGCGACTCGGTCAACCTGCTCGGCACGCTGCTTGCGAGCTTCGGCGCCACCGTGCCGTTGGTGCTGGTGCTGAACGAAGTGCGCGGCGACAACTTCGAATTGCTCAACGCCTCGGGCCTGCTCGAACGTGCCCAGGCTTTTGGCGCGCACGTGATGCCGCTGCGCAAGCTGCATGAACACACGATGCAGAAAATCGACGGCCAGAACACCAGCTTCTGGGCGGCCGTGAATCACAGCGAACGCGCTGCCACCGGCCTCGGTCTGCTGGAACGCCAGCGCGTGCGCATTTGGCTGCAGCGCGCTTACGTCGAGATGGAACGCATCGGGGCTTGAACCCCGGTTCCAAATCGGTTCAGTCCGTCCCGGCCTCGACCGGCAGCGCCTCGGCGCGCCAGCGCAGCATGCCGCCGTGCAGGTTGGCCACGTCCTTGAAGCCACACTTGTGCAGCAGGCTCGTGGCCTGAGCCGAGCGTGTGCCCGAACGGCACACCGCCACCAGCGGGCGTTCGCGGTCGAGCTCGCCCAGGCGCGAGGACAACAGCGACAGCGGCAGCAGCTTGGCGCCGCGGATGTGGCCCAGCGCGTCGCAGAACTCCGCCTCTTCGCGCACGTCGACGATCTGGATGTCGGCATCGCGCCGCTGTACACGCTCTTGCAGCGTTAGCGGCGCAATCTCCCATATGCCGCCGAAGGTGTAGGTCAGCGGTGCCCAGCTCGGCTCGTCCGGCAACGCCGCGTCCAGCTCGGGCCGGCCGCAGCGCAGGTTGGCGGGCACGGCGATGTCCATCAGCTTGGGGTGCGGCAGGCCGAGGTTGTTCATGTAGCCGGTGAAGTCGCCTTCATTGGCGTCGCCACCCAGGCGCGGGTTGAACTGCTGTTCCTCGGCGACGGTGGTGACGGTGATGCCGCGGTAGTCGTGCGCGGGGTAGAGCAGGCAGGCCGCCGGCAGCGACAACAACTGCTCGCGCACCGAGCGGAAGAGTGACTGCGGGCTGCCCTGCTGGAAGTCGGTGCGGCCGCAGCCGCGGATGAGCAGGCTGTCGCCGCTGAAGGCCAAACTCTGGTCGTCGAGCACGAAGCTCAGGCAGCCGCTGGTGTGGCCTGGCGTGGCACGTACGTCGAGATGTCGGCGGCCGAAGCTTACGGTGTCGCCGTGCACCAGCGCGCGGTCGACCTCGCTCGCCGCGGCCGCGGCGGCGAGATGGATGAGGCTGCCACAGCGCTGCTTGATGAGCCAGGCGGCGGTGACGTGGTCGGCATGCACATGCGTGTCGAGTGTGGCCACGAGTGTCAAGCCGAGCTCGCGCACCAGCGCCAGGTCGCGCCGCACCTGGTCGAAGACGGGGTCGATCAGCAGCGCTTCACCCGATGTGCTGTCGCCCAGCAGGTAGGTGTAGGTCGACGAGCCTGGGTCGAAAAGCTGGCGAAAGATCAACATGGCCTGGCCTCCGAGTTCGTCCTCAGATAGCGTGCAGTTCCACTTCGAACACAAGGGTGGCATTGGGCGGAATCACACCACCCGCGCCACGTGCGCCGTAGCCCAGCGCAGCGGGGATGGTGAGCACGCGCCTGCCGCCGACCTTCATGCCGGCGACACCTTCGTCCCAGCCGCGGATGACCTGCCCGGCGCCGAGAGAGAAGGCGAAGAGCTCGCCGCGGTCCTTGCTTGAATCGAACTTGCGGCCGCGCTGGTCGGTGGCGTCGGCGTCATGCAGCCAGCCGGTGTAATGCACCTTGACCTTGTCGCCGGCGCTGGCTTCGTCGCCGGTGCCGGGCACGGTGTCTTCGTAGTGCAGACCGCTGTCGGTGGTGGGCATGAGTGTGTCCTTGTGTTGATGGATGAATGCGGAAGGGCGCGCATCATGCCATCCATCGCGCGCGCCAGGCCAGCACGGCCTGCGCCAGCCAGTCGCTGCGCGTGGGGGCGACGAGTGGCGGCAATTGCAAGACCGCGGCGGCCGCCTGCAAGGCAGGCAGTGGTGCGGCCAGCTCCAGCGGCAGCGCGCCGTTTTGTTTGGATAGCTTGTGGCCATCGGCACCGCGCACCAGCGGCGTGTGCAGGTAGCGCGGCTGGGGCAGGCCGAGCAGCTGCTGCAGCCGGGTCTGCCGCGCGGTGTTGTCCGCCAGGTCTTCGCCGCGCACGACATCGCTGATGCCCTGTTCGGCGTCGTCGACCACCACCGCCAGTTGATAGGCCCACAGCCCATCGGCGCGCTTGAGCACGAAGTCGCCGACCTCGTGCGCCAGGTCGTGCTGCTGCGCGCCCAGGCGTCGGTCGAACCAGTGCACGATGGAGTCGCCGTCATCCCTTGCGACTCGCAAGCGCAGGGCCCGCGCCGGCTTGCCGTGCAGGCCGTCGCGACAGGTGCCGGGGTAGATGCGCTCGTCGAATCGTTGCCGTGTCGCGCCATGCACGCTCAAGGCTTCGTCGATCTCTTTGCGCGTGCAACCGCAGGGGTAGGCCGCGCCCTGATCCACCAGCCTTTGCAGTGCCGCCGCATAGGCTTCCCCGCGTGCGCTTTGCCAGCGCACCGGCGCATCGGCGATCAGCCCGCATGCGGCCAGCTGCGCCAGGATGGTCTCGGCCGCACCGGGTACGCAGCGCGGCGTGTCGATGTCTTCGATGCGCACCAGCCAGCGTCCGCCGTGCGCGCGCGCATCGAGCCAGCTGGCCAACGCCGCCACCAGCGAGCCGGCGTGCAGCGCGCCGGTGGGCGAAGGCGCAAAGCGGCCGGTATAGGCGGACGACGGCGAGTGCGGCAACACGCCGCGATTGTCGCGGCGGTAGCGTCAGCGCGCCGACATGAGCCCGACTTCCACCCGGTCACGGCCGCCGCGTTTGGCGCGGTACAGCGCTTCGTCGGCGCGCATCAGCGCCGTATCCACGCCTTCGCCCGGCCCGCAGACGCTGACGCCAACCGAGATGGTGATGGCGATGGTTTGATCGCCCGGCAGGCGGCACGGGCTGTTGGCCACGGCCAGTCGCAGGCGCTCGGCCACCGAGCGCGCGCCGGCCGCGTCGTTCACTTCCACCAGCACCATGAATTCTTCGCCGCCGAAACGTCCTACCAGCGAATCCGGGCGCAGCTGCGTCAGCAGGAGCTGCGCGACGTGGTGCAGCACGGCGTCACCGGCCAGGTGGCCGTGCTGGTCATTGATGGCCTTGAAGCGGTCGAGGTCGACCATCAGCAGCGCCGCCTCGCGCCCCGCCGTCTGCGCACGCGCCACGGCCGCCGGCGCCATCTCGCGCAGCGCGCGGCGCATCAGCACACCGGTGAGCTCGTCGGTTGACGCGCGCGACTTCAGTTGTTGCTGCAGCCTGATGCTGGCCGTGTTGAGCAGCAGCGAGGCCAGCACGATGGGCAGGCAGCTGTAGCCGATGGCGAACCAGGGTAAGAGCGCCGCGGGCACGTAGAGCTCGTGCACGAGGCGCGGGCCTTCGAAGCTCAGCGTGAATCCGCTGCGCAACAACCAGCTGAGGGTGTAGCCGAGCACCACGACGCCAAGCACGCGCTCGACGTCGTGGCGTGGCCGGGCCAGGAAGGGCCAGCAGGCCAGCAGGCACAGCACCGCGCCGACGGTCGCCAGTACCGTGAAAGCGCGGCCGGGCGCGAGGCCGCCGGCCAAGCCCGCCACGGCCATGAGCGCGGTGCCGAGGATCATGATGGCGATGGTGAAGGGCCGCTGGATCAAAGCTTGCCCGGCCAGGCGCGCCAGCGCCAGCGCGAACACAGGCCCGCACATCGCACTGAGCCACAGCGCGAACCAGATCGAAGCTTCGCCCGGCATGGGGCCGGTGAAGAGCAGTTGAAAGAGTCCCGCGCCGAGCAGCACGAAGCCCAGCGTGGCGATGTGCAAGGCCTGGCGCAGCCGCGCCTCGTCGGGGCGCACCAGCAGCGTCATGGCGGCGGCCACGAAAGAGCCGGCGCCGCAGACGACGTAACCGGCAAGCGGGTCGATAGACAGCATGACGCCTCGATATCGGCCGCCATGGCGCGCGGCTTGAGGCCGCGGCGTGTGCCCGGCGCAAGGTCAACGCAGCATGCCGGCGTGGCGCTCGAGCAGCGCCCGGCGCGTGGCCGCACTGTCCAGCCGCGTGAGCCACCAGCGCAAGGCGCGGCCCAAGGACTGCATCGAACCATCGCCGCGCCAGGCGTAGTGCACCTTGGCCACACGCGGCGCTCGCGCGACGGCCTTGTGCACCAGCCGCCCGGCCTGCAAGTGCGGGCGCGCCATAGTCTCGGGCACAAAGCCCGCACCCAGGCAGCGCAACAGCGCTTCGAGCTTGGCGTGCATCGAAGGCACGGTGAACACGTCCTGCCCCGGCAGCAGGTTCACCGTCACCGGGGCCAGACGGCGCGCGGTGTCGGCCACGGCGATGGCGCGGTGGTGCACCAGCGTGTTGTCTTCGAGCGGCTGCTCGATGGCGGCCAAAGCGTGGTGCGGCGCGACGCAGAAGATGAAGGCCACATCACCCAGGTGCCGCACCTCGAAGCCACCCGGGTTGGCATGCTCGCCGGTGACGCCTATGGCGAGGTCGACCTCGCCCGAGACCAGCGCCTCCCACGTGCCGGCCAGCACCACGTTTCGCAGGCGCAAGCGTGTCGGCGGGCCGGTGCTGCCCGCGTCGTCGCCGGGATCGCGCGCGCCGCAGAAGGCCTCGACCAGCTCGAACATCGTCGGCATGGCGATGATGTCGTCAATGCTGATCGACAACTGCGCTTCCCAGCCGCTGGCGACGCGGCGCACGCGATTCGCCACGGCGTCGATTTCCTGCAGCAGCCGGCGCCCTTCGCGCAGCAGCTCGCTGCCGGCGGCGGTGAACTGCGCCTGGCGTGAGCTGCGGTCGAAGAGCAGCACGTCCAACGCCTCTTCAAGTTGCCGCACGCTGTAGGTCAGCGCCGAAGGCACCTTGCCGAGCTCGCGCGCGGCCGCGGCGAAACTGCCGGTGCGCGCGATGGTGTCCATCATCGCCAGCGCCTCGGGCGTCAGCGCGTCGTGGCGTTTTGGCGGGGGCGAAGACATGGCTTCATCTTATTTGAACGCGAGCTTCAAGCCCGTGCCACCCTGCTTCGCGAGGCAGCGCCTAAAGTGCCGTGCATCGAAGGAGCACGCACCATGATGACCACGCACAAAGCCGAGGCACGCGGTTATGCCGACCACGGCTGGCTCAAGAGCTTTCACAGTTTTTCTTTCGCCGACTACCACGACCCCCAGCGCATGGGCGTGGGCAACCTGCGCGTCATCAACGAAGACCGCATCGCACCGGGCACGGGCTTCGGCCGCCACGGCCACCGCGACATGGAAATCGTCAGCTACGTGCTCGAAGGCGCGCTGGCGCATGCCGACTCAATGGGCAACGGTCAGGCTGGTGCCGTCAACTCAGGCGTTATTCGCCCGGGCGACGTGCAGCGCATGAGCGCCGGCACGGGGGTGATGCACAGCGAGTTCAACCACTCGAAGGACGAAGGCGCGCACTTCCTGCAGATCTGGCTGCTGCCGCACACCGCCGGCATCACGCCCGGCTACGAGCAGAAGCACTTCGACGCGGCGGCCAAGCGCGGCCGCCTGGCGCTGGTGGCGGCCGCCGACGGCCGCGAAGGCGCGGTGATCATCCATGCCGACGCCACCATTCACGCCGGCCTGTTCGACGGTGACGAGCGCGCCGAACTCGTGCTAGCCCCGGCGCGCATCGGCTATGTCTTCGTCGCTCGCGGCAGCGTGCACGCCAACGGCCAGGCGCTGGCCACGGGCGACGCGCTGCGGCTGGACCGCGAGAGCCGCCTCGTGCTCGACCACGGCCGAGGCGCCGAGGTGCTGGTGTTCGACCTCGCGGCCTGACCTGGCAACACGAGCCGCGACCGCTCTGCCTTCATTCATCCATAGCTCTCGATCAGGACCCACGTCATGAAATCCAACTTCGCCCCCATCACCCCCGTCGTCATCATCGGCCGCATCCTGCTGGCCGCGATGTTCATCCTGGCCGGCATCTCCAAGTTCGGCAACCTGCAAGGCACGGCGGGCTACATCGCCAACGGCGGCCTGCCTTTGGGCACTTTGCTGGCGCCGGTGGTGGCGGCCCTTGAACTGCTTGGTGGCCTGGCCATCCTGGTCGGGTGGCAGGCGCGCTGGGCGGCGCTGGCGCTGGCCGTCTTCACCATCTTCGCGTCGCTGTTCTTCCACAAGTTCTGGGACGTGCCGGCTGCACAGGCCACGGTGCAGCAACTGATGTTCATGAAGAACATGGCGGTGGCAGGTGGTTTGCTGATGATGTTCTCGCTCGGCGCCGGCCCGGGCAGCTTCGACGCTAGGGCACGCGCCGCTGCCTGAGCCGGCTTCGAACGCGCTCAGCGCAAGGCCTTGCGCACCACCAGCTTCAGCCCCGACCAGGTGGCGTCGACGGCGCAGACCTTGACGTCGACCCAGCCCAGCGGCAGCGCCACTTCGCGCACCGTGTCTTCGGTGATGTCGGTCGCCACCTTCGCCGCCTTCTTCGGCCACGAGACCCACACCACCGCATCGCTGCGCAGCACCTCGCGGTAGCGCGCGAGCTGCACGGCGAGCTCGCTGCGCTGCGTGGTGAAGTGCTGCACCAGGTCGACGTTGTCCGCCAGGCGTTTGGCGAAGACCACGCCGCCGGGCAGCTCGTGCAAGCTCGAGATGTAGTCCGCCGGCGCACTCACCAGCAGCACCGTGGCGCCTGGCTTGATGCCCAACTTTTTCACGAGGGGTGTACCGGAGTAGCCGGCAGTCGGTGGCGCTGTGCTCATGGCGAGGATGGTGTGGATGCGGCCCACCACTGTGCCATTGCAGGTGACCGGCGCCAAAGCACGACAGGCGCTGTCAGCACTTTCCTACACGCGCCATGGCTGCGTGCGCACACCCGGCATGCTGCCGCGACTATGGTCGACGGCCGCGCCGCGGCGCAAGCTGAGGGCGTCAGATAGCCACCGAGGTTGATCCTCATGAACCTTCTTGTCGAACAAGCCTGCCGCTTCCAGTTGCGCTTCGAGTCGCTCTTCCACGCCGGCCGCGCCATGGCCTTCCCCTGCGATGAACGCGGCCTGGTCGAGCTGGACGAATTGAGTGAACGCGCGCGCCAGAACTACTTCTATGCACGCACGGTGGTCGGCCGCGAGTACGCCATGCCGGCGGTGGTGCTGAGTGATGTCAGCGCGGTGCCCAGCTGAGCAACTGCGCCACCACAGACACTGCAATCACCTCAGGCTCCTTCCCCTCGATGCCCGGCAATCCGATGGGGCAGGTCAGCCGCGCCAGCACGTCCGCACTGAACCCACGCTCTTCGAAGCGATGCCTGAACCGCGCTGCTTTGGTCTTCGAGCCGATGAGCCCGGCGAAAGCAAAGTCGCCGCGCTTGAGGATGGCCTCAGTGATGGCCAGGTCGAGATCGTGGCTGTGCGTCAGCACCAGAAACATCGCACCCGGCGGCGCCAGCGCGACTTCAGCCTGCACCGGTTCGACACACACCTGTTCGATATGCGGCGGCAGCGCTCCCTGCGGGAATTGGTCCTCACGTTCGTCGATCCACCACACGCGGCAGGCTATGCTCGCCAGCAGTTTGACGATGGCGCGGCCGACATGCCCGGCGCCGTACAGCTGCAGCGCGAAGCGTGGCGCGGCGGCGTGCCATTCGGCGGGGTCGTCGTCGGCCAGGGGCGCGAAGCGCAGGCTCACCGCGCCGCCGCAACACTGGCCCAGGGCGGGTCCGAGCGGGTAGTGCTTCAGCTGCGGCGCCATGTCGCCACGCGCCAGCATGCCGCGGGCGAGCGCTATCGCCAACAGTTCGAGATGGCCACCGCCGATCGTGCCCAGCACCTCGTCCGCCGCCACCAGCATGCGTGTGCCGCGTTCACGTGGCACCGAGCCCTGTGTCGCCGCCACCGCCACCACCACGGCGGGGCGTGAGCGGGCGCGCCAGGCCAGCGCGGCGTCGTGCAGGTTGATCACGCTGACGTCGAAGATGCACGCACGGCGTTGATCGCGTCGAGGATGGCTTCGCTCGTGGCCGGTGCGCGCAACGGTGGGTCGACGCGGTGGCCGCCGATGGCCGAGACCGCGTCGCGGATGGCGAAGAACACCGAGAACGGCAGCAGCAGCGGCGGCTCGCCCACGGCCTTGCTGCGGTGCACGCAGTCGTGCACGTTCGGCCGCTCGTAGAGCTGCACGCGAAAGTCGGCCGGGCAGTCGTTGGCGGTGGGAATCTTGTAGGTGCTGGGTGCGTGCGTGCTGAGTTTGCCGGTGGTCGGGTGCCACACCAGCTCTTCCATCGTCAGCCAGCCCATGCCCTGGATGAAGGCGCCTTCGATCTGGCCCATGTCGACGGCGGGGTTGAGCGAGGTGCCGACGTCGTGCAGCACGTCGGCGCGCAAGAGCTTCCACTCACCGCTCAGGCTGTCGACCAGCACCTCGCTCACCGCGGCGCCGTAGGCGAAATAGAAGAAGGGATGGCCTTGCATCGTCTGCCGGTCCCAGCTCAGGCCCGGCGTGGCATAGAAGCCGTCGCTCCAGAGTTGCACGCGCGCCATGTAGGCCGCCTGCACGAGTTCAGCCCAGGGCAGACGGCGCCCGGCATCGAAGGCGTCGAGGCGCTGGCGGATCTGGCGCGCCGCGTCCTGCGCCGCCGCACCGTTGAGGTCGCTGCCGGTGGACGCGGCCGTGGCCGAGGTGTTGGCCACCTTGTGCGTGTCGGCCGCACTCACGCGCACCTGGCTCAGCGGCAGACCCAGCTCGTGCGCCACGACTTGCGCCACCTTGGTGTTCAGGCCCTGGCCCATCTCGGTGCCGCCGTGGTTCACCAGCACCGAGCCGTCGGTGTAGACATGCACCAGCGCGCCGGCCTGGTTCAGGTGCGTGACGTTGAACGAGATGCCGAACTTCAGCGGCGTGAAGGCGATGCCCTTCTTGAGCACCGGGCTGGTGGCATTGAAGGCGGCCACCGCCTCGCGCCGTGCGCTGTAGTCGCTCGACGCGAGCAGCATCTCGGTCAGCTCATGCAAGACGTTATCGTCGACGCGCTGGCCATAGGGCGTGGTGTCGTGCTGGCCGACGCCGTAGTAGTTGGCGCGGCGCACGTCCAGCGGGTCGCGGCCGAGGCGGCGCGCCACCGAATCCAGCGCGTATTCGATGGCGATGGCCCCCTGCGGCCCGCCGAAGCCGCGGAACGCCGTGTTGCTTTGCGTGTTCGTCCTGCCGGAGTAGCCGTGCATGACGACATGGGGCAGCCAGTAGGCGTTGTCGAAGTGGCACAGCGCGCGCGTCATCACCGGGCCCGAGAGATCGGCCGAATGCCCGGCGCGCGACAGCATCGTGACCTCGGCGCCGAGGATGCGGCCTTCGTCATCAAAGCCGATGTCGAGCTCGTAATGGAAGCAGTGGCGCCGGCCGGTGATGAGGAAGTCGTCGTCGCGGTCGATACGCAGCTTCACCGGCCGCTTCAGGCGCGCCGCGGCCACCGCCGCGACGCAGGCGAAGAGCGCCGACTGCGACTCCTTGCCGCCGAAGCCGCCGCCCATGCGTCGGCATGTCACCTGCACCGCGTTCGCCTGCAGGTTCAGCGCCTGCGCCACCAGGTGCTGCATCTCGCTTGGGTGCTGCGTCGAGCAGTAGACACGCATGCCCCCGTCTTCGGCCGGCACGGCGTAGGAAATCTGGCCTTCGAGATAGAACTGCTCCTGGCCGCCGACATCGAAGCTCAGCCGCAGGCGATGCGGTGCGGCGGCCAGTGCCGCGGCGGCGTCGCCTCGCGACAGGTGCATGGCCGGCACGACGTACTGGCCGGCAGCGTGCGCCGCTTGAGGCGTCAGGATGGGTGTTAGCACATCGGCCGTGATGACCTCGCGCGCGATCGCCGCGGCGCGCCGTGCGGCGTCGCGCGTGTGCGCGATCACGGCGTAGACCGGCTGGCCGAGGTAGCGCAACAGGTCGCCTGGCGCGCCAGCAAGGATCGGGTCGTCCTTCACCAGCGAACCACATTCGTTGTCGCCGGGGATGTCATCGGCGGTGAAGACATCCATTACGCCCGGCATCGCCCGCACGCGCGCCAGGTCGATGGCGCGCAGCCTGCCGTGGGCGATGGGCGAGAGGCCGAGCGCGGCGTGCAGCGTGCCGCTGAGCTCGGGGATGTCGTCGGTGTACGGCGCCGCGCCGGCCACGTGCAGGCGTGCCGATTCATGTGGAAACGCCACGCCCACTTGCGCGCTGTGGGTGGATGGCAGCTCGTGCGGCTTGTTCATGTGCTCGCCTCGCGATGCCAGACGTTGACGGCGCTGTCGGGCAGCGGATCGTTTGCGCGCGTCTCCAGCCAGAAGCGGCGCAGCAGGTTCTGCGCGACCTGCATGCGATAGGCGGCACTGGCGCGCATGTCGCTGAGGGGCTGGAAGTCGCGGGTGAGAGCAGTGATGGCTGCGCCGAGCGTGGCTTCATTCCACTCCCGCCCGAGCATCGCTGCTTCGGCCGCTGCCGCGCGTTTGACGATGGCCGCCATGCCGCCAAAGACCAGACGCACATGACGCACGTGCTCGCCGTCGAGTGCCAAGGCGAAGACGGCGCATACGGCCGAGATGTCGCAGTCGAAGCGTTTGGAAATCTTGTAGCCGCGCACGGCGGTGTCGGCGCGCGGCAACGGCACTTCGAGTGTCTGCACGAACTCGCCCGGCTCAAGCCGGTTTTTCATGTAGTCGACATAGAAGTCGTCCAGCGGCATCACCCGCACGCGCTCACCGCGTCGCAGCACGATGCGCGCATCCAGCGCAATCAAGGCCGGCGCCGAGTCGCCGATGGGCGAGCCGTTGGCGACGTTGCCGCCCATGGTGCCGGCCACACGAATCGGCAGCGAGGCGAAGCGCAGCCACAGGTCGCGCAAGTGCGGCCAACGCTGCACCAGTGCGCGCCAGGCGTCTTCCAGCGAAGCCGCGGCGCCGATGTGCAGCGCGCCGTCATGCTCTTCGATGCGGCGCAGCTCGGGCACTTCGCCAATGGCGATGAGCTGGGGCAGGTCGCGGAATTGCTTCGTCACCCACAGGCCCATGTCGGTACTGCCGGCGAGCACCACGGCCGCCGGGTGCGCCTCACGCAGGGCGGCGAAGTCATTGAGTGAGCGCGGCGCAAAGTAGCCGCTGCCGTATTGCAAAGGCGGGTCGTTCGCCAGCGCTCGCAGCGCGGCTTCAATCGGCGCGCGCGCCAGCGGCGCTGCCGGCAGATCGAACGCACGCTCGCCGGCGTCGAGGATGGGCCGGTAGCCGGTGCAGCGGCACAGGTTGCCCGACAAGTCGTCCGCCAGTTCCTGCCTGGTCGCGCGCGTGCCCGCGGCCGCATGGCGTTCGCTGTTGGCCCACAGCGACATCACGAATCCCGGCGTGCAGAAGCCGCATTGCGAGCCGTGGCACGCGACCATGGCCTGCTGCACCGGGTGCAGGCTGCCGTCCTGTTGCCGCAGGTCTTCGACCGTGAACAGCGCTTTGCCGTCGAGCGTGGGCAGGAACTGGATGCAGGCGTTCACCGGCTGCAACTGCAGGTGCCCGTCATCGCCGAGCCGACCGAGCACGACGGTGCAGGCGCCGCAGTCACCTTCGGCGCAGCCTTCCTTGGTGCCGGTGCAGTGCGCGTCTTCGCGCAGCCATTCGAGCACGGTGCGTGTGGCCGGCGCATGGCTGACTCCGACCGCCGCGCCGCGGTGGAAGAAACGGATGGCACGTGGCGTCATGGTGTGGATCAAGGTGCCTGGGACTTACCCGAAAGGTAGCAGACCGCGCGGCCGCGTGGTTACGATGCCTGCACGGCACCACATGGTGGGCCATGGCGGCCAACCTAGGCTCATCCCCCTCCCTTGATTGCACTTCGCGCCGACCTGCTCGACTTCAGCGCCAGCCCTGCCTGGGGCGACACCGGCATGCATGGCGTGCGTTGGCGCCCCGACCACTGGCTGCTGATCGGCGATGACGGCCGCATCCACGGCGTGTTGCCCGGCGCGCACGACCCCGGCCCCGAATGGCAGCGCGAAGACCACCGCGGCCGGCTCCTGCTGCCCGGCTTCATCGACACCCACGTGCACAGCGCGCAGCTGGCGGTGGTGGCCAGCTACGGCACGGCGCTGCTCGACTGGCTGCAGCGTTACACCTTCCCGGCCGAACGCGCGTTTGCCGACCCGGCCGTGGCAGCCGCCGGCGCCGCGCACTTCCTCGATACGCTGCTGGCGCATGGCACGACCGCCGCGGTGATCTTCCCCACGGTGCACAAGGCCTCGGTCGACGCGCTCTTTGCGGCGGCGGTCACACGCCACATGCGCGTCATCAGCGGCAAGGTGCTGATGGACCGGCATGCGCCTGACGGCCTGCTGGATGACGCCGGGGACGTGGCGCGGGCCGAGCGCGACTGCATCGATCTCATAGCCCGCTGGCACGGCCACGGCCGTTGCGCCTACGCCGTCACGGTGCGCTTCGCGCCCACCAGCACGCCGGCGCAGCTGGCCATGGCCGGCGCCCTGTGCCGCGCCGATGCATCGCTCTACATGCAGACCCATGTCGCCGAGAACCAGGACGAAGTGCGCTGGGTGCACGAGCTTTTTCCACATGCGCGCAGCTACCTCGACGTCTACGTGCAGGCCGGGCTGGTGCACCGGCGCTCGGTGCTGGCGCACGGCATCTGGCTCGACGATGCCGACCGTGCGGCGCTGCTTGACCACGGCGCGCAGATTGCGTTCTGCCCCAGCTCCAACCTCTTTCTCGGCAGCGGCCTCTTCGACTGGCCTTCAACGCGCGATGCCGGCGTCGCCGTCAGCGTCGGCAGCGACGTGGGTGGCGGCACCAGCCTGTCGATGCAGCGAACCTTGGCCGACGGCTACAAGGTGCAGGCGCTGCGCGGCCAGCGGCTCACGGCCTGGACGGCGCTGCATGCCGCCACACGCGGCGCGGCCGAGGCGCTCTCGCTTGCGCACGAGATCGGCAGCTTCGATGTCGGCACCATGGCCGATGTGTGTTTGTGGGACTGGGCCACGGGCGCGGTCGACACCGCCCGCATCCACGCCGCCACCGAGCTGCACGAAAAGGTCTTCGCCTGGATGCAACTCGCCGACGAGCGCCACCTGCGCGGCACCTGGGTCGCGGGCCGTCGTCTCGTCTGAGGAAAGTGCATGAACACCTTGCGGCTCGAACTCTCAGGCATCACCAGGCAGTACCCCGCCGTACGCGCCAACGACGCGGTGAACCTGCGCGTCAAACCCGGCGAGATCCATGCCGTGCTCGGCGAAAACGGCGCCGGCAAGAGCACGCTGATGAAGATCATCTACGGCGCGGTGCAGCCCGACGCCGGCGAGCTGCGCTGGAACGGGCAGCAGGTGTCGGTGGCCAGCCCGGCGCAGGCGCGCGCGCTGGGCATCAGCATGGTCTACCAGCACTTCTCGCTGTTCGACACGCTCACC
>JANLYV010000498.1:0-3165 GCA_031365825.1 Rubrivivax sp. | reverse complement strand
AAGTCGCGCGTGGCGAGTGAGCGCATGAAGACCCGGGGCCCCTGGCCCCAGGGCGATATTGCGTTCATGCGGATGCGGTCGCCCAGCAGCGCGCCGCCACTCTTGCGTCGGCTCGGGTCGATCGAGATCACGGCGATGCGCGGCGCGTCGTTCTGGTCCAGGCGCAGGCGGCGGATGAGCTCGTCGGTGAGGCTGGACTTGCCCGCGCCGCCGGTGCCGGTGATGCCCAGCACCGGCGTCTTGGCGCGCTTGGCGGCTTCCACCATCGCGGCCTTGAACGCCGGCTCGGCCTTGCCGTTTTCGAGCGCGGTGATGGCCTGCGCCAATGCGCGCCAAGCCGCTTCGCTGTGGCCTTGCAGTGCCGCGACCGACTTGGGCGCAAACGCCGACAGGTCGACATCGCAGCGCATCACCATCTCGCCGATCATGCCGGCCAGGCCCATGCGTTGGCCGTCTTCGGGGCTGTAGATGCGCGCCACGCCGGCGGCTTGCAACTCGCGGATTTCGGCCGGCACGATGACGCCACCGCCGCCGCCGAAGACCTGCACATGGGCACCGCCGCGGCGCTGCAGCAGCTCCACCATGTACTTGAAATATTCGACATGCCCGCCCTGGTAGCTGCTGATGGCGATGCCTTGCACGTCTTCTTGCAGCGCGGCGGTGACGACTTCGTCGACGGATCGGTTGTGGCCGAGGTGGATGACCTCGGCGCCCATGCCTTGCAGGATGCGCCGCATGATGTTGATGGCGGCGTCGTGGCCATCGAAGAGGCTGGCGGCCGTGACGAAACGCACCTTGTGCGTGGGCCGGTAGCTGGCCAGGGCTTTGAAGTCGGCGGACAGGTCGGTCATGGCGCAACGCTCGTGGCGGGTTGGCGAGGATGATGGATTGACGTTTACGTTAACGTCAACGCCGCATCATGCCATGCTGCGCCCTGCGTACCATGCGCCACCCCAACCCGAGCCGCCCACCACCATGAGCTTTCTTGCCATCGACGTCGGCAATACGCGCCTGAAGTGGGCCGTCTACGAGAACGCGCGGCCTGGCGCCGTGCTGATGCAGCAAGGCGCGGTGTTTCTGGAGACGATCGACGACCTGGCCGACGCCGAGTGGAGGGACCTCGCCGCGCCGCAGCAGATGCTTGGCTGCGTCGTGGCCGGTGATGCCGTGCGCCGCCGCGTCGAAGAGCAGATGGGGCAGTGGGACACCGAGCCGCATTGGGTCGTGCCGGCGGCGCGTGAGGGCGACTTGAGCAACGGCTACGACCACCCGAACCGGCTCGGTGCCGACCGCTGGGTGGCGCTGGCCGGTGCACGCGCGCGCGCGCTGGCCGGTGGTGTGCCACGGCCGGCGCTGGTGGTGATGGTGGGCACGGCGGTGACGGTGGATGCACTCGACGCTGCCGGCCACTTTCTGGGCGGCCTCATCCTGCCCGGCTTCGGCCTGATGCTGCGCGCCCTGGAGATGGGCACGGCGGGGCTCAAAGTGCCCACCGGCGAGATCGTCGACTTTCCCACCAACACCAGCGACGCGCTGATGAGCGGTGGCGCCAACGCGCTGGCCGGCGCCATCGAACGCCAGACGCGACGGCTCGCGGCGCGCACCGGGCAGGAGCCAGTGTTGCTGATGAGCGGTGGCGCGGCCGTCAAACTCGCGCCCATCACCGACCTGCCCTTCGAGATGGTCGACACACTGATCTTCGAAGGCCTGCTGCAGATTCAGGCGCAACGCGATGGCCGGCGCGGCTAGCCGCAGCTACAGGATGTAGCGCGACAGGTCCTCGTCCTTGGCCAGGTCTGCCAGCCGCTCGTTCACGGCGGCGGCGTCCAGCACCACGGTCTGGCCGCTGCGGTTGGGGGCGTCGAAGCTGACCTCGTCGAGCAGCCGCTCCATCACCGTGGCCAGGCGCCGTGCACCGATGTTTTCGGTGCGCTCGTTCACTTCGAAAGCGATCTGCGCCAGACGGCGCACCGCGTCGGGCGTGATCTGCAGCGTCACGCCTTCGGTCGCCAGCAGCGCCTGGTACTGCGTCACCAGGCTGGCCTGCGTGCTGGTGAGGATGGCTTCGAAGTCGTCGACCGAAAGCGAGCCGAGCTCGACGCGGATGGGGAAGCGCCCCTGCAGTTCGGGGATCAGGTCGCTGGGCTTGGCCAGGTGGAACGCACCCGAGGCGATGAAGAGCATGTGGTCGGTCTTCACCGCGCCGTACTTGGTGGTGACGGTGGTGCCTTCCACCAGCGGCAGCAGGTCGCGCTGCACGCCCTGGCGCGAGACATCGGCGCCACCGTGTTCGCTGCGCGAGGCGACTTTGTCGATTTCGTCGATGAATACGATGCCATTACCTTCGGCGTTAGCCATCGCCGCAGCGCGGATCTCGTCTTCGTTGACGAGCTTGCCGGCTTCTTCTTCGACCAGCAGTTTCATCGCTTCGGCGATGCTGACCTTGCGCACTTTGCGCTTGCCCTGGCCCATCTGCCCGAACAGGCCCTTGAGCTGCTCGGCCATGTCCTCCATGCCTTGGGGCCCCAGGATTTCCAGCGTGGGCTTGGCCTGCTCAACCTCGATCTCGATCTCCTTGTCGGCGAGCAGGCCTTCGCGCAGGCGCTTGCGCATCATCTGCCGCGTGGTGTTGTCCGGGGTCGTGGCATCGCCGCCGAAGCCCATGTTGCGCGGCGGCGGCACCAGGATGTCGAGCACGCGGTCTTCGGCGGCGTCTTCGGCAAAGCTGCGCTTCATGCGCACCTGGCGCTCGCGCTCCTGCTTCACGGCGATGTCGATCAGGTCGCGCACGATGGTGTCGACGTCCTTGCCGACGTAGCCGACCTCGGTGAACTTGGTGGCCTCGACCTTGATGAAAGGCGCGTCGGCCAGCCGCGCCAGGCGCCGCGCGATCTCGGTCTTGCCGACACCGGTGGGGCCGATCATGAGGATGTTCTTCGGCGTGATCTCGCCGCGCAGCGCCTCGCTCACCTGCTGGCGCCGCCAGCGGTTGCGCAGCGCGATGGCCACCGCGCGCTTGGCGGCGTGCTGGCCGACGATGTGGCGGTCGAGCTCCGACACAATTTCTTGTGGCGTCATGGATGCACTCACCCGAGTACCTCCACGATGTGCTGCTGGTTGGTGTAGATGCACAAGTCGCCGGCGATTTCGAGCGAGCGTTTGACG
>JANLYV010000490.1:0-2250 GCA_031365825.1 Rubrivivax sp. | reverse complement strand
TGGACCCGCTGACCGTGCGCTTGAACCTGAGTGCGCCTTTCGCACCACTGCTGGCCGCGCTGTCCGACCGCTCCGGCATGATCGTCAGCCCCAAGGCGGCGCAGGCCGCCGGCGACAAGTTCGGCAGCCGACCGGTCTGTTCGGGCCCGTTCAAGTTCGCCGAGCGCGTGGCGCAGGACCGCATCGTGCTCGAGCGCTACGACGGCTACTGGAACAAGCCGGCGATCCACTTCGCGAAAATCACCTACACGCCGATCCCCGACGCCACGGTGCGGCTGGCCAACCTGAAGGCAGGGCAGTTCGACTACATCGAACGCGTCGCACCTTCGGACATCGAGAAGCTGCAGGCCGACAAGCGCTACAAGGTCTCACGCATCACCGAGATCGGCTACCAGGGCATCACCATCAACATTGGCAAGAGCGACCAGGCGCAGAAGAATCCGCTGGGCCGCGACCCGCGCGTGCGCGAAGCGCTGGAGCTTTCGCTCGACCGCCAGGGCCTGGCGCAGGTGGTGATGGACAACGAGGCCACGGTCGGCAACCAGTGGGTGGCGCCGGGCAATGCCTTCTATGCGAAGAACATGCCCATTCCTAAGCGCGATGTGGCCAAGGCGCGGGCGCTGCTGAAGGAAGCCGGCGTCACGAACCCGAGCTTCACGCTGGTGACGCCGACCACCAGCGACGCGCAGCGCCTGGCGCTGGTGGTGCAGGCCATGGCGCGCGACGCCGGCTTCGACGTGAAGATCCAGGCGACGGAATTCGCGACCTCGCTGAACATGGCCGACAAGGGCGACTTCGAAGCCTACGTGCTGGCCTGGAGTGGCCGCGCCGACCCCGACGGCAACGCCTACAGCTTCCACGGCTGCAAGCAGCCGCTGAACTACGCGGGTTATTGCAGCGCCGAGACCGATGCGCTCTTGAACCAGTCGCGCACGCTGCGTGATGTGGCCGAGCGCCGAAAGGTCTACGAGCAGATCGCCGCCAAGGTGTTGAAAGAGCGGCCCATCATCTACCTGTACCACCGCAACTGGCTCTGGGCCTACAACGCCAAACTCGGCGGCGTGCGCAACGTGCCCGACGGTTTGTTGCGCGTGACCGGCCTGAAGATGTCACCGTAAAGTCGGCGCTAGCCCTGTGTTCGACTTCCTGCTCAAGCGCCTGGCACAGATCGCGCCGACCCTCGTCTTCGTCTCGATGCTGATCTTCGGACTGCAGCAGCTGCTGCCGGGCGACCCGGCAAAGATCCTCGCCGGCGAAGAGCAGGACCCCAGCGTCATCGCCCACCTGCGTTTGAAGCTGCACCTGGACGAGCCGCTGCCGCTGCGTTATGCCTACTGGGTCGGCGGCGTGTTGCACGGCGACCTGGGTGACTCGGTGCGCACGCAGCAGCCGGTGCTGGAGCTGGTGCGGCAAAAGCTGCCGGTGACGATCCAGCTGGCGGCGATGGCCATGAGCATTGCACTCTTGATTGGCATTCCCGCCGGCATCGTCTCGGCCGTGGGCCGCGGCAGCTGGTGGGACAGCCTGGCCAACGGCTTCGCGCTGTGGGGCATCTCGACGCCGAACTTCTGGCTCGGCATCCTGATGATTCTCTTGTTCTCGGTGCAGCTGGGCTGGCTGCCGGCGTCGGGCTATGTGAGCCCGTTCGAAGACCTGCGCGCCAACCTGGCCGCGATGATCATGCCGGCCTTCGTCCTGGGCAACGCCATCGCCGCCGTGCTGATGCGCCACACGCGCAGCGCCATGCTGCAGGTGCTGTCCAGCGACTACGTGCGCACGGCGCGTGCCAAGGGCCTGCGCGAACGCGTGGTGGTGCTCAAGCACGCGCTGCGCAACGCGCTCACACCCATCATCACGCTCGGAGCGCTCGAGTTCGGCACGCTGCTCTCAGGCGCGGTGCTCACCGAGCAGGTGTTCACGCTGCCGGGCTTCGGCAAGCTGATCGTCGACTCGGTCTTCAACCGCGACTACGCGGTGGTGCAAGGCGTGGTGCTGGTGACGGCCACCGCCTACATCACGCTCAACCTGCTGGCCGATGTCGCGTACTTCGCCGTGAATCCGCGGCTGCGCTCATGACGACATCCCAAGCCGTCCGCATCGGTACCCGCGGCAGTTGCAGGCACTGGCGCAAATGGCTCGGCTGGCCTCATCTGCGGCGCCGATCGGGGCCGGTTGCGGCGGGACGCTTCATCCGCGCATCCTCGGATTGATCAGGAAATACGCAAGGTCGGCGAGCAGGTTCAGCGTGAC
>JANLYV010000450.1:0-6358 GCA_031365825.1 Rubrivivax sp. | reverse complement strand
ACCTTCATCGCGTTCTTGACGATCGCGTGCGAAAAGTTCGTGCCGTTGCCGTCCCAGACGAACTTGACGCGGTGGCAGTTCTTGCCGGCCTCGGTCGGCGAGCTCGAGTTGGTGTTGAGGTAGACGCAGCCGTACTTCTGCGCGACCTGCGAGATGGCATTGGCCACACCCGAGTGCACGGCGCCGATGAGGAAGCCGGCCTCGTTGCGCGTGATCATGCGTTCGGCCACGCGCGTGCCCGTGGCCGGCGTGGTTTCGGTGTCCATGTGGATGGCTTCGATGCGCCGGCCGATGACGCCGCCCTTGTCGTTGAATTCCTTGATGGCCATCATCGCGCCGAGTCGCTCCATCGAACCCGATGCCGCGTACTGGCCGCTGGCGTCCATCGTCAGGCCGATGACCAGCGGCTTCTTCGCCGCGGCCTGGGCCCAGGCGTGGTGGTGCTTCCAGGGGCCGTGGAAGGGCGCCACGCCATAGAGTCCTGCGCCTGCGGTGACCAGCGCCGTGGTCTTCAGCAGCTTGCGCCTGGAGGCGCTGGCGGGCGTGGTGGATGCGGGGATGGTTTTGTCATTGCGCATGGTTGTCTCCGTCGGTGGTGGGGCCCGATCAAACGGGCCGGGGAACGATGTGCACCTGGCTGGTCTGCTCTTGCACTTCGAACAAGGACGCGATGAACTTGTCGCCGTGCCCGAGGTTCACGGCCTGCACGAAACTCTGGTGCGCGGCCTCGGCCATGAAGCTGGCCACGGGCAGCATCTCGGCCATGTGGGTGTAGTAGCGCAGGTCTTTTTGCGCCGCGGCGATGGCGAACTTCAGGCCGGCCAGGTCGCCTTGAAGCATGCGGCCGAACATCATCTGGAAGATGCCGGAATTGACGCCGCCGGCGCTGATGACCTCGAACATCTTCTCCAGCGCCAGCCCCGACTTGGCGGCCACGGCGGTGGCTTCGGCAATGCCCGCGGCCATCGACATCGCCAGCATGTTGCTGATGAGCTTGAGCACATGCCCCTGGCCCGGCCCACCGACGTGGATGATGTTTTCGCAGAAGGCCCGCAGCACGGGCTTGAGCGCGTCGAAGTCGGCCGGGTCGGCGCCCACCATGGTGTTCAGCCGGCCCTCTTCGGCCTCTTTGGGCGAGCGTGCCAGCGGCGCGTCGATGAAACGTGTGCCGCGCGCGGCGAACGCGGCGCGGATGCGCGCGGTGGACGAAGGCTCGGCAGTCGAACAGTCCACCACCATCAACCCTTCGCGTGCCGCACCGAGCAAGCCATCGGCACCGTGCACGATGTCTTCGACCTGGGGCGAACTCAGCACGCAGATGAAGACGATGTCACTGGCGCGCGCGACCTCGGCATTGCTCGTGGCTTCGGTCGCGCCCGCGGCCAGCAGGTCGGCCAGGCGTTCGCGGCTGCGGTTGACCTTGAGCGTGAGCGCATAGCCCTTGGCCAGCAGGTTCCTGGCCATGCCGTGGCCCATCATGCCAATGCCGATGAACCCGATGCGCGGCAGCCGCGACTGTTCTGGCGAACTCATGTCATCTCCTTCAGGTTGAATTCAGAGCGCGCCTTGCGCCACAGCGCAATCAGGCGGGCATAGCGTTCGGCCACTGCAGTGACGACGCCGGCGTCGTCCAGCCGGCCCTGAAACCAGGCTGCCGCAGGCTCGGCGAAGATCGAACGGCCGATGGCGAAGCCCTTGCACACCAGGTGCGGTGCGGCCATCTCGAAGCTGCGGCGCAGCGTGTCTTCAGACGCCTCCAGGCCCAGCATCAGCACACCGCGGCAATGCGCGTCGTGCTGCTGGATGGCGGCGCTGATGTGCTGCCACGCGGCGTGGGTCTCGGGTGGCGGCAGCTTCCACCAGTCGGGCTGGATACCGGCTTCGTAGATCTGCTCGAGCGCGCGCGCCAGCGTGTGGTCGTCGAGCGGCATCTCGCGCGGCGGGATGACTTCGACCAGGAATTCGCGGTCGGTGCCCAGGCAGGCCAGTTGCAGGTCACGCAGCTGGTCGAGCTGCGCCTGGCGCAAGGCCGCGTCGTCGTCGGGGTGGTAGATCACCAGGCACTTGGCCACGTGTTCGGTCGGCCAGTCGCGCAGCGTCAAGGCGATCTGCGCGCCGGCCTCGAATTGCAGCGGCCGCGAACCCGGCAACTCCACCGGCCGCGCCACCCAGCCGCCGTGGCCGGTGAGGGCGGGGAAGGCGGCCTCGCCGTAGCGGTCGTCCAGGATCACGCCGTGCCGGCCCGCGCCGCCCTGTGCACACTGCTGCGCGGCCTGCGTCATCAGCCGCTTGAAGTGGGCGATGCGGGCCGCGCTGTCGACACGACTGCCGGCACCACTGCCGGCGAGTTCTTCGAACTGCACACGGTGGTCGAAGGCCAGCACGGTGAGCTCGGGCCACTGCTGCAACCTTGTGGTCACGCGGTGCAGATGTTCCAGCGCTGCGTCTTCACGCAACCAGCGGCTGCTCGCGCCGTGGGCCAGGAAGTGCGTCAACTCTTCAAAGCTCGGCATGGCCGGTGCGCAGCCGTGGCGCGACACGACCAGGGCGCCGCAGGCGTTGGCGTAGGCGCAGCACGTGGCCAGCGGCTCGCGGCGCAGCCAGCCGCGCAGGAAGCCGGCCATGAAGGCGTCGCCGGCGCCGAGCACGTTGAAGACTTCCACCGGGAAGCCGGGGCCGGCCAGGCCGTCGTCGACGCGCGCAGGGATGGCGCCTTCGAACACCACGCAGCCCATCGGCCCACGTTTCATCACAAGGGTGGCCGGGCTCAGCTCGCGCAGGCGGCGCAGCGCAGCCAGCACGTCGCCGGTGC
Organism: Rubrivivax sp.; assembly: GCA_031365825.1. Classification (GTDB taxonomy): domain Bacteria; phylum Pseudomonadota; class Gammaproteobacteria; order Burkholderiales; family Burkholderiaceae_C; genus Rubrivivax. The sequence goes on along the minus strand of JANLYV010000450.1, from coordinate 3,546 downwards.
CGCCGGCGATGCAGATCTCTTCTTCCGTGCCGACGATCAGCTCGCAGTCGGCGACGATGCTTTGCAGCTGCGCGCTGACGGCGGCAGATTCGACGTAGCGCTGCTCGCCCAGGCCGGGGCTGGTCAGCCCCCACAGCACGGGCCGGTAGTCGATGTCGAGCACCACGCGCTTGCCCGCGGCGCGCGCCACCGCCACCGCACGCCGGCAGGCGGCCAAGGTGGCGGGCTGCGACAGGTGCGTGCCCGACAGCAGCAGCGCGCCAGCGCCGCCGACGAAGGTCGCGTCGACGTCGTCCGGCGTCAGCCCCATGTCGGCGCAGTGGTCGCGGTAGAACACCAGCGGGAACGTCTCGCGGTCGCGGATGCCCAGGAAGACGAGCGCGGTCAGCCGCTTCGGATCGGTGCGCACCTGCGACACCTCCACGCCTTCGGCCGCCAGCCGCTCGCGCACGAAACGGCCGTTGTGTTCGTCGCCGACGCGCGTCAGCATCGCCGGCCGCAGCCCCAGGCGGGCCATGCCGACGGCGGTGTTGGCGGGTGAGCCGCCCAGGTACTTGGCGAACGTGCGCATGTCTTCGAGCCGGCCGCCGATCTGTTCGCCGTACAGGTCGACGGCGGCGCGGCCCATGCACACCACGTCGATGGGGCGGGATGGGTTCGGCTTCATCGCGCCCGCGCCTTGGCGGCTGGTTTGGGTTTGGCCGCTGCCGCCGCAAGGTGGTGCCCGGTGCTGACGATGAGCGCCTGCGCCAGGCACAGCGGCCCGACGAGCGATCGAAACGGCTGCTGCGAGTCGTCGCCGAGCACGAAGCACACGTCGGCGGCCGGCTTCAGGGGCGACAGCGGGCTGTCGGTGATGGCCACCACCTTCACGCCGCGCCGGCGGCAGGCGAGTGCGGTGTCCACCACCGCCGGCGAGTAGTTGCGAAAGCTCGCCACCAGCAGCACGTCACCGGGCCGGATGCTGTGCGCAAATTCGTTGAGCATGCCGCCCAGGCCGTCGAGCAGCTGTGCGCGCAGCTCCAGCTGGTTCAGCGCGTAGGCCAGGTAGCACGCCACCGGGAAGGCGCGGCGCTGCGCCAGCACGTGGATCTGCGCGGCGCGCGCCAGCATCTTCACGGCGGCGTTCAGTGTGCCGGCCGGTACGTTCTCTTCCAGGTGGTGCAGCTCGTTCACGGCGTCGCCGACGAAGTCGTGCAGCACGTCGGCGCCCTTGGCCTTGCTGCCCTGGCGCATGCGTGCGATGCGTTCGCGGTAAGGCGTGGAGCGTTCGACCAGGTGGCTCTGGAAGACCTGCTGCATCTGCGAAAAACCGGTGAAACCCAGCGCATTGGCGAAGCGGATCAACGACGACGGCTGCACCTCATTGGCCTGCGCCACCGCGGCCACCGTGCCCAGCGCCAGGTCGTGCGGCCGGTCGATGACGAAGCGCGACAGGCGCTGCAACTGCGGCGACATCGTGGGATACGCCTGCGCGATGGTTTCCTTCAGCTCGTCGAAGGTGGTGGCGCGGTCGGTCATGGTGCGGCTGGGGTCTTCGGCGAAGCAACGTGGGTAGGGAACAATCGGGAATAAAAATTCTTGCCTGTTCAAATCCTAGAACGTACATTCCAATTTGTCCACCGCGTTTATCCCAAGCCTCTTTCATGCAACCCGCATCGCGCCGCGCCGCCCTGGTCCCCGTGCCCTTGTTCATCCTGGTGCTGACTCTGGCCAGCACACCGCTGTGGCTGGCCAGCGTCGGGCTGTACCCGTACCTGGCGCTGGAGGTCATGATCTGGATGCTGTTCGCCCTGGGCTACAACCTGATGCTGGGCACCACCGGCCTGCCCTCCTTCGGCCACGGCGCTTTCTTCGGCGCCGGCGCTTACGCGTTTGGCCTGCTGCAGCAGCGGGTCTGGGCCAACCTGTGGTTCGACCTGGCCGGCGCGGTGCTGGTGGTGGCGCTGCTGGCGGCACTGGTGGCGCTGTGCATCTCGCACAAGCGCGGCATCTACTTCGCCCTGCTGACCATCGCCTTCGGCCAGATCTTCTGGTTCGTGTCCATCAAGTGGCACAGCGTCACCGGCGGTGAGGACGGGCTGCTCAACATCAAGCGGCCGCTGGTGGAGCTGGGCTTTGCGAGCTTCGACCTGAATGGCAACCAGGCCCTCTTCTACTTCTGCCTGGTGGTATTTGCGCTGGTGGTGGCCGCGTTGTGGCGGCTGGTGCATTCGCCCTTCGGCCGCGTGCTGAGCGCCATCAAGCAAAACGAACTGCGCGCCGCCTACGTCGGCTACAACGTCTGGCTCTACAAGTGGCTGAGCTTCACCATCGCCTCAGCCGTGGCCGCTCTGGCGGGGGCACTCTTTGCGATGGCGCAGCAGTCGGCGTACCCGAACGTGATGAGCCTGCACTCATCCGGCTTCGTGGTGATGATGGTGCTGGTGGGCGGTGGCCTGGTCAGCTTCTGGGGGCCGGCCATCGGGGCGCTCTTCTTCATCCTGGCGCGCGACGTGCTGGGCGCCACCACCGAGACCTGGCTGCTCTGGTACGGCCTGCTCTTTGTCGGGCTGGTGATGTGGAAGCCCGAAGGCATTGCCGGCATCTGGCAGGCCTTCATGCGCCGGCGTCGCGCCGCACCCCGGCGTCGCGCCATGGCGCCATCCAAGGAGCCCGTGCATGGCCCTGTTTGAAGCGCAGCACCTGCACAAACGTTTTGGTGACCAGGTGGTGCTGCAGGACGTGACGCTGGCTTTCGAAGAAGGCCAGCTGTCGGGCATCATGGGCCCCAACGGTGCGGGCAAGACGACTTGCTTCAACGTGCTGACCGGGCGCTTTCGCCCCGACCGCGGCCAGGTGCGATTTGCCGGAGAGGACATCACCGGCCTGCCACCGCGACAGATCGCGAAGAAGGGCATCTCGCGCTCGTTCCAGGTCATGAACCTGTTCAACGACTACAACGCGCTCGACAACGTGATGGTGGCCTTGCCCGCCGTGCGCAGCCAAGGCTTCAACGTCTGGCGCGACCTGGGTGCCGATACAAGCGCCGAGCAGCAGGCCGCGGCGGTGCTGGCGCGCGTGGGCCTGGCGGGCAAGGAATACGCGGTGGTCGGCGGCCTGTCCTATGGCGAACGCCGCGCGCTGGAAATCGCCGTGGCGCTGGCCGCGGCGCCGCGACTGCTGTTCCTGGACGAGCCGACCGCCGGCCTCGGCGCCGAGGGCACGGCGCGGCTGGCTGAGCTGGTGAGCGAACTGAAGCGCCAGCTCACCATCGTCATCATCGAGCACGACATGCGCTTCCTCTTCCGCCTGGCCGACACGGTGTCGGTCATCCACTGGGGCCAGGTCATCGCCGCAGGCACGCCCGCACAGTTGCGCGACAACCCGTGGGTGCAGCGCTCGAACCTGGGTGCAAATGTTGAAGCGAACGCGGCAATGAACGGGAGCGTGGATTGATGCTCGCGCTCGATCACGTGCAAACCTTTTTCGGCGACACGGATGTGCTGTTCGACGTCTCACTCGCCGTGGGCCGCGGAGAAGTGGTGGCGTTGCTGGGCCCTAACG
>JANLYV010000410.1:0-2469 GCA_031365825.1 Rubrivivax sp. | reverse complement strand
TGCAGTCCGTGCGCTCGCTGTTCGGCGCGCAGAACGTGCAGGTCGAGAACCCGGCGTGGTTGTCGGGTGGCATCGACGTGCTGAACAATCTGACGCTGCCCTACAACCGCATCGCCATCATCGCCTTCGCCGCGCTGGTGCTTGGCGCCGTCGCACTGCTGATCGCGCGCACCCGCCTGGGGCTGTTCGTGCGCGGTGTCACGCAGAACCGGCCGATGGCCGCCTGCATGGGCGTGAACACGGCGCGCGTGGACACCTACGCCTTCGCGCTCGGCTCCGGCATCGCCGGCCTGGCGGGATGTGCGCTGTCGCAAGTCGGCAATGTCGGGCCGGACCTGGGGCAGGGCTACATCGTCGACTCGTTCATGGTCGTGGTGCTCGGCGGCGTGGGCCAACTCGCCGGCACGGTGTACGCCGCGCTCGGCCTGGGCGCGCTGAACAAGCTGCTCGAAGGCTGGGCCGGCGCGGTGCTGGCCAAGATCATGGTGCTGGTGTTCATCGTGATCTTCATCCAGAAGCGGCCGCAAGGCATCTTCGCGCTGAAGGGCCGGAGCGCTGAGGCATGACCAAGACGCTTGGTGTGCGCGGCTGGGCGGCCTTGATGGCCGCCGTGCTAACGCTCATGGTGTTGGTGCCCATGCTCAACCTGGTGGTGCCGGAAAGCAGCGCCTTCCACCTCAGCGACTACGCCGTCAGCCTGCTCGGCAAGATCCTGTGCTACGCCATCTGCGCGCTGGCGATGGACCTGATCTGGGGCTACACCGGCATCCTCTCGCTCGGCCATGGCCTGTTCTTTGCGCTCGGCGGCTACGCCATGGGCATGTACCTGATGCGCCAGATCGGCAGTGATGGCCAGTACCGTCTGCCCATGCCCGACTTCATGGTGTTCCTGAACTGGAAGGTCTTCCCCTGGCACTGGGCTTTCAGCGACAGCCTGGCCTTCCAGCTGGCGATGGTGGTGCTCGTACCTGGAGCCTTAGCCTTCGTCTTCGGCTACTTCGCCTTCCGCTCGCGCATCAAGGGCGTGTACTTTTCGATCATCACGCAGGCGCTGACTTTCGCGGCGATGCTGCTCTTCTTCCGCAACGAGACCGGCTTCGGCGGCAACAACGGCTTCACCGACTTCAAGCGCATCGCCGGCGTGCCCGTGGCCACGTCGCAGATGCGCGTCATCCTGTGTTGCCTCAGCGGCGCCGTGCTCATCGGCTTCTTCCTGATGGCGCGCGCCATCGTCCACAGCAAATACGGGCGGGTGTTGCAGGCCATTCGTGACGCCGAAAGCCGCGTCATGTTCAGCGGTTACAACCCCGTGGCCTACAAGCTCAGCATCTGGACGCTGTCGGCCATGATGGCCGGGGTGGCGGGCGCCTTGTACGTGCCGCAGGTGGGCATCATCAACCCGGGCGAGATGTCGCCAGCGGCGTCGATCGAGATGGCGATCTGGGCCGCGGTCGGCGGCCGCGCCACCTTGATCGGCCCCATCGTCGGCGCCTTCTTTGTCAATGGCGCGAAGAGCTGGTTCACGGTTGCCTTCCCCGAGTACTGGCTGTTCTTCCTCGGTGCGCTCTTCATTGCCGTGACGCTGTTTTTGCCGAACGGATTGATCGGCCTGCTGCGCAAACGCGGGGAACGTTCATGACGCCCGAGCTGATGGAAGCCGGCGCACGCGCGCTGGCCGCGCACCAGGCGCGTCTGGCCAAGAGTGCCACGCGCTTCGTCAGCGAAGAGGCCTACTTCGGCCAGGGCGTGGCGCTGTACGTCGACGGCATCAGCGTCAGCTTCGACGGCTTTCGCGCGCTGAACGCCCTGAGCCTGACCATCAACGTCGGCGAGCTGCGTTGCATCATCGGCCCCAACGGCGCCGGCAAGACGACGATGATGGACTGCATCACCGGCAAGACACGGCCCGATGCCGGCAGCATCTTCTTCGGCAGCAACATCGACCTGCTGCGCTTGACCGAGCCGCAGATCGCGCAGGTGGGCGTGGGCCGCAAATTCCAGAAACCCACGGTGTACGAGCAGCTCAGCGTGTTCGAGAACCTCGAACTGGCGCAACGCGCCGACCGCCGTGCACGCGCGACGCTGTTCTCGCGTTTGTCGGGTGCGCAGCTGGCCCACATCGGCGAGGTGCTGACGCTGATCCATCTGAAGGACCAGGCGCAACGCACGGCCGGACTCCTCAGCCACGGCCAGAAACAGTGGCTGGAAATCGGCATGCTGCTCATGCAGGAGCCCAAGCTGCTGCTGCTGGACGAGCCCGTGGCGGGCATGACCGACGAAGAGACCGAGCGCACAGCCGTGCTTTTCCTCTCTCTCGAAGGCAAACATTCGCTGGTGGTGGTCGAGCACGACGTGAAGTTCGTCGACCAGCTGACGCAAGGCCGCAAGACCGTGACCGTGCTGCACGAAGGCCGCGTGCTGGCCGAAGGGCCGCTGGCCGACGTGCAGGCCAACGACGAGGTGCTCGAG
>JANLYV010000394.1:0-12292 GCA_031365825.1 Rubrivivax sp. | reverse complement strand
GCACGACGCTGACCACACTGAGCTTGCTAACTGCCAACGTGATGGGTGGCGAGAGCACCAGCGCCAGCGTGACCCTCAGTGCCCCGGCGCCCGCCGGCGGCGCGCTGATCGCCCTGGCCAGCAACCAGGCCGCGGCGATGCTGCCCACGTCGGTGAGCGTGGCCCAGGGTGCCACCGGCGCCAGCTTCAGCGTCACCACGCAAGCCGTGAGCAGCACCACGGCCGTCAACCTCAGCGCCAGCTACGCCGGCGTGACACGCACGGCCACGCTCAACGTCCAGCCCGCGGCAGTGGCCACGCTGGCAGGCATCAGCGTCGCGCCGGGCAAGGTGCTGGGTGGGCAGACGGCGACGGGCACGGTGAGCCTCAGCGCCGCGGCCGGGCCGGGCGGCGTGGTGGTGCAGCTGGAGTCGTCGAACCCCTCGGTGCTGAGCGTGCCGGCGACGGTGACGGTTGCGGCCGGCGCAACCACCGCCAGTTTCCCCTTGAGCAGCACACGCACCACGCGCAACCGCAGCATCACGGTCACGGCGACGGTGCCCGGCAGCAGCGTGTCGGTGGTGGTCAGCGTCGTGCGGCGCTGAGGCACGCAGCGGCGCACGCCAGCGCGTCGCGCTACGCCACGGCCTCGACCATCATCTGCACCCGCTGCTGGCCATTCCATTCGTCCAGCGCCAGGCGATAGGCCAGCCGCACCGTCTCGGGCAGCGGCTCGGTGTGGCCGAACCAGATGGCATCGCGCGGCGTGCCGGCGTGCAACACGCGCAGCTTCAGGTGTTTCTCGCCCACCAGGCGCTGCTGCAGCACCTTGACCTCGTCGACGAACACCGGCGCTTCGAAGCCCTGGCCCCAGACCTGCGCATCCAGCAGCGCCACGGTCTTGGCGTTGAACCACTGCACATCGAGCCTGCCGTCGGTGCGCAGCGTGCGCGTCAGCGTGGCGGCGTCGAGCCACTCACCGGCCACCTGGCGCAGCGCGGTGTCGAAGGCGGCGAAGCCTTCGCCCACCAGTGTGCAGCCTGCCGCCATGGCGTGGCCGCCGAAGCGCTGCATCAGGGCCGGCTGGCGCTTGCTTACCAGGTCGAGCGCGTCGCGCAGGTGAAAGCCGGGGATGGAGCGGCCCGAGCCCTTGAGCACACCGTCGGCACCACGCGCGAAAACGAAGGTCGGGCGGTGGAAACGGTCTTTGATGCGGCCGGCGACGATGCCGACCACGCCTTCGTGGAAACTCTCGTCGAAGATGGCTAACGCGCCAGGTAATGGCTCACCCGCGCCGTCCACCATCGGCAAGAGCGCGTCCAGCGCAGCCTGCGCCACATCACGCATCTCACCTTCGACGACACGGCGTTCGCGGTTGATGGCGTCGAGCTGTGCGGCGAGTTCGGCGGCACGCGCGGCGTCGTCGGTGACCAGGCATTCGATGCCCAGCGTCATGTCGGCCAACCGCCCGGCGGCGTTGATGCGCGGGCCCAGCGCGAAGCCGAAGTCGAAGGTCGCAGCACGCGCCGGGTCGCGCCCCGCCGCCTTGAAGAGCGCGGCCACGCCGCATTGCATGCGCCCGGCGCGGATGCGCTTCAAGCCCTGCGCCACCAGGCGGCGGTTGTTGGCGTCGAGCTTGACGACGTCGGCCACCGTGCCCAGCGCCACAAGATCGAGCAGCGCATCCAGCCGCGGCTGCGTCGCGGCGTCGAAGCGACCGCGTTCGCGCAGCTCGGCGCGCGTGGCCAGCAGCACGTAGAACATCACGCCGACGCCGGCGATGTGTTTGCTGGCGAAGCCGCAGCCGGGCTGGTTCGGGTTGACGATGACGTTGGCGTCGGGCAGCGCCACCGCGCCGTCCACCAGCGCCGGCAGATGGTGGTCGGTGACCAGCACCTGCAGGCCGAGCGCGCGCGCGTGCGCCACGCCGGCGAAGCTGGCGATGCCGTTGTCCACCGTCACCAACACGTCGGGCCGCGCTTGCAGCGCCAACTCGACGATGGGCGGCGTCAGGCCATAACCATGCACGGCGCGATCGGGCACGACGTAGCCCACATGCCCGGGCAAGGCGCCCAGCATCACCAGGCCGCGCAGCGCGACGGCACAGGCGGTGGCGCCGTCGCAGTCGTAGTCGGCGACGATGCAGATGCGCTGCTGCGCCTGAATGGCGTCGGCCAGCAGCACGCCGGCGGCACTGGCGCCTGCAAGTGCTTGCGGCGTTAGCAAATGCTGCAGGCCGTCGTCGAGGTCAGCCACGTCGCGCACGCCGCGCGCGGCCAGCAGGCGCGCCAGCAAGGGGTGCACACCCGCTTGTTCGAGCGCGAAGCTCACGCGCGGCGGCACGTCGCGGGTTTCGATGCGGGGTGCGGTCATAGATCCTCCAGCAGGGGCAGGATGGCCGGACGCTGCCAGCGTGAGGCCAGGCGCCGCCAGGCCGACTTCGCGGCGGCTTCGAACGTCACCGAAGAGCGTTCGCCGCACAAGGTCAGGCGTGTGAGGCCGGCGTCGGGCAGCGTGGCGTCGAGCAATGCCCAGGTGCTGGCCCACGCGGCCCAGTCTTCGCCCAGGGCTGGGCTGCGCAGCCGGGTCTCCAGCATCGGCGCGGGCGGTGCCACCGCGCGCTCAACGCCACAGCCACTGAGCCACACCGAATTCACCGGTAGCAACCCGCGCCGCTCGCGTCCTTCATTGAGCGCATGACCGTACAGCGCCATCTGCACTTCGTTCTGCAGCCGGCGCAGCAGCCGCGCGGCCGCTCCCGCGGGCAACCAGCGATCGACATTGCGGCCGATGACACGGTCGAGCGACGCGCAGGGCATGGCCACCAGGCTGGAGTGGCCGATGAACCAGGCCGACGCCGCACCCCAGCGCACCTCGAAACCTTCGCTTGTGAAAAGCGGCTCGACCACAGCTAACAAGGAACGAGAGGTGGCTACGTCGAGCAGCAGCCGCGCCGGGTCGCCCATGCTCAGCTGCTCGGTGCCCAGATGCCAGTGCACAGGCGTGAGGCGGCCCCAGGCCATCGTGCCGGGGTCCTGGCCAAGCTCGTGCCGCTGCGCCGCGGCCCAGGGCAGCAAACCGTCAAGCAGCGGCCAGCCCATCGCTGCCGCGAGCGCGCGTTCGTGCGGGGGCGACAGGCTCCACTCGTCACCCTCGTCGCGCTGCACTTGCGCCATGCCCTGGAGCACTTCAGTCAAACCGGGCCACTGCAACCTCTGCATCGCCTGCCGCCCTGCATCGGACCCAGGCGCGGCGAAGGCCACCACCAGGTGCTTGTGCGTGGCCGTCATTCCGTGCTGAACTGCGCCGCGCACTTGCCGCGAAACGGTGCGTAGAAGGCCTTGATGCTGGCCATGTCGCGCTGTGCATCGCCCGTGGGCTGGAACAGCGGGCCCAGACCCGCACGTTTGTGCGCGTAGTCCATGTAGGCCAGCACGATGGGCACCTCGGCCTGCAAGGCGATGAAGTAGAAGCCGGTCTTCCAATGCCGCGTCTTGTCGCGCGTGCCTTCGGGCGGCACGATCAACTGCACCGGCCCGTCCGCCGCCTTCAGCGCCAGCGCCGAAGCGGCGACGAGATTCGTCGACTGCTCGCGGTTCAGCGCAATGCCGCCCAGCCAGCGCATCACCGCGCCGAATGGCGGCCTGAAGATCGTGTGCTTGCCCATCCAGTAGATGTTCAGCCGCAGCACGAAGGCCGCCATCAGCGTGAACGGCAGGTCCCAGTTGCTGGTGTGCGGCGCGGCGATCATCACGCACTTGCGCGCCTCTGGCGGCAGGCTGCCTTCGACACGCCAGCCGGCGAGCTTCAGAAAGGCGCGCGAGCCGTGGCGCAGCAGCGTGTTCACGACAGGCGTGTCGAAGAGGGTGTGATGCATGGCGCCCAAGGTGTTTTCCGAGCATAGCCCGGTGCTGCAGCCGGCACTCGGTAACATCCCGCCCCCATGTCCACCCCTTTCGAATTGCCCTACGAGTGGCAGGTCGGCTGGCGCTACACCCGCGCCGGACGCAGCGGCCGGCGCAACGGTTTCATCTCTTTCATCAGCGGCGTGTCGATGCTGGGCATCGCGCTCGGTGTGGCCGCGCTGATCATCGTGCTGTCGGTGATGAACGGCTTTCAGAAGGAGGTACGCGACCGCATGCTGTCGGTCATCCCGCACATCGAGGTCTTCGAAGCCGCCGGCAACGCGCTGCCCGACTGGCAGGTCACGGCCGGCGCCGCACGCAAGGACACGCGCGTCATCGGCGCCGCACCTTTCATCGCCACGCAGGCCCTGGTGTCGCGTGGCGAGACCATGCGCGGCAGCATCATCCGCGGCATCGACCCGGCGCTGGAGCCGCAGGTCACCGAACTCGCCACCAAGCTCAAGGGCAACGAGCTCGCCACGCTCGTGCCGGGCGCGTGGAACATCATCCTCGGCGGTGAGCTTGCGCGCCAGCTGGCGGTGCGCGTGGGCGACAAGGTGACGCTCATCGCCCCCGGCGGGCAGGTCACGCCCGCCGGCGTGGTGCCGCGGCTGAAGCAGTTCACTGTGAGCGGCACCTTCGATGTCGGCCACTTCGAGTACGACAGCGCGCTGGCCATGATCCACATCGACGACGCCGCGCGCCTGTTCCGCGTCGAAGGCCCCACCGGCGTGCAGCTGCGGCTGGCTAACGTTCAAGATGCGCGCCAGGCGGCGGGCGAGCTGGCGCAGGCCCTGGGCAGCAGCGTCATCGTGCGCGACTGGACGCGCACCAACCGCAACTGGTTCGACGCGGTGCAGATCGAGAAGCGGCTGATGTTCATCATCCTGACGCTCATCGTCGCCGTGGCGGCGTTCAACCTGGTTTCGACGCTGGTGATGACGGTCACCGACAAGCGTGCCGACATCGCCATCCTGCGCACGCTGGGTGCGAGCCCGCGCTCGATCATGGGTGTCTTCATCGTGCAGGGTGCGGCTGCCGGTTTCATCGGCACCTTCTCCGGCGTGCTCTTCGGCCTCTTGGTGGCTTACCACATCGACGTCATCGTTCCGGCAATCGAGCGCGTGCTCGGTGTCGCCTTCCTGCCCGGCAGCATCTACGTCATCAGCCGCATGCCGAGCCAGCCGCTGCTGAGCGACGTGCTGCCGATCACGTTGATCTCGCTCGTGCTGGCGCTGCTGGCCACGCTCTACCCGAGCTGGCGAGCCAGCCGCGTCAACCCGGCCGAGGCACTGCGTTATGAGTGAGGTCGTGCTGCAAGCGACGGCGCTGCACAAGCGTTTTCAGGACGGCCATGGCGACGAGGCGCTCGACGTGCAGGTGCTGCGCGGCGTGAGCCTGACCGTGACGCGCGGCCAGGCGCTGGCCATCACCGGTGCTTCGGGTTCGGGCAAGAGCACGCTCTTGCACCTGCTCGGCGGCCTGGACGCGCCCGACGCCGGCAGCGTGCAGTTGATGGGCCGCGACTTCTCGGCCATGAACGCCGCCGTGCAAGGCGCATGGCGCAACCTGCACCTGGGTTTCGTCTACCAGTTCCACCACCTGCTGCCCGAGTTCAGCGCGCTGGACAACGTGGCGATGCCGCTGCGCATTCGCCGCCAGCGCGTGGCCGCGGCACGCGAACGCGCCTTTGCGATGCTGGCGCAGGTGGGCCTGGCCGACCGCGTGAAGCACCACCCGTCGCAGCTCTCAGGCGGTGAGCGCCAACGTGTGGCCATCGCCCGCGCGCTGGTGGCCAGCCCGGCTTGCGTGCTGGCCGACGAGCCGACCGGCAACCTCGACCGCGGCACCGCCGACGGCATCTTCGCGCTGATGATGGAACTGGCGCAGCGCCAGGGCACGGCCTTCATCGTCGTCACCCACGACGCCAGCCTGGCCGCGCGTTGTGGCGAGACGCTGCAGCTGGAACGCTGAGACTCGTTCAGCGCAGGTTCTGCGGCAGCCCGTCGCCCATCTCGTAGTAGTCGCCCTTCTCGGCGACGAAGATGTGGCGCTCCAGGGCGGTGGCGGTCGGCGCGTCGAAGGCGCCCATGGCGATGGAGATCCAGTCGCGCGCGGGCGGGTCCCAGAACAGCCACGAACCACAGTGCGAACAGAAGCCGCGGCGCACCTTGGCCGAGGACTGGAACCAGGCGAGGTGCTCCTGGCCGGTGACGTCGAGGTCGGCGCGCTTGACGTTGGTCGAAGCGAAATAGTGCCCGGATTGTTTGCGGCACTGCACGCAGTGGCAGGCCACCGGCGCTTCGAGTTTGCTCGTCACCGTGAAGCGGACCTTGCCGCACAGGCATGAACCTTGGTGCATCGTCGCTCCCTTCGAGGGGTGGCTCGCCGTTTGCCTCAAACCCCCGGGCGCACCGGTTCGTCCAGCGCACCCAGCTGCGATTGCCGCAGCCGCGATGCGCGCAGTGCGCCGGCCGATTCGAGGATGGGGTAGGCAATCGAGCAGATGTGCGAGTTGATGCGCTTCAACTCGCTGAGCAAGTCGAGGTGCAGCGAACTCGTCTCGATGCTCTGCGCCGTGTTGTCGCGCAGCCGCGCGATGTGATTCGCGGCGTACTCGTGTTCGAGATCGCGAAAGCGCATCTTCTCTTCGTGCAGCTTTTGCGCGTCGCGCACATGGCCGTCCATGAAGACGCTCATGCCCAGGCGCAGGTTGGCCACCAGCCGCTCGTGCAGGTGGCAGATCTCGGCCATGCCGGCCTCGGAGAAGCTGCGGTTCTTGCGGATCTTCTTGTCCTCGACGTCTTGCAGCACGCGCTCGATGATGTCGCCGATCTGCTCCATGTTGATGGTGAACGACACGATGTCGGTCCAGCGCCGGCCTTCGCGTTCCGACAGCGCTTCGCGCGAGATCTGGGTCAGGTAGAACTTGATCGCCGAGTACAGCTCGTCGACGTTGTCGTCCATCGCGCACAGCCGCTGCGCCAGCGCCAGGTCGTTGTTGCGCATCACCGGCAGCACACCGCGCAGCATGGTCTCGACGACATCGGCCTGGTGCAGCGCTTCGCGCGCGGCGCAGCTGATGGCCAGCGACGGTGTGGCCAGCGCCACCGGGTCGAGATGGCGCGGGCGGTCGGCGTCGCTGCCGCGCGGCGGTGTGGGTAGCCAGCGTTCGACCAGGCGCGCCATGGGTGCGGTGAAGGCGATGAAGAGCACGGCCAATGCGAAGTTGAAACCGAGGTGGAACAGCACCACTTGCAGGTGCATTTCGAGCTGCGCGTCACCCAGTAGCCGCAGCGCCTGGGCCACCCACGGCACCACCAGCAGCGCGCCGACAAGCTTGAACACCAGGTTGCCCAACGGCAGGCGTCTGACCTCGGGCTTGGCGCTGCTGGTGACGAGCATGGCCAGCACGCCGCTGCCGACGTTGGCGCCCAACACCAGGCCCAGCGCCACGCTCGGCGGCAACAGCCCCTGCGCCGCGAGCGTGGCCGTAAGCAGCACCACGGCAAGGCTTGAGTAGCACAGCACGGCCAACGCGGCACCGACGACGATGTCCAGCATCACCTCGTTCGGCAAGGCCACCAGGAGCGCACGCACCGCCGGCGATGCGGTCAAGGGCTTGGTGGCGCCGACGATCAACTGCAGCGCCAGCGTGATCAGCCCCAGGCCGATGAGCACGCGGCCGACGCGGCCACCGGTGCCGTTCTGGCTGCTGATGAACATCACCACGCCGACAAAAATCAGCAGCGGCGACAACCACGACAGATCGAACGAGAACACCAGCGTCATCAGCGCCGTGCCGACATCGGCGCCGAGCATCACCGCCAGCGCTGCCGCGGTGCCGACAATGCCGGAGCCGACGAACGAGGCGACGATCAAGCAGGTGGCGGTGCTCGACTGCACCAGGCTGGTGACGCCCACACCTGCCAGCGCGGCGGTGAAGCGGTTGCTGAAACTCCTCGCCAATACGCCGCGCAGGCCTTCACCGAAGACACGCAGCACCCCCGTGCGCACGATGTGCGTGCCCCACACGAGCAGGGCGATGGCGGCCAGGAGGTTGAGCAGGTGGATCACGCGTTCAAGGTCAGGGTCAAGGCGACGTTAGGACAAAACAAAGTCAGAGCCTTTTCAGCGTTAGCGCTGCAAATGCTCACAACCAGGGCAGCGAGTAGGTCTTGATGTTCGTGAAGCTCTTCATCGCTTCCTGCACGCCTTCCTTGTAGCCCAGGCCCGAGTCCTTGATGCCGCCGAAGGGGGTGAGCTCCAGCCGATAACCGGGAACTTCGCGCACGTTCACGCTGCCCACGTGCAGCTCGTTGATCAAACGCGTGATGTCGGGGAGTCGGTTGGTGCACACCGAAGACGACAGGCCATAGGCCGTGCCGTTGCTGATGGCGATGGCCTCGTCGAGGCTGTCGAAGCTGATGATGGGCGAGACCGGGCCAAAGGTTTCTTCGCGCACCACCGTCATCTCGGGCCGCACCTTGTCGATCACCGTCGGTGCGTACAGCGCACCTTCGCGCACATGGCCGGCGAGCAGGCGTGCGCCTTGGGTCAACGCTTCATTGACGCGCTGCTCGAACAGGCGCGCCGCCGGCTCGTCGATCACCGTGCCCATCTCGACCTTGGCGTCGGCCGGGTTGCCGAAGCTCCAGGCGCGCGTCTTGTCGACCACCAGGTCGGTGAAGCGTTGCGCCACCGCGCGGTGCACGAGCATTCGCTTCACGGCCGTGCAGCGCTGGCCCGAGTTCTTGTACGAGCCGCTCACGGCAAGTGTCGAGGCTTCGTCGAGGTCGGCGTCGTCCATGACGATGATCGGGTCGTTGCCGCCGAGCTCGAGCACCATGCGCCGGTAGCCGGCACGCGCGGCGATGTACTTGCCGATGTTCACGCCACCGGTGAACGTCACCAGGTCGACCATCGGGTTCGTGATGAGTTCGTCGGCGATCTCGGCCGGGTCGCCCGTCAGCACCGACAGCATCGGCCCGGGCAGCCCGGCCTCAAACAGCATGTCGGCGAAGAGGTAGGCCGAGAGCGGTACCTTCTCCGAAGGCTTCAACACCATGCGGTTGTTGGTGGCCACCGAAGGAGCGACCTTGTGCGCCACCTGGTTCATCGGGTGGTTGAAGGGCGTGATGGCGCTGATGACGCCCAGCAGCGGCTCGCGCTGCGTGTAGACGCGGCGCTTGCGGCCGTGCGGCGTGATGTCGCAGGAGAAGGTCTGTGCGTCGTCACGCAGGCATTCATTGGCGCTGAACATCAGCACGTCGGCCACGCGACCGGCTTCGTAGCTGCTGTCCTTCAGGCACAGGCCGCACTCTGCGGTGATGAGCGCGGCGATCTCGCCGGTGCGCGCACGCACGATGGCCGCCGCCTTGTTCAGGATGTTGGCGCGCTCAAAGCGCGTCAGCGTCGGCTTGTAGGCATGTGCTGCCGCAAACGCTTCACGCACCTGCGCCAGCGTGGCCTTGGGCACGGTGCCGATCAGTTCACGCGTGAAGGGGTTGCGCACCTCGATGTGGCGCTCGCCGGTCACCTTCTCGCCGGCAATTCGCAGGGACTCATTGCGCATGGTTCAGCACCAGGTCGAAGGCGTCGAAGTTGCGCCAGCGCCGTTGCGCGTCCAGGCCTTCGATGCGGCGGTTGATGATCAGCGGCACGCGTTGTTCGGACAAGCCGCCGTGCGAGCGCAGCGGCACATCGAGCGCCGACAAGTCGTGCCGCGCCTCGCTGGTGCCGATGACGGTGAAGCGCTCGGAGACGATGACCACGTCACCGATGCGATCGGCCGGCAACTCGAAACGTTCGGCCGCTTGTTCGCGCGTCAGCACCAGTTCGACGCCACGCTGCGTTGAGAGCCGCTGCACCAGTGCCGCGCGGTCTGCCTGCACCGGCAGGTAAACCGTGGCGAACGAGCCCAAGGCGCCGTGGTGCACGACGTAAGGGTCGGTGATGGGCAGGATGACGCGCGCGACCGCGGCGCGAGCCAGCCGTCGAGCAGGTCTTGCAGGTAGATCACATCGGGCCTGGCGTCCATGCCGGTCTTGGCGTTCATGCCGTGGTCGGCGGTGAGCGCGATGACGCAGCCCATCGCGTCGAGCGCGCCAAGGTGCTTGTCCATCATGGCGTAGAAGGCGTTCGCGCCCGGCGTGCCCGGCGCGTGTTTGTGCTGGATGTAGTCGGTCGTGCTGAGGTACATCACGTCGGGCCGCTGCGTGCGCATCAAGGCCACGCCGGCGCGGAAGACGAACTCCGACAGCTCGGCGCTGTAGACGCTGGGCACGGGCATGCCCACCAGTGGCAACACGTCGGCGATGCCGTGCTCGGCGAACGTCACTTCATCGGCCTTTTCCGACGAGAAGCAGATGCCCTTCATGCCGTGGCCGAGCAGACGGCGCAGTTTGTCCTTGGCAGTGATCACCGCGCAGCGCTGGCCGGCGTCGGCCAGTGCGGCCAGCAGCGTCGGCGCGCGCAGCCATTTCGGGTCGTTCATCATGACTTCGGTGCCGCTGGCAACGTCGTACAGGTAGTTGCCGCAGATGCCGTGCACGCTCGGCGGCGCGCCGGTGACGATGGACAGGTTGTTGGGGTTGGTGAAGCTCGGCACGACGCAGTCGGCGATGAGCGCGGTACCGTCCTGCAGCGTGCGCTGCAGCCAGGGCATGACACCGGCGGCGATGCCCTGGGCGATGTACTCGGGCTCGCAGCCATCGACACAGACGACGACGGTGTTTGCTTTTGGTAGCTCGTAACGACGCCCATTGACTAACACGTTAGACACTGGCAACTCCCTGGCTGCGCCGCTGGTGGCTGGCCACCGTGCGCTGCTTGCTTTCCATGACGTGGTTGAACATCGCCCGGCCGGCGGCCTCGGCGTCACCCGAGGCGATGGCCTTGACGATGGCGCGGTGTTCGCCGGCCGAGATCGGCAGCAGCCCGCCTTCGGCCAGGTTGAGGCGGCGAAACAGGCTCAGCTCTTTGATCAGGCGGCGGTAGGTGTCGTGCAGTTTGCGGTTGCCCGTCATCTCGATCAGGCGGTCGTGAAACTGCAGGTTCAGCAGGTGGTAGCCGCGGCTGTCTTCAGCCTTCACCGCGCGTTCCATCGCGTCGACCATGGCGCGCACTTCCTTCAGCTGCACCGGCGTGATGCGCTCGGCAAGCTGGCGCCCGGCGAGCTCGTCCATGGTCGCGCGCAGCTCGAAGATCTCGATGGCTTCGTCGATGGCGATGTCGCGCACGAAGACACCGCGGTTCTTCTCGGTGCGCACCAGGCCGGCTTCTTCGAGCATGCGAAAGGCCTCGCGCAGCGGCCCGCGTGACACACCCAGTCGTGCGGCCAGTGCCATCTCGGTGAGCTTGTCGCCGGGGGCGAGCTCACCGCTCAAGATCAACCGTTCGAGTTCACCCTGCACGGCCGACGCGAGCGAGTTGTTCTGCAGCAGCGCGATGGTCGGGTGCAGCGGCACGGCCGCGGCCACGATGGGTGGCGGCGGCACAGCCAGCGCGACGGCCCTCAGGGTTTTCATCGGCGCATTGGAGCCGGCAAACGGAAGATTGTCAACAATCGACGAAATACCGTTGACACCTTTCCTCACAGCCGCGAAGATGCCACGCCTCAAAGCCGGTTGACATCGCCCACTCACCCCACAGGAGTTCTCATGCGTCTGTTCCCCCCATTGACCGCGTTGGCCCTGTGCCTGGCCGTTGGCGGCGCCCTTGCGCAGAAGACCCAGCTGCTGGTCTACACCGCGCTCGAGACCGACCAGCTCAAGGCCTACCAGGAAGGCTTCAACAAGGTCGAGCCCAACATCGACATCAAGTGGGTACGCGACAGCACCGGCGTCATCACCGCCAAGCTGCTGGCCGAGAAGGCCAACCCGCAGGCCGACGCGGTGATGGGCGTGGCGGCGTCGAGCCTGGCGCTGCTGGACAAGAACGGCATGCTCGAGCCGTACGCGCCGCTGAATCTGGACGCCATCATGAGCCAGTTCCGCGACAAGAAAAACCCGCCGGCCTGGTTCGGCATGGACGTGTGGGGTGCCACCGTGTGCTTCAACACCGTCGAAGCGAAGAAGCGCAACATCACCCGGCCCGAGACCTGGAAAGACCTGCTCAAGCCCGAGTTCAAGGGCCAGGTGGTGATGCCCAACCCGGCTTCCAGCGGCACCGGTTTCTTCGACGTCGCCGCCTGGCTCACGCTGTGGGGCGACAACGACGGCAAGGGCGGCGGCTGGAAGTACATGGACGGGCTGCACGAGAACATCGCGCAGTACACGCACTCGGGCAGCAAGCCTTGCAACATGGCCGCGGCCGGCGAGTTCGTCGTCGGCATCTCGTTCGAGTACCGCGCCAACGCCAACAAGGCCAAGGGCGCGCCCATCGACCTGGTGTTCCCCAAGGAAGGC
>JANLYV010000378.1:0-4637 GCA_031365825.1 Rubrivivax sp. | reverse complement strand
GCGCTGCCCTTGGCGCAAATAACACCCTTGTTGATCGGGTGCTCGGGGTTGCCGTCGATGTAGCGCAACTCACCGTCGCGCAGGTGCACGCGGATGCCGCAGCGGCAGGCGCACATGTAGCAGGTGGTGCATTTGACTTCGGTCACGGCACCCGGCGCGGGTGAGGCCAAAGGGTCGTGCAGGGGTTCGCTGGAGAGGAACTTGAACAAGGCGTGGACCTTCCTGACAAGACCTGGGAAGCCCGGATGCTAGGGCCGTGAGCTGGATGGCTGAAGCCTGCCATCCAGGGCCATCAGTTCGTCAAGCCAGGCCAGGGCCTCCTTGAAGGACTGTTCGATGGGCTGTGTGCGCGCGACGGCACGCAAGGACTCGAACGCTGCCGGACCCAGCTCGCTCGCACAGCGCGCCAGGTTGGCGTCGCGCCGTGGCTCGTCCATCGGCAGGCCTTTGCCACCGTCGCGCAAGGCCTGCGACGCGCCGGCCCATACCGCGGCGTGCTCGAACGCCTGCTGGGCGACGGCCAGCCCCACCAAGGCGTCAAAACAATCGGCCGCCGAGGTCACATAAGCCAGCTTGCGATGGGCCGACAAGGCGTCGCGAAAGTGGCCCAGCGCGGCCGGCAAGTCGTCCAGGGCCAGCTCGGTCTCGGCCAGGTAGTCCAGCGCATCGAGCTCGTTGGCGCGCGAGCCTAGCGCGCGCGCCGTGGCCAGCGCCAGCAGCAGCAGCGCCTTGGCCTGGACGTGGTCTTGTCGATAAAAAGCCAGCAGCCCGAGGTTGCGCTGCGCACTGCCGATGATCTGGCGGCTGCCGAGCTCGACGCCCAGCGCCAAGCAACGCTGCAGCGGCTCCAGCGCAGCGTCGAGATGGCCTTGCGCCAGGTGGGTAAAACCGTAGTTGCCCAGCACGACGGCCTCGGCACGGTGGTTGCCCAGTGCACGGTTGAGCGCGCTGGCGCGTAGCAGCAAAGCCAGGCTGCGTTCGTGTTGGCCGAGATCTTGCGCGAAGATGGCCAGCAGGTTCAACACGTTGGCCTCAATGGAGCGGTCGCCAGCGCGTTGGCACAAGACCAACGCAGCCTCGGCATAGACGCTGCCGGCCTCCGGCTGGCCCAGGCGCTCGCACATACCGCCGGCCACCAGCTGTGCCCGTGCGCGCCGCGCGTCGTCACCGGCCTCGCCCGCCATCGCCAGGGCGGCGTCGCACCAGCGTTGGCCCTCACGCCAATGCGCCCGCGTCAGCCAAAAGCGGTAGAGCTGGCCGCACATGCGCAGCGGCAGCTCGGCGCTGGTCTGCTCGCTCACGAGCCAGGCCAGCATCAACTGCAGGTTGTCGTGTTCGAGGTCCAGGCGCTGCATCCACATGGGCCCCTGCTGAGGGTCGGTCGACAAGGGCCCGGCTTCATCGGTCAGCGCCACGAAGTGTTGTGCGTGGCGCTGGCGCACGGCCCTCGCGTGGCCGCTGGCCAACAAGGCATCGGAAGCGAACTCGCGGATGGTGGCGAGCATGCGGTAGCGCGTGTTCTGCGTGTCGGCCAGGATCAGCGATTTGTCGACCAGGCTGGCCAGGATCAAGACCACATCGTCGCGCTCGATGTGGAAGACCTCGTCTTGCCCGACCGCTTCGGCCGCGGCCAGGCTCCAACCGCCGGCAAAGACGCTGAGCGCGCACAGCAAGTGTTTTTCCTCGGGCTCGAGCAGCCCGTAACTCCAGTCGATCAAGGCGTGCAGCGAATGCTGGCGCGGCAAGGCCGCGGGGCTGCGGTCGACGAGCAGGGCGAAGCGGTCCTTCAGCCGCGCCGCGAGGTCTTGCACAGCCAGCGCACGCACACGCGCCGCCGCCAATTCCAGCGCCAGCGGCGCGCCGTCCAGGCGCTGGCAGATGTCCAGCACCGGCAGCAGCCGGTCCGCGCGCAAATCGAAGTGCGGCGTGTGCAACTGCACACGCTCGACGAAGAGGCGCACCGCAGCAAAGCCGCCGGCCTGCTCGACGCTCAAGGTGGTGCCGGCGTCGGGCGTGGGCAAAGGCGCCAGCAACACCGTTTGTTCGCCCGCCAGCCGCAGCGACTCACGGCTGGTGGCGAGCACGCGCACACCGGCACAGCGGCTGAGCACGCTGTGCGTCAGCGCGGCGCAGGCCTCGACCAGGTGCTCGCAGTTGTCCAGCACGAGCAGGCAGTCTTGCTGGCGCAAGTGCGTGCACAGCGTGTCGACGAGCGCCTTGCCGGCGACGGCCTGCACGCCCAGCGCCTTGGCCAGTGCCTGCGGCACGGCCGCGGCGTCCCGCAGTGGCGCCAGCTCGACGAACCAGACGCCGTCGGGAAATTCGCCCAGTGCGGCCAGCGCCACACGCAGCGCCAGGCGCGTCTTGCCCAGCCCGCCGCTGCCGGTCACGGTCACCAGGCGATGGTCGGCAAGCGCGGCCAGCACATCGGCCAGTTCACGCTCTCGGCCGATGAAGCTCGTCAGCTCAAGTGGAAGGTTATGCGGCACATCGCGCGCGGGCAGCCACAGGCCGTGCTTGTGCAGCACCCGGTAGGCCTTGGCGGCGTCTGCCGGCGGCGTGAACACTGTGCTGGCGTCGCCGATCTCGAAAAGCTCCAGCGGCTCAGTCACGCCTTTGAGCCGCCAGTGGCCGATCGAATGGCTGTACTGCGTGGCGCCGGCCCCGGCGTGCAACCGCTGCTGCGCCGCCGCCGTGGCCAGCGTCTGGCCGCCGCGTGCGAGCGCCATCACGCGCGCCGCGATCGGTTTGGCCAGGCCCTCGACCTCCAGCGGCTTGGCGCCGAGCGCGACATCGGCCGCGCTGTTTTCGCGCAGCAGCACAGCGCCCACGTGCAGCCCGGCGCGAGCCTGGATCGCCGGCTGCAGCTTGTTGATGGCCTGGTGGTAAGCGATGGCGTAGGCGGCCGCGTCCACCGCGTCGGCGAAGAGCAGCAGGAAGCCGTCGGTCTTGTCGATCTCGCGCCCGCACCAGGGCACGAGCAGGTCGCGTGCGATGCGGTCGTGCGCCGACCACAACGCGGCCGTGGCGGCGTCGCCAAGCGTCTCGGCCAACTCGGTGCTGCCTACCACGTCGGTCAACAAGAGTGCGCGCATCTCGCTCATCGCGATCGGCTCATCGCGCGCCGGTGCGCAGCGCCAGGTTGGCCGTGTGGCGCGCGATGACAGCCTCTTCGTTGGTGCGCAACACACGTACCTTGGCATGGGCCTTTGCATCGGGCGACAGCCCCATCCACGCGGCGCCCTGCACCACGCGCGCGCGCAACTCGGCCGCGTTCTCGCCGATGCCGCCGGTGAACACCAGCAAGTCGATGCCGCGCAGCGCCGCGACCATACCCGCGAGTTCGCGCAGCAAGTGTTCGACAAAGTAGTCGATCGCCATGCGCGCACTTGGCGCGTTAGACGCCAGCAGCGTGCGCATGTCGGACGACAGGCCAGACAGGCCGAGCAGCCCCGACTCGTGGTGCAGCAGCGTCGAAACCTGCTCGGCCGTGCGGCCAAGGCGCAGCAAGTGCAGCACCACCGCGGCGTCGATACGGCCGCAGCGCGTGCCCATGGGCAGGCCGTCCAGCGGCGAGAAACTCATCGTCGTGGCGACCGCCCGGCCCCGGTGCACGGCGCACATCGAAGCGCCATTGCCCAGGTGCGCGATGACGATGCGGCCCATCGCCGCGGCGGGGTCGAGTGCATGCAGCTGCGCACAGATCGACTCGTAGCTCAGGCCGTGAAAGCCGTAGCGCCGCACGCCGGCGTCGAACAGCGCCTCGGGCACGGCGAAGCGTTGGTTGATCTCGGGCATGGTGCGATGAAAGGCCGTGTCGAAACACGCCACCTGCGGCACGCCGGGGAAGGCCCGCTGCGCCGCGCGCACGCCGGCCAGGTTGTGCGGCTGGTGCAGCGGCGCCAAGGGCTGCAGCGCGCTGATGCGTGCCAGCACCGCAGCGTCGATCAAGGCCGGACCATCGAACTCGACACCGCCGTGCACGATGCGGTGGCCCACCGCCTGAATGGGAGCTGCACCGACGCGCCCCAGCACCTCTCGCATCGCCTGCTCGTGCGTGGCGCCGCCAGCACCCAGGCCTTCGACCTGCCCGGCGTTCAGCGGCGAGGTGATGCCCTTGGCCTCATCAAAGACCGCGAACTTGATCGATGACGAACCGACGTTGAGCGTCAGCAGAGCCATGTGGGCCTGATCAGGTGTAGTCCTTGTACTTGTCGAGGAAACGAATCGGCTTGGCCAGCGCATCACGGCGGAAGGGGTCGCCGAGTTCGCGTGTACACATGATCTCGATGACGCAGGTCTTGCCCTGATTCATTTGCATATCGATCGCCTTCTTCAAAGCCGGGCCTACGTCTTCAAGTTTGTCGACGACGATGCCTTCGGCGCCCATGGCTTGGGCAATGCCGGCGAAGCTCTGGTTGTCGAGTTCACCCGCGACGAAGCGGCGGTTGTAGAAGTCGACCTGGTTCTTCTTCTCTGCGCCCCACTGGCGGTTGTGGAAGACGACCGCCGTGACGGCGATGCCGTGGCGCACGCAGGTCATGATCTCGCCCATGCTCATGCCCCAGGCGCCGTCGCCGGCGTAGGCCACGGCCGGGCGGTCGGGCGCGGCGACCTTGGCGCCGATCATCGTCGGC
>JANLYV010000353.1:0-2151 GCA_031365825.1 Rubrivivax sp. | reverse complement strand
GCCGATGCGCTGCTGGCCGATCTCGACCACCGCGTCGAGCTCGGTGCCCGCGGCCGTGCGGTAGAACGACAGCGTGGCGCCGGCGGGCAGCTGCGCCGCAATCTGTTCGATGACGAAGCCTTCCCACGACGCACCGGCGATGGGGTGGCCTTGCAGCGCATCCAGGCTGTCGATGCCCAGCAGCGCATGCACCAGGCCGCTGTCGCGCACATAGACCTTGGGCGACTTGACCAGGCGTTTGCCGACATGGGGCAGCAGCGGCTCGAGCCGGCGCACGACCATGGCGTCGACCAGAGTGCCGAGGTAGCGCGTGGCCGTGGTGTGTGCCGCGCCGCCGAGCGAGGCGCCCAGCTGCGAAGCGTTGAAAAGCTGGCCCTGAAGATGCGCCAGCATGCGCCAGAAGCGGTGCAGGGTGTCGGCCGGCACGTTCACGCCGAAGCTGCGCAGGTCACGCTGCAGGAAGGTCTGGATGAAGTCCTGACGCCAGGCATAGGACTGCGCGTCGCCGCTGGCGAGCTGGCTTAGCGGAAAGCCGCCGCGACACCACAGCCGCTGCAGGCTGGCGGCGTCGCCGGGCATCTCGGCGGCGAGCAAGGGCGTGAGTTCGATGTAGCCGATGCGCCCGGCCAGCGACTCGGCGCGCTGGCGCAGCAGGTCGCCTGCGGCCGAGCCCAGCAGCAGGAAGCGGCCGGGCCGGCGTGCGGCGTCGATCTCGGGGCGCAGATGGGTGAAAAGCTCGGGCAGGAACTGCACTTCATCGACCACCACCAGGTGCTCGCGATGGCGCGCGAAAAAGAGCTCGGGCTCGGCCAGCCGGGCACGATCGGCCGCGCGCTCGAGGTCAAGGAACACCGCGTCGGGCTGTGCCGCGGCGATGGCGCGGGCCAGCGTCGTCTTGCCGACCTGGCGTGGGCCGAGCAGCAGCACGGCCGGGTACCAGCCCAGGCGCTGCTGCAATCTGTCAAAGATTTGCCGGCTGATCATTAGTGCATTTTGAGCGATGAATGCTCAAAATACAACGTTGATCGTAAGCACTTCGAACCCTACATGCTGCGCCGGTACTGCCCGCCCACCTCGAACAGGGCGTTCGTGATCTGCCCGAGCGAGCAGCAGCGCACGGCGTCGATCAGCACTTCGAAGACGTTGGCGTTGGCCATCACCGCCTGTTGCAGCCGCGCCAGCATGGCCGGCGCTTCGCCCGCGTGCCGCGCGTGGAAGTCAGCCAGGCGTGCCAGCTGCGACTGCTTCTCTTCGTCGGTCGAACGCGCCAGCTCGATGTGCTGGCCCACCGGGTCACCGTGTGGGTTGCGGAAGGTGTTGACGCCGATGATGGGGTACTCGCCGGTGTGCTTCTGCATCTCGTAGTGCATGCTCTCTTCCTGGATCTTGCCGCGCTGGTAGCCAGTCTCCATCGCACCGAGCACACCGCCGCGCTCGGCGATCTTCTCGAATTCCTGCAGCACCGCTTCTTCGACCAGTTCGGTCAGCTCGTCGATGATGAAGCTGCCCTGGCACGGGTTCTCGTTCTTCGCCAGCCCCCACTCGCGGTTGATGATCAGCTGGATCGCCATCGCGCGGCGCACGCTGTCTTCGGTGGGCGTGGTGATGGCCTCGTCGAACGCATTTGTGTGCAGCGAGTTGCAGTTGTCGTAGATCGCGATCAGCGCTTGCAGCGTGGTGCGGATGTCGTTGAACTGGATCTCCTGCGCGTGCAGTGAACGGCCCGAGGTCTGCACGTGGTACTTCAGCTTCTGGCTGCGCTCGTTGGCGTCGTAGCGGTCGCGCATCGCCACCGCCCAGATGCGCCGCGCCACACGGCCGAGCACGGTGTACTCGGGGTCCATGCCGTTGCTGAAGAAGAAGCTCAGGTTGGGTGCGAAGTCGTCGACGTGCATGCCGCGCGCGAGATAGGCCTCGACGAAGGTGAAGCCGTTGCTGAGCGTGAAGGCGAGCTGGCTGATCGGGTTGGCGCCGGCCTCGGCGATGTGATACCCGCTGATGCTCACCGAATAGAAATTGCGCACGTCGTGGTGCACGAAGTAGGCCGCGATGTCGCCCATCACCTTGAGCGAAAACTCGGTGGAGAAGATGCAGGTGTTCTGGCCCTGGTCTTCTTTCAGGATGTCGGCCTGCACGGTGCCGCGCACATTC
>JANLYV010000295.1:0-4563 GCA_031365825.1 Rubrivivax sp. | reverse complement strand
TGGAGAACGCGCTGTGAAAGCATTTCATCCGCCGTATTTGCTGACCTCAAGCGAATTGCTGCGCCAGGTGCGTAACGACAACATCAAGCTTTTCCCCGCTACAAGCCTGATACCTGTCGAGTTGCCCAAGTATGAAATTAGAGTGGTGCTTGAAGCACTGCACAACTGCATCGCACATCAAGACTATGAATGCGTCGAGCGCATCGTGGTGGACGAGACATCAAATCAGCTGCGGTTTCAAAGCGGCGGTGCGTTCTTTGACGGCGAAGCTACCGAATACGCGCTCACCAGCAAAGTGCCCACCAAGTACCGAAACCCCTGGCTGGTCAACGCGATGCGCAGCATCGGCATGATTGATTCGGCGGGCTTTGGAATCAGGGAAATGTTTGAACAGCAACGCAGACGATTTCTACCGCTACCGGAGTATGAAAAATCCAACGACCGGCAAGTGGTGCTGACGATCTACGGCCAGGCGATCGACGAAAACTACAGCCGGCTCTTGATGGAGCGCGCCGACCTTCCGATCGAACAGGTGGTGTGGCTTGATCGTGTGCAGAAACACGTTGTGATTGAAGCCACCCAAGCTGCCACGCTCAAGCGCGCGGGTTTGATCGAAGGACGCAAGCCGAACTGGCATGTGTCGGCGCTGGTGGCGAGCCTGACGGATCGGCGAGTGGAGTACACCCGCACCCGCGGGCTCGATGACTTGCACTTCAAACGGCTGGTTGTTCAACACTTGAAGAAGTTCGATTCCGCGACCGGTGACGAGCTGCGCAAACTTGTTCTCGACAAGCTGCCCGATGTGCTGACCGACGCGCAACGCCGAAGCAAGGCGACCAACTTGCTGACAGCATTGCGCGTGCGTGGAGTGGATGGCTTGACGATCGTCGCCGACCGACGAGGTGCGGGTGCCCGCTGGCGGCTTGTCAAAGAATCAGCGTGAGGGAAGCGATTGTTTAAACCACGAATTCGCCCGTTGGTTAAACAACTGTCGGCCAGAGGCTTCTCTAAATAATCTGAAAGATCAAGGACTTAGGAATGTTTTCCTGGCGCGAAACCGATGCGGTTAAACAATTTCGTCGTACAAAAATCCTTTCACAGTTCACCGCTAGCGCCTGACCATGCCCCTCTTCACTCTCAAAACCTACCAATCGCAAGCGCTCGACAGCCTGCGCCGCTTCCTGACCGAAGCGCGTGGCGATGCAGCGCTCGGCGGGGCTTGGGCCGCCGAGATGCGAGCGCAAGACCAACCTGCCGCCGTGCAGGCGCTGCCTTACCGCCACGACCCATTCGGCGATGTGCCTTGTGTGTGCCTGCGCATTCCCACTGGCGGGGGCAAAACGCTGCTGGCCGCCCACGCCATACCGCTGATGGCACGCGAGTGGCGTGCCGCCGACTGGCCGGTGGCGCTGTGGCTGGTGCCCTCGACCACGATCCGTGACCAGACACTGCGTGCACTGCAAACCAGCGGCCACCCGTACCGCGCGGCACTCGAATCGGCCTATGGGCAAGCGTTGACGGTGCTTGACCTCGACGCCGCACCCACGCTGGCGCCGCAAGACTTCGGCCGCCGCGCGATCGTGCTGGTGGCCACGATGCAGAGCTTTCGTGTCAAGCAAACGCAGGGCCGCAACGTCTATGCCTTCAGCGAAGAGTTCGATGCTCACTTCAAACACTTCGAGGCGCAGACCGCCGCCGCCGAATTGGGCGCGCTCGAACGGGTGACGCAGGCCGACCTCGACGATGCCGGCCAAACTTTTCTGCGGGCTGCGGACCTGGGGCGCGTGAAACATTCGCTCGCCAACTTGCTGGCGCTGGCGCGGCCGATCATCGTGATCGACGAAGCGCACAACGCCAAGACCGACACCACGTTTGCCACGCTCAAGCGTGTGGCACCCTGCGCCATTCTTGAGCTGACCGCCACGCCCATACCGAAGAAGACCAACGTGCTCTACAGCGTGACGGCGCGCGAGCTCGAAGCTGAAGACATGATCAAGCTGCCGATCATGTTGGCCGAGCACGCCGAGTGGGAAGACGCGGTGCTTGATGCAGTGCTGCGCCGTAAGCAGCTGGAAGCCGAGGCCACGCACGAAGAAACGCAGGGTGGCAGCTATCTGCGCCCATTGGTGCTGTTTCAGGCACACGACAAAAAAGGCGCGGCACCGCCCGAGGTCTTGCGCAAGCACCTGATCGAGCAGCAGCACATCGCAACGGAAGAAATCGTGATCGCCACCGGTGAGCAGCGTGGGCTCGATGGCCTTGACCTGTTTGACCGCGCCTGCCCGGTGCGCTTTGTCATCACCGTGGAGGCGTTGAAAGAAGGCTGGGACTGCTCCTTCGCCTACGTGTTGTGCTCGCTGCAAAACGTGCGTTCGGGCAAAGATGTGGAGCAGTTGTTGGGCCGCGTGCTGCGCATGCCCTACGCACGGCGGCGCGCCAGCCCGGCGCTGAACCGTGCGTATGCGCATGTGGTGGCGCGCAGCTTTGCCGAGGCAGCGTCTGCATTGGCCGACCGCATGGTGGCGGGCATGGGGTTCGAGGCGCTCGATGCGGCGCAGGTGCTGCTGCCCGACAGCGCTTTGGGGGGTGACTTGTTTTCCGAGGCGCCGGGTGAAGCGCAGCCGCCGGCCGAAGCGCTGTTGCAGATTGACTTGCCGGCGAGTGCTGCGCAAGCGCTCGCCGGGCAGCCCGACATTCGCGTTGAAGTGCTGCCTGTTGGTGATCTTCTTGCGGGCGGCGGTGATGCTGGTGCGGCGGGCGAACCACCGCAAGTTCGTGTCACCTTGCGCGGCGATGTGAGCCAAGCGCTGGCCGCACAAATGCTGGCGGCTGCCCCTGCGGCTGACCGGCCGCGCGTGGCGCAATTGCTCGACGCGCATCAGGCCCGTGTGCAGGCGCAACGCGCGCCGTCGCAGCGCGGTGTGCCGTTTGCGCCGCTGCCACGTTTGTGCGTGCAGTGGCAGGGTGAACTGCAACTGCTGGAGCGCGAGACTTTGGCCGAGCTCGTCGGCTTCGACTTGTTGCGGGCCGATCCGCGCCCCGAGCTGCCCGGCTTCGCGCTGATCGAACAAAGCGACCTATTCGAGATTTACATGAACAAGGCCCGCGTCGAATGGCGGCGCGCCAACGAGGCGGCGCAGCTCACGCTCGACGCGGTGCCGGCGCAGGCCAGCGAACACGAGTTGTTGACATGGCTGGCACAGGCCACGCGGCGCGACAGCCTCACGCCGGCCGAGCACCGGGCCTGGTTGACCCGGCTGCTGGCGCACCTGCAAGGCGACTGCGGCTTCACATTGACGGGCCTGGTGCGTGCGCGCCACGCGCTGGCGCAGGCCATGCTGCGCCGGCTCGACGCACTGGAAGCAGCTTCACGCAAGCGGGGCTTCGATCAGCTCGTGTTGCCCGGCTTGCGCACCGGGGCTGCCGATGGCAGCGAGGCTTTGATGGCCACGTCCGAACAATGGCGCTTTCGTTTCCAAGCGGGCCAGTACCCTGCGCGCAACGTCTATGCTGGTCGCCAGCGTTTCAACAAACACTGGTTCCCGCAGATTCACGCGTTGAAAGCGCAGGGTGAAGAATTCGAGTGCGCGCAGGTGCTCGACCGTCACACGCAAATCAAACATTGGGTGCGCAACATCGAGCGGCAACCGCAGTTCAGTTTTTGGCTGCCGACCGCGACCGATTATTTCTACCCCGACTTCGTGGCCGAGCTGAACGATGGCCGGCTGCTGGTGGTCGAGTACAAGGGCGAGGCCTACGCCACTAACGACGACTCGCGCGAGAAAAACGCGGTGGGTCGCGCCTGGGCCGAAGCCAGTGCGGGCGTGGCGTTGTTTACCTTCATCGAGCGCGAAGTGGGCGGCCTGAACATGGCGCAGCAACTCAACCGCGCGCTGGCAGCGGGCTGACGGGTGGTGATGAACGTACGCTCGCTCGGCCGCGTGGAGTACGAACCCACGCTCGCCGCGATGCGCGCCTTCACCGAAGCACGCACCGCCGATACGCCCGATGAAATCTGGCTCTGCGAACACCCGCCGGTCTACACCCAGGGCCTGGCCGGCAAGCCGGAACACGTGCTGAACCCGCGCGGCATTCCGATCGTGCAGACCAACCGAGGCGGGCAGGTCACGTACCACGGCCCCGGGCAAGTGGTGGCCTACCCGCTGGTCGACCTGAAGCGGCTGAACATCTACGTCAAGGAATACGTCTACCGGCTCGAGCAGGCGTTGCTGAAGACGCTGGAGCATGTCGGCGTCACCGGCCACCGCGTGACGGGTGCGCCTGGCATCTACGTGAAGCTGGCCGACCCGTTCGGCCACGCGGCGCTGACCGGCCCGCGCCTCGACCGCTTCGAAGGCCTGGGCAAGATCGCTGCTTTGGGCATCAAGGTCAGCCGCCACTGCACGTACCACGGCGTGGCCTTGAACGTCGCGATGGACCTGCAACCCTTCGCCGGCATCAACCCCTGCGGCTACGAAGGGCTGCAGACCGTGGACCTTTCTACAATCGGGGTCCAGGTCTCGAGCGACGAGGTGGCCACCATCCTCGGCACCCGGCTTGCGA
>JANLYV010000280.1:0-7142 GCA_031365825.1 Rubrivivax sp. | reverse complement strand
CTCACGCGGCAGCGTGAGGGTGATGCGGTTCTTCCTGCGTGGCATGTCGTTCCCCTTGGGTGTGTGGTGCCAGGCATTCGGCGAACGCCACTGGCCTGGTCCACGGAGTGCCGCGCGCAGCCGTGTCAAGGCCGCGCGTACTCGCGCGCCCGCAGGGCTCGGGCCTTGACGCGGCGAGCACGGCGCTACGCTGGGCAGGACAGTGGAGGGAGCCCGGGAGCCCCCTCGGGGGGCGGATGGTGGGCGGGCGGGGGCCAACTCGGGTGACTGCGCCGCTTGCGGCGCCTGACCTCGTGACCTGCAGGCCGGTACTCCGGACTGCACGAACTTCAGCGCAAGCGCCGCAGGTGCTGCGGGGCGCAAGACATAACGGGGGTTGCGCGCGGTGCCGACACGAAGCGAGCTTGCGAGCGACTGGCGGCACCGCGTGCAACAGCCCGTTATGTTGAATTGCGAAGCAATTCACCCCGCAGCGCCTGCCAAGGACGGGCGGGCTCAATGCCCGCCTGGCCTTGTATTCCCATCCTGCGCGCCAGCGCCTGACTTCTGTCCCGGCGGTGCTGGCCAGCGCGGCGCCGGTGGCGTCTGCTCGGTGTAGCGAACGGCGCGGGGCTTGCCACGCAAGGCCCGTGACGGCAGCGGGCCCGAAGGCGTCAGCGCGCATCCGAGTTCAGCGGCGCCGTCAG
The DNA here is from genome assembly GCA_031365825.1 of Rubrivivax sp. Taxonomy (GTDB): domain Bacteria; phylum Pseudomonadota; class Gammaproteobacteria; order Burkholderiales; family Burkholderiaceae_C; genus Rubrivivax. The sequence continues at coordinate 6,456 of JANLYV010000280.1, read as the reverse complement.
GCGTCCGCTGCAACGTTGCCGGCCGCGTCATCGTCGGCGCCCTCGCTGTCGGCCTCCATGGCCCGCTGGAGCGCCTCGCGCGCCTCGGCCAGGCTCGGGCCACTCACCGGCGTTTGCGCGTCCCTATGCCGCTGCAATCGGCTCGGATGCGTCGCCCGGTGCACCGCAATCAACTTGTCGATGCTGACGTGCGTGTAGATCTCGGTCGTCTGCAGGTTCGCGTGCCCCAGCATCTCCTGGATGAAGCGGATGTCCGCGCCGCCTTCGAGCATGTGCGTGGCGCACGCATGGCGCAGCAGGTGTGTCGCGCCCGGCTTGTCCACGCCTGCGAAGCGCAGGTAGCGCTTGACCTTGTCGGCCACTTGCTCAGGTCTTATCGGCTGGCCGTAGTCGCTCAGGAACAGCGCTTCGGTGTCGCCTGTCAGCAGCTGCGGCCTGGCCTCGGTGAGGTACTTCTCGACCCATGCGCCGGCGCGGTCGCCGATGGGCACCACGCGCTGGCGATTGCCCTTGCCCTTGCGCACCCACAGCAAGCCGCGCGGCAGGTCCACGTCGTAGATCGCCACGCCCACGATCTCCATGCGGCGCAGGCCGGTGGCATACAGCACTTCGAGCAAGGCGCGGTCGCGCAGGCCCTGCGCGTTCGTCGGCTCGGCCTCGGCGAGCATGGCCTCGACCTCCTGCACGCTGGGCACGCTGCGCGGCAGGCGCTTGGGCTGCCTGGGTAGATCGATGTCGGCGGCCGGGTTGGCCAGGATGTGGTGCTCGCGCGCCAGCCAGCGGAACCAGGTCTTCAGCGGCGCCAGGTACTGCACCTGCATGCCCACGGTCAGCGCAGCACCACCTTCCTTGCGGTAGTAGAACAAGTGTCGCTGGTAGCGCTCGATCATCGGCCGCGTGACCTCGCGCGGGTCATCGAGCCCACGCTCGTCAGCCCAGGCGATGAACTTGCGGATGGCTTGCCGCCGCGCCCGGATGGTCTCGGGGCTGTAGCCGCTGACGAGCATCCATTCGAAGTGCTCTTGCATGTAGCGCGCGAGGCGGTTGCCGGCCAGCGCGTCGGCGGCCTTGTGCGCCGGCCCGGCCGGCTTGACGGCCGCGGGCTTGCGCGTCTTCAGGCGCTGGCCCCTACGCGGCATGGCCGCGTACTCCTGTGTATGGCTGCACGTCAGGCCCCAGCAGCGACAGCAGCTAAAGGGATGGCGGGGTGTGGGTACGGCGTGCCGATGCCGTTGAGCCCGGAGCAGTGCGTTTGCGCTTCATCGTCAGCATCAACAGCCGCAACCCGCATGGATGCTGGCTGATCGGCCGATGCGCCGGCCCGCGACATGCCCGCAACCGGGCCACTATCGCCCCGCAACCGCCCCGCGACTTCGGGGTCTGCACCCCGCGACTTCGCAACCGTAGACGTGAAGGTAGGTGCAGCTTTGGTGCTGGCCATCGCAGCTTCGAGCGTGGCCACATCGATCAGGCCGGCGACTTGGGCGCGGTGCTTGTCGTCGCCAGCGTCGGCCAGTTCATAGGCCAGCTCATAGGTGAACTTGCCGCCAGCACCGTCACGGCGCGGGATCAGGTATTCGAGCTCGACCAGGCGCGCCAGGTGCACCTTGAGCTGCGTGTCGCCCCAGGCGATGGCCTCGCGCAGCGTGCGCCGGGCGAAGCGGTAGTCGGCACGCCGGATGGCCTGGCGTTGGCACTCGGCGCCGACATGGCCGTCGATCAGCTTCAGCAGCCGCCGCGTCTGCGGCGGCAACTCGTCCAGGCTGCGCCCGAGCACGTCATGCGCTATTGCATTGGCGAGCTCGACATCGGCGAGCGTGGCCTCGATGTACTCGACGCGCTGGCCAGCTCGTTCGGCCACGCGGATCGGCCGTTGATGCTGGTGCACGAAGGCGATGACGTCGATCAGCGTTAGGTACTTCTCGTGATCGCGCCGCAGCCGCGTCGTCTGGTCGGGGAAGGTCAGGAAGCTGGCGAAGGGGATCAACACGTCCAGTGGCCGTAGCAAGCGCTGCGCGTTCTGGTGCAGCGCAATCAGCGCCTGGCGCTCACGGTTGGCGAACAGGCCATCGAGCGTGCGCCTGGCTCTCTGGCGTTCGTGGATCGCGCGCGTCTGCTCGCGGCCCTCGTCCACCGCCAGCACCAGGCAGCGGTTCATGAGTTCTTCGTCGATGTCGCGCGCCGTCGTCGTGATGAGCAAGGCCACCGGGCCTTCGACGCGGTATTGCTGGGTGATGAGGTTGCCGGACTGGGGGTCCTTGCCGGTGCTGGCGATGGTGAGCTCGCCCTCGGACTGCAGCAGCTTCAAGGCGTAGCTCGCGCGGCTGGCGCCTTCTTCCTCCACGATGGCCAGCGCCTTGTGTTTCAAGTTGGTCTCGCCCATGTAGAACAGGCTCTGCCCCGTCATCGCGCTGTACTTGACCTTCTCTTCCTCGGGCACGAAGGCGAGCACCGCGTCCATCAGCGTGGACTTGCCGGCCGCACTGCTGCTTTGGATGACGACACCCAGCGGCCGGTCCAGCTTGCGGCTCATAGCTGCCAAGTAGCCCACGAGCTTGTTCGTGTCCTCGCCCACCAGGCCCACCGCCGCGAAGTCGGTCAGGATGCGTGCGATCAACTGCGGCGACGTCAGCAAGTCCATCGCGGCGGCATGCTCGGCCTCGGTCATCGTCGGCGCGATCTGCCTGGGCGCGCTGGCCTGGCGCTCACGCGCGGTGATGGCTTGTTCAACAGCCAGCAGCACGCGGCCGAGTTCGCGGCCGATCTCGCGTGTGAGTGCCTCGCTGACGTTGGCTGTGCTGCGACCGTCCAACTCGGCCGCGGCCTGCGCCGCGAAGACAGCGCGGCCTCGCGCGCTGTACAGGTCCACGCTGTCTACGTGCAGCGCTGCGTCAGCGCCTTGCACGCGCACATTGAGCTTCATGCTCGCGCCGGGGTTGACTTTGGGCAGGCCTCGTACCTGCCACGTTCGCGCACCCGCGGCCAGGCGCAGCGTGTCGCCGTCGATCTCGGCCTGCGGCGGCTCGGCCGCTGGTGCAGCGGCTAAGGAAGGGCTCTCGGCAGGGTGATCACGATCTGTGACCACCTCGGCCGGGGCCAGCGGTTTGATGTCGCAATCTGCGACCTCAAGCGGCCCCGGTGCGGCGCGCTCTGGCGCGCTGCCCTTGCCAAGCCATACAGCTTTTCGGATCAGCAGCCCCAGCGACTTGGCCGCAGGCGTCACCTTCAGCGCGTACTCGTTGGCGTCCATGCCCTTGGGGAACTGCACACGGAAGCACTCGATGCCCTGGGCCATCAACACTTCGGCCACCTTGGCCGCCCCGCGCTCGCCGGCGTCGTCGCGGTCGTAGGCGATCAGCACACGCTCGGTGCCGTGGCGCTTGAAGGCCTGCACGTGCTCGTCGGTGAAGCCTTCGATTCCATAGGCGGCGGTGACGTTGCGGTATCCCGCGCACCAGAACGTCAGCGCGTCGATCAAGGCTTCGCACAGGATGATTTCTTTGCTGGCCTGCAGCGCCGCGGCGTTGAACACACCCCGCGATCTGCTTTCGCGCGCCGGCAGGTACAGGTGCTTGGGCGTGCCCGCACGCAGGTTGTCAAGCAGCTTGCGACCGTAAACCTCCACCACGTTGCCGGCCTCGTCGAAGACCGGCACGACAAGCGAGCCGTTGAAGTGCTCATGCCCACTGTCGCGGATCAGGCCGATCTTCTGCAGCTGCGCCCGGATGTCGGCGCCGGCCTTGCGGTTCTTCTCCGGCAACCGCAGGCCCAGCGTCCGGTCGGCCACGCCCAGCTTGAAGTGCGCCACCAGCTCCGGGTGCGCCAGGCCGCGCGCGGCCAGGTACTCGGCCGCCTCGGTGGTTGCCAGCAAGCGCTCGTGATAGTAGCCCACGGTCTGGTTCAAGAGCGCCTGGTCGTCGGCATCGAAGGCCACCGGCGGCGGCAGGGCCCGCACGGTGCTGCGCTTCACCGCCACACCCTCAGCAGCTAAAGGGGTGACCCCCTCGCGCAGCAGCTCCACCGCGTGCCGGAAGCTCACCCCCTGGCGCTTGATCACCCAATCAATCGGTCCGCCGCCGATGCCGCAGCCGAAGCAGTGCCACAGGTTCTTGCCCGGCGTCACGACAAGACTTGCCGTGTCGTCCTCATGGAACGGGCACCGACCCAGCCAGTCCTTGCCCGACTTCTTCAGCAGGGTGCCCGAGGCCGCGACCAGGCGCTCGACCGACACCTCAATTTTTAGCCGCTCGATCTCGGGCTCGGGGATGCGGGGCATGGCGGGGGCTCTCCGACGGATTCCCGAGCAAGGCAAGGGGGCTTTTTTCTTGAAGAACCCGTATAGGTACTATTTTAGAATCTGTATCGGTTGTAAAGTCAAGCCACTTCACAGACCGCCGCAAGCCGGGACTTAGCCTATGCACATCGCCATTGCCACCTTGTGCCCCATGAGCTTGTCAGCCCGGCTTATCCAGTTGCGCCGCGAGCGCGACTGGACCCAGCAAGACGTGGCCGACCAGGTCGGCCTGCACGTCAACCAGATCAAGCGCTACGAAGCCGGCAGCGCGCAGCCGTCTCTTGAAGGCTTGAAGAAGATCGCCAAGGCGTTTTCGGTATCGACCGACTGGCTGCTGTTCGAGGATGCCGAGCGTGGACCCGATGAGGACCTGAAGCTGCAGTTCGAGGCCATGAACCAGCTCACCCCAGATGAGAAGGCCGTGGCCCGCGCGGTGCTCGAAGGGCTGCTGCTCAAGCATGTGGCGCACAAATGGTCTGCGCCCGGGCTGGCCGAGCGTGCCCAGGTGGCCAGGCAGGCCGCGCCCGCAGCAGCCGTGGTGGCGAAGGCGCCGGCCACGGTGGCGGCCAAGCCGTTGGTGAAGGCCGCCGCAAGGCCGACGGTCAAGCAAGCCGCCAGGGCAGCGGTCAAGTGAGCGGGGCTACCGGCGCCGCTGACGCGGCCGTGATGCTGCCGCGCATCGAGAGCCGCATCCTCGTCGTGCGCGAGCAGAAGGTGATCATCGACGCCGATCTGGCCGAGCTCTACGGCGTGGACACCCGCACCCTGAACCAAGCCGTCAAGCGCAATGCCGAGCGCTTCCCGATGGATTTCATGTTCGCGCTCACGCCGGCCGAGAAGGCCGAGGTGATCACAAGTTGTGATCACCTCCAGAAGCTGAAGTTTTCCAAGTCGATGCCCTATGCCTTCACCGAGCACGGCGCCATCCAGGCGGCCAATGTGCTGGCCTCAGCGCGTGCGGTGGAGATGGGCATCTATGTCGTGCGCGCCTTCGTGCGGCTGAAGCAGGCCAGCACCCTGCACGCGGACCTGGCCAAGCGGCTGGCCGATTTGGAAGACAAGACCGAAGCGCTGGCCATGAACCACGACACTTTCAGCCGCAACACGCGCAACCAGCTCAGAGAAGTCTTCGACGCCCTGCGCGAACTCATGACGCCGCCCGATCCGCCCAAGCGGCCTATCGGGTTCATCAGCCCCGAGGACAAGGGCAAGAAGGCTCAGGCCAGGCGCAAGGGGTGATCAGCGCGCTACTCCCGAGCACCAGTCATTCGGCGTTCGATCCAAATAGACACTGATCTTCCGATCGACACGCCACCAAACAACAGGAATGCTGCGTTGACTACGTAGACAACATCGCCACTACTTTGCCTTATTGCGGAGGAAGTGAGGCCAATCAAAACGATAGCTGCAGCCCAACACGCTATCCCCGAGATCCACGCCAACAGCTTTCCCGCACTCATCGCGGATTCTCCTTTGGCGGCGGTGGCGGGGGCTCCGACTTAGGATCGTTCGCCTTGGCCTGCTCGCTGTTCACCGCGTTTTGAACTTCGTTCTTAAGTGCAACACCGGCGCCTGCCTTAGTGGCATCTGCGGCCGCGTCCCCGACCGCCTTAGCCGCCTTCTCCGTATTTCGAGCCATGGCATCAGCAGTCTTTGCAGCGCGGTTCGTCGTGTTGGCAGCCTTGCCTGATAGGGTGTTCAGCGCTCGCATTGCCTGTGCCACCTTTGGTACAGCCTGTGCCCCGTGAATTGCCGCTGAACCTGCTCCAGGAAGGATCGCACCAATGGCGCCGGCAACGAGAATATTCGAGACGTCCAAGTTGCCAATCGATCTGCCTTCGACGGTCATTTGGTAGCCGATCTCGACGGCGATACCAGCAACGATTCCCCAAGGAAATCGCCCATCAGGGTCTTTGAACTTATACGGGTTGTTGTTCGCGTAGTGGTAGCGGTTGAAGTTTCCGCCTGACTTCGCATCCGTCGTCACAGGATCAACGCTGAGGAACCTCCCCGCAATCGGATCGTAATACCGCTGCTGCATGTACAACGTTGCGCCCGAGGCGAGTCGTCGTACCGGAAGGCAGTTTCTCTAGACGTGGCGCGGGTTTGCGGCCGATCAGCCCCTGTGAACCTCCTTGGTTTGAAGAGAATTTTCCCTAGAG
>JANLYV010000421.1:0-5575 GCA_031365825.1 Rubrivivax sp. | reverse complement strand
GCTTTCGCTGCGGCTTCCTCGGCCTGCTGCACATGGAAATCGTGCAGGAGCGGCTGGAGCGCGAGTTCGACCAGGACCTCATCACCACGGCACCGAGCGTGGTCTACGAAGTCGAGCTCAACGACGGCAGCGTGATGCAGGTCGAGAACCCGAGCAAGATCCCGGATGCCGGGCGCATTCAAGAGATCCGCGAGCCCATCGTCACGGTGCACCTGTACATGCCGCAAGACTCGGTCGGGCCGGTGATGACGCTGTGCAACCAGAAGCGCGGCCAGCAGATGAACATGGCCTACCACGGCCGCCAGGTGATGCTGACCTACGAGCTGCCGCTGGCCGAGATCGTGCTCGATTTTTTCGACAAGCTGAAGTCGGTGTCGCGCGGTTATGCCTCGATGGACTACGAGTTCAAGGAGTACCGCGCGGCCGATGTCGTGAAGGTCGACCTGCTGATCAACGGCGACCGCGTCGACGCGTTGAGCATCATCGTGCATCGCGCGCAGAGCCAGTACCGCGGCCGCGCGGTGGCGGCCAAGATGCGCGAGCAGATCCCCCGCCAGATGTACGTCGTGGCGATCCAGGCGGCCATCGGCGCCAACATCATTGCGCGTGAGAACATCAAGGCCTTGCGCAAGAACGTGCTGGCAAAATGTTATGGCGGTGACATCACGCGCAAGAAGAAGCTGCTCGAGAAGCAGAAAGCCGGCAAGAAGCGCATGAAGCAGATCGGCGCTGTCGAAGTGCCGCAAGAGGCATTCCTCGCCATCCTCCAGGTCGATGACTGAAGACACACGCTCGATGAGTTCACTCACTGCTGCGCTCTACGGCGCCCTGGTCGTCTACCTCGGCGGCTGGTTCCTCGGCCAATGGACGGGCAACTTCTCACTGCTGTTGTTCATGCTCACAACGGTCACATTGTTGTACTGGCTGGCCGAACGTTTCCGCTTCCGCCCGGCGCGTGAAGCCGCTGCGGCCGCACTCGAACAGCAAGACGCCGCACGCCGCGCCGGCCTGGCCAAGATGGGCATAGCCAAGGTCGACGGTGATGTCACTGCCGCCAAGGCCACGCTGCTGGCCCAGCCCTGGTGGCTCGACTGGACGGCCGGCCTGTTCCCGGTGATCCTCATCGTCTTCCTCTTGCGCTCGTTCCTGTTCGAGCCGTTCAAGATTCCTTCCGGCTCGATGATCCCCACGCTGCTGGTAGGCGACCTGATCCTTGTCAACAAATTCCACTACGGCGTGCGGCTGCCGGTGATCAACAAGAAGATCATCGCCAACCATGAGCCTCAACGTGGTGATGTGATGGTCTTTCGCTACCCGCCCGACCCGCGGCTGGACTACATCAAGCGCGTGGTCGGCATACCCGGCGACGAGGTCGCCTACCTCAACCAGAAGCTCACGATCAACGGCCAGGCGGTGCCCACGGCGGCGCTGGGCGAGTATTACGACGAAGACAGCCTGCGCTACTCACCGCAGTGGAGCGAGAAGCTCGGCGCGGCCGAACACAAGATCCTGGTCAACCCGCGGCTGCAGGCCGCGTACGGGTCCGACCTGAAGAGTTTCCCGCACCATGAGAGTTGCCGCTACACGCTGGAAGGCGTGACCTGCAAAGTGCCGGCCGGGCACTACTTCATGATGGGTGACAACCGCGACAATTCGCAGGACTCGCGCTATTGGGGCTTCGTGCCCGACGAGAACATCGTGGGCCGCGCCTTCTTCGTGTGGATGAATTTCGGCAACCTGGGCAGGATCGGCGGCTTCCATTGATCAGCGTCGGCATGCCGGGCCGGGCCAGACAGGAGAATCGTGCATGCGTTTGACTACCCGCACCCGCAGCCGCTCAACGCAGCGGGGCCTGACGATGTTCGGCCTCTTGTTCTGGGGCATGCTGATTGGCTTCTTCGGCTATGTGCTGGTGCGTACCTTGCCGACGTTGAACGAGTACTACACGATCCAGCGTGCGGTGGACAAGATTGCGGCATCGTCGCCGGCCACGGTGGGTGAGGCGCGGATCGCGTTCGAGAAGCAGAGCAACATCGAATATTCCATCAGCTCCATCACCGCCAAAGACCTGGAGATCACCAAAGAGAACGAACGGGTGGTGATCAAGTTCGCCTACAACAAGGAAGTGCCGATCTACGGCATCGTCTACGTGCTGCTGAAGTACGAAGGGCGATCACGCTGATCGCCACGGCCCCTGCCGGGGCCGGCCGAGCCCACGATGGACCCCACGCCCGACCGCCTGCAGCAGCGCCTTGGCTACAGCTTCGCGCAACCGCGCCTGCTGACCCGGGCGCTGACGCATCGCAGCTTCGGTGCCGACCACAACGAGCGGCTCGAATTCCTCGGCGACGCCGTGCTCAGCACGGTGATCTCGGCCATGCTCTTTCAGCGTTTTGCCGGCTCCGACGAAGGTGACCTGTCGCGTGTGCGCGCCCACCTCGTGCGTGAAGACAGCCTGCATCGCGTGGCCGTGGCCCTGGGCCTGCCTGAGGACTTGCGCATGTCCGATGGCGAACTCAAGAGCGGCGGCGCGCAGCGCCCTTCCACCCTGGCCGACGCGCTGGAAGCGGTGATCGGCGCGACTTTCCTCGACGGCGGCTACGACAGTGCACAGGCGCTGGTGCAGCGCCTGTTCGGTGAGCTCATCGACGCCGGCGACATCGAGCGCTGGACCAAGGACGCCAAGACCGAGCTGCAAGAATGGTTGCAGGCACGCCGCCTGGCCGTGCCCGGCTACCGCATCGTCGGCACCCGCGGCCAGGCCCATGCGCAGACCTTCGAAGTCGAAGTCTCGGTGCCGGCACTGTCGGTGGCCGAGCGCGGCGAAGGCCGTTCGCGCCGCATGGCCGAGCAGGAAGCCGCGCGGCGGCTGCTCGAAGCGCTGAAGGCGAGCGACCGCCCCGGCAGCGCGCTACGCTCTTGACACGACCGTACCGGGCTCGACATCGAGCGCACCCATGACCACGCCACCTGTTCCACCCCGCTGCGGCCTCGTCGCCATCGTCGGCCGCCCCAACGTCGGCAAGTCGACCTTGTTGAACGCCCTGGTCGGCCAGAAGATCAGCATCACCTCGAACAAGGCGCAGACCACGCGCCACCGCATCACCGGCGTGCGCACGCGGGCGGCGACGCAGTTCGTCTTCGTCGACACACCCGGCTACCAGACGCAGCACGCCGCGGCACTGAACCGTACGCTCAACCGCACGGTGCTTGCGTCGCTGGCCGACGTCGACGTCGTGCTGTTCGTCGTCGAAGCCGGCCGCTTTTCCGCGCCTGACGAGAAAGTGCTGTCGCTGCTGCCAACAGGAACGCCTGCGATGCTGATCGCCAACAAGCTTGACGCCGTGCCGCGCCGCGACAGCGTGCTGCCCTGGTTGAAGAAGATGCAAGAGCGCCATGCCTTTGCCGAGTTCGTGCCGATGTCGGCGCACAAGGCGGCCGATGTCGAGCGGCTCTTCGGCATCCTCGAGCGCTACCTGCCCGAGCAGGCCTGGCTGTACGAAGAAGATGCTCTGACCGACCGCAGTGACCGCTTCCTCGCCGCCGAGATCATCCGCGAAAAACTCTTCCGCCTGACCGGTGACGAGTTGCCCTACACCTCGACGGTGGTGATCGACAAGTTCGAAGAGGAAGGCCGCTTGCGCCGCATCGCCGCGACCATCGTCGTCGAGCGCGACGGCCACAAGGGCATGATCATCGGCGAGGGTGGCGAGCGGCTGAAACGCATCGGCAGTGAAGCCCGGCAAGAGCTCGAACGGCTGATGGATGCCAAGATCTTTCTCGAACTCTGGGTCGCGGTGCGCTCGGGCTGGGCCGATGACGAGGCCCACCTGCGCAGCTATGGCTACGAATAAACGCAAGAGCACGCCGACAACGCCGCTGGCCGCTTACGTTCTGCATCGCCACGACTGGAGCGAAAGCAGCCTGATCGTCGAGCTCTTCACGCGTGAACGCGGCCGGCTGGTGGTCGCCGCCAAAGGCGCCAAGCGCCCCTACTCGCAGCTGCGCCCGGTGTTGATGCCGTTCCAGCGCCTCCATGTGCAGCTGGGCCGCGCGCCGACTGACGACAGCCACGAAGTGCACAACCTGCGCAGTGCCGAATGGGCCGGCGGCGTGCCGCACATCGCCGGCGCGGCGCTCTTCGCCGGCTTCTACATCAACGAACTGGTGCTCAAGCTGCTGCCGCGCGAAGACGCACATCCGCCGCTGTTCGAGGCCTACGAGCAGACCTTGGCCGCACTGTCGGCCATCGATGACGCGGCGTCGCAGCGGGCGCTGCGCGCGTTTGAGCTGAAGCTGCTGCGTGAACTGGGCTGGTTACCCGAGTTGAGCCTGGTGACTTCGACCACCGCGCCGGTGCAGGCCGCCGCGCACTACACGCTCGAAGCTGAACACGGCGTAGCGCCGGTGTCGGGCGGCGGCATCAGCGGCCAGGCCCTGCTCGACGTGGAGAGCGCGCTGGTCGCGGGCGACCTTGACGCCATCACCCGCGCCGCGGCGCCGGCGGCGGCCGCGCTGCGTGGCCCCTTGCGCGGCCTGCTTCAATATCATCTGGGCTCGACGCCGCTGCGCACACGCCACGTGATGCAGTCGGTGCACAAGCTGCTGGCCCCTGCCTGAAGCATCACCCCATCCGAATAACGCCCGACATGAACCCACTCGTTGCCCCCGAAAGCCAAGCGCGCACGAGCGGCACCGCGCTCTCGGTCAACGTCAACAAGGTGGCGCACCTGCGCAATACGCGCCACCTCGGCATTCCGAGCGTGATGCAAGCCGCGACCTGGTGCCTGGAGGCCGGCGCGCATGGCATCACCGTGCACCCGCGGCCGGACGAGCGCCACATTCGCGCCAGCGACGTGCACGACATCGCCGCGCTGCTGAAGACCTGGCCGCAGGCCGAATACAACATCGAAGGCAACCCGTACCAGAACCTGATGCCTTACGTGCGCACGCTGCGGCCGCAGCAGTGCACCTTCGTACCCGACAGCGAAGGCCAGTTCACGTCCGACCACGGCTGGGATCTGGCCGCCGAGGCCACGCGCCTACGGCCGCTGATTGCCGAAGCCCAGGTGCTGGGCGTACGGGTCAGCCTCTTCATGGACGCCGCGCCCGAAGCGATGGCGCTGGCGGCGGCGGTGGGCGCTGACCGCGTCGAGCTCTACACCGAGCCCTACGCCGCGGCGCACGGCACGGCGCAGCAGGCGGCGCAGCTCGAACGCTTCGCCGCAGCCGCACGCGCAGCGAACGCGCTGGGCCTGGGTGTGAACGCCGGCCACGACCTCAACCGCGCCAACCTCGGCGACTTCCTGCGCACGGTGCCCGGTGTGCTCGAAGTCTCGATCGGCCACGCGCTGGTGGCCGACGCGCTGGAGCTGGGCTTGGCCGCCACCGTGCGCGACTACCTGCGCTGCATCCACGGCGCGTACGTCGCACGTTAGCACCCACGCATGATCTTTGGCATCGGCACCGACATCTGCGATGTGCGTCGTATCACGAGCACCTTCGCGCGCCGCGGTGAACGCTTTGCGCACAAAGTGCTGGGGCCGGCCGAGCTCGAAGTCTTCGCCGAACGCCG